>NZ_AMXF01000193.1 GCF_000310225.1 Thauera phenylacetica B4P
CAGGGCGCATTCGCGGCTGCCGCCGCTCCTACATTAAACCGGAGCCGTGGTGGTTCTTGTAGGAGCGCCGGCAGGCGCGAAAGCGAAGCTGGAATGACCCTTGCCGTGATGGGGTGTGGTAACAGTTCCCGGACCTGGTCCAATTCCGAGCGGGCCTGCGTAGAATCGGGGCGCTGCTCACTTCTTCCGGACGTTTCCGCGCATGTACAACGGTTTGTTCGATCTCCCCTGGTGGGGCTACGTGGTGGTGGCCCTCGCGCTCACCCACGTCACCATCGTCGCCGTCACCGTCTTCCTGCACCGCCATCAGGCCCACCGCGCGCTCGAGCTGCATGCGCTGCCCAGCCACTTCTTCCGCCTCTGGCTGTGGCTGACCACCGGCATGGTGACCAGGGAGTGGGTGGCGATCCACCGCAAGCACCACGCCAAGTGCGAGACCGTGGAGGACCCGCACAGCCCGCAGACGCGCGGTTTGCGAAAGGTGCTGTGGGAGGGCGCGGAGCTCTACCGCGCCGAGGCGAAGAACGCCGAGACCCTGCAGCGCTACGGGCATGGCACGCCCGACGACTGGCTCGAGTGCAAGGTCTACCGCCACTCCGTCCTCGGCGTCGCCGTCATGCTGGTGGTCGATCTCGTCGCCTTCGGCGCGCTCGGGTTGACGATCTGGGCGGTGCAGATGGCGTGGATCCCGTTCTGGGCGGCGGGGGTGGTCAATGGCGTGGGGCACTTCTGGGGCTACCGCAACTACGATTGCGACGACGCCTCGCGCAACCTCCTGCCCTGGGGCATCCTGATCGGCGGCGAGGAGTTGCACAACAACCACCACAGCTTCGCAACCTCGGCCAAGCTGTCCGCGAAGTGGTACGAGTTCGACATCGGCTGGATGTACATCCGCGTGCTCGAGCTGCTCGGCCTGGCGAAGGTCAGGAAGACGATCCCCCGGCCCAGGTTCGGCGAGGCCAAGGCGGTGCCCGATCTCGACACCTTGCAGGCGATCGTGACCCACCGCTACGACGTGATGACGCGCTATGTGCGCTCGCTGGGCGAGGTTTTTGCCGACGAGGCGCGGCGGCTGCGCGAGGCGCACGGTCTGGCGCTGAGCGCGCGCCGGCTGCGGCGCTGGGTGCTGGGTGGCGAGCTGCGCGGGCTGGACGAGGCCCAGCGCAGGCAGCTGGAGCAGGCGGTCGAGGGCAGCCCTGCGCTGCGTACCGTGGTGGCGATGCGCGACGAACTTGCCGCGCTGTGGTCGCGCTCGAATGCCAGCCGCGACCAGCTGCTCGCGCAGCTGCAGGACTGGGTGACACGCGCCGAGCGCAGCGGCATCCGCCAGCTGCAGGAGTTCTCGCTGCGGCTGCGCAGCTATGCTTGCTGAGGCGTGAGGCGCGGCTCAGTCGCGCAGGGCGTCGGCCCAGCAGTTGGGGGTCTCGTAGAGGCGCACGCGCTCGAGCCTGAGGTGGTTGCCGTAGGTGTCGCGGTAGGCCGGGTCGAGGATGCGGAAGGCCTCGGCGGCGAGGTTCTCGGCGGTGGGGACGACATCGAGCACCACGGTCTTGTGGCCGGGGATCGCGGCCAGCATGTCGAGCACCAGGTGGTCGCCGCGATAGGCCAGGAAGGCGTGGTCCCAGGGACCGACGACGTATTCGTTGGCGATGCGCTTCACGTCGGCGAAGTCCATCACCATGCCGTTGACCGGCACACCGTCGGCCTTGATGATGTCGCCCGACAGCGTCACCTCCAGCGCGTAGCGGTGGCCGTGCAGATGCCGGCACTGGCTGGCGTGGTCCGGAATCCGGTGTCCGGCGTCGAATTCGAGGCGGCGGGTGATGCGCATGGCGGGTCTCTCTGGAAAGGCAGCGGAGTATAGCACCGGGGCGCCTGCACCGATCCCGCGTATTTTCCGCAAGTGGTTGAACAAACGATGAATTCTTCCCAAGGGCGGCCGCTCGGCGCGTCCGCGCCCCTGACGGTGCGCAACCACGATCGCGACCTCGCCGGGCTGACCTACGTCTATCCGGTGCTGTCGCGCCGCGCCGGCGGGGTGTCGATCGGCATCAACCTGAACCCGAACAACGCCTGCAACTGGCATTGCGCCTACTGCCAGGTGCCCGAGCTGGTGCGCGGCAAGGCGCCGGAGATCGACCTGGCCCGGCTCGAGGGGGAGCTGCGCGGCTTTCTCGCCGACCTGATCCACGGCAGCTGGATGGCGCGCCACGTGCCCGAGGGCGCGCGGGTGATCCGCGACATCGCCTTCTCGGGAAATGGCGAGGCGACCAGCGCCGCAGTCTTCCCCGAGGCGGTCGCGCTGGTGCTGCGGCTGCGCGACGAGTTCGGCCTGTCGCCGCTGGCCGTGCCGGTGCGCCTGATCACCAACGGCAGCCTGCTCGCGCAGGCGCGTGTGCAGGAGGGCGTGCGCCGCCTGGGCGACGCCGGCGGCGAGGTGTGGTTCAAGGTGGACGGCGGCAGCGCCGAGGCGATCGAGCGCATCAACGGGGTGCGGCTCGAACCCGCGGCGGTGGCGCGCAACCTGGCACGCTGCGCAGCGCTGTGCCCGACCTGGGTGCAGACCTGTATGTTCCGCTGGGACGGTGCGCTGCCGTCGAGCGCGGACATCGACGCCTGGCTGGCGCTGCTCGAAGCCGCCGGCACCGAGCGCCTGCGCGGGGTGCTGCTGTACGGCGTGGCGCGGCCGTCGATGCAGCCGGAGGCGCCGCGGATCTCGACGCTGACGGTGGATGAGCTCGAGGCGATCGCCGGGCGCGCCCGAAAAAAAGGGCTGACGGTACGCGTCAGCCCTTGATTGCGCGCGGCATGCGCTCAGCGCTCCTTGCGCTTGGCGCGTGCTTCCTTCTTGAGGGTCTTGTAGAGCTCGGGGTTGGTCGTCTTGAGGTACTCGGCGACCTCGACGTCGTCGCGCTTGACCTTGTTGATGTCGATCTGCTCGACGTGGACCAGACGCAGCAAGGCCTGCACCGGGCGGGGAATGTTGCGGCCGCTCTCGTAGCGGGAGCCGCCGCTCTGGGTCACGCCGATCTTGGACCAGAACTGCGACTGGTTCAGGCCGAGCTTGCGGCGAATTTCACGTACATCCAGCTTTTCATTTGCTTTCATGGAGATTTCCTCGAGTTTGCATGGCTCCGGGCCACCCCGGATTCGATGCGGACAGGATCCTGCCTATGACTAAGGTCATAGAACGCATGCAGTATAGGTTAGTATCCGCGCTACATACAAAATAGATTTTGGCGTATTTACCAAAAAAAGCATTAAAAAGGCGTCTTGTTGATTTTGTTTCAATCCGGCGAGCAAAATTTCACGCCTTGGCCAACACCGCGAACCTTATTCACCTGAGTTTTGGATAGGACGATGGCACGGATAGTTCAGAAGTTCGGTGTCGCCTCGGTACGAAACCCCGAACGCATCCGACGCGGCGGGTTGCGAGCTGCTGTGCGCAGGGCGATCGCGTGGCGGTCCTTGCAGCGGCGATCGGCGCTGCGAGCGGGTGCCGGGCGGCGCTCGCCCGCAAGGTGGTGCGCCGCCGCATAGGTGCGTCCGATCAACGTTTGACCGGCAGTCACGAACTCGCTATGATCGCGCCTTCCTGATGGAGACGTGGCCGAGAGGTCGAAGGCACTCCCCTGCTAAGGGAGCATGCGGGCTAAAACTCGCATCGAGGGTTCGAATCCCTCCGTCTCCGCCAAGGCACTGAAGCCCCTGATCCACAAAGGGGCTTTTTTGCGTCTACGTTGCGCCGGAGGGCGCCCGTTCCCGTTCCCATCCTCGCTGCCGGGGCCGACCCTGTCGGCCCCCAAGCTCCCACCCGGTGACCCCATGCGACACGACCTGAAGGTGCCCTTCGCCGAAAAGGACCAGGCCAAGAAGCTCGGCGCGCGCTGGGACGCCGCGCGCAAGCGCTGGTATATCGATGGCAGCCTCGATCCGGCGGTGTTCGCCCGCTGGCAGCCGGCGCCGCACGATGCCTCGGCTGCGGCAGCGCCGGCCCCGGCGTCCCGGCGGGCGGCGTCGGCAAGCGCCGAGGCCAAGGTGCAGGTGGGGAGCCGCTACGTGGCGCTGCCGCGGGTGTGCGACTGCCTGCCCTGGGAAGATTGCGACGCCTGCCGCCTTCAGGCCTGGCCGAAATAGACGGGGAGGGCGCGAGCATGGAAGCGGTGGCGGTGATCGACTTCGAGACCACGGGGCTGTCGCCCGCGCAGGGCGACCGCGCGACCGAGGTCGCCGCGGTGATCGTGCAGGACGGGCGAGTGGTGGATCGCTACCAGAGCCTGATGAACGCGGGCGTGCGCATCCCGGCCTACATCGAATCGCTGACCGGGATCTCCAACGCGATGATCCGCAGCGCACCGCCTGCCGCGCAGGTGATGCGCGAGGTCGCGGACTTCGTCGGCGGCATCCCCATGGTCGCGCACAACGCCGCGTTCGATGCGAAGTTCTGGGACGCGGAGCTCGCCCGCATCGAGCGCACGCGCGCGCAGGACTTCGTGTGCTCGCTGCTGCTGTCGCGCCGCCTGTTCCCGCTCGCCCCCAGCCACCGGCTCGGCGCGCTGGTCGAGTACGCCCGGCTGCCGGTCGCCGGCCGCTTCCACCGCGCGCTCGCCGACGCCGAGATGGCGGCCAGCCTGCTGCTTCGGCTCGAAGACGAGCTGCGCCTGCGCCACCAGGTGGCGCAGGTGTCGGTGGCGCTGCTGTGTCGCATCCAGCGCGCGTCGAAGGCACAGCTGCCGAAGTGCCTGGCGGCGGCGCGTGGTGTCTGAAGCTCGACCGGGAGGGATGGAGCGATGACGCCGCACTGGACGCTCTCCCCCGATGAGGTCGAGATCACCGCGATCCGCGCCCAGGGTGCCGGCGGCCAGAACGTCAACAAGGTGTCGAGCGCGGTGCATCTGCGCTTCGACATCGCCGCCTCCAGCCTGCCCGAGGAGATCCGGGCGCGGCTGCTGCAGCTGCGCGACCAGCGCATCAGCAAGGACGGCGTCGTGATCATCAAGGCACAGAAGTTCCGCAGCCTGGAGAAGAACCGCGCCGAGGCGCTGCGCCGGCTGGAGGAGCTGATCGAGCGCGTCGCGGCCCCGCCGAAGGACCGCCGCCCGACGCGACCGACGCGCGCCTCGGTCACCCGCAGGCTGGAGGGCAAGGCGCGGCGGTCGTCGGTGAAGGCCGCGCGCGGAAGGGTGAGCGAGTGAGCGCCAGACCTGCGACCCCCGATCAGTCCACCTCTGCCGGACGCGCCTGAAGGCCCCGAGCTCGCGCCGCGCTGCGAATGCGGTGCCGATGCAGTGACTGCGGGTGACCCGGTCGAGTGCGACTGGGCCGGACGCACCGACTCCACATCGGCGTCGGTGCCGGTGCGCCGGGCTTGCGACAGGCGATGAGGGGCATCGCATCCACGCCCATATCGCGATCACGGTGCCGTCGCCGCTGCTCGTACGCGTGATCGAGCGCGCCTGTCCGCTCCTCGGGTGAGGGCGCGCCGCGGACACGGTCCGGACATCGGGCGGTCAGGGGTAAACGGGGAGTGGACAACCGGTGAAGCTTCACTATACTGCGGTAACTGAATAACTGTTCATTCATCGCCAGGTCCGCTATCCGCTTCACTGGAAAAGCCTTGTACGAGCCATCGAGCGATTCCTCCATCTCCATGGCGCGATGTGCTGGAGATCGACGCGAGTCTGGTCCCGGGTGGTCGTGCTGTCCGAGGAATCGTGGGGCACCGAAGCAGAAAAATGCTGGCGGGACGTCAGGCTGACGATCCGCGCACGAACCAAAGGAGGAGACAAGCATGGATATCGAGGAAATCCTGAGCGGCCTGGAGGGCGACGAGCGCGATCTGGTCGCCTGGCTCGCCGACATGAACGAGGATGACGCGCTGGCGCTCGCCAACCGGATGCTGTTCGAAGACACGAAGGATCCGCTGCGCGTGCTCGAGCTGTGCCGCATGGCGATGGATATTGTCGGCAAGCGTTTCGAGGAGGGCGAATACTTTCTCCCCGAGTTGGTCCTCGCCGGCGAAATGCTCGACCAGGTCGGGGCGATCGCCAAGCCGCTGCTGGCGGACGGCGAGGGCGGCGGCGCGAAGAAGCTGGGCCGGGTGCTGGTGGGCACGGTGCATGGCGACCTCCACGACATCGGCAAGAACATCGTCAGCTTCATGCTCGACATCAACGGCTACGAGGTGCGCGACATCGGTATCGACGTGCCGGTGGCGACGTTCATCGACGAGGTGCGCAGCTTCAAGCCCGACGTCGTCGCCTTGTCGGGCTTTCTGACCCTGGCGTTCGACTCGATGAAGGAGACGGTCGAGGCGTTCGAGAGGGAGGGGCTGCGCAGCCAGTTCAAGATCATGGTCGGTGGTGGCCAGATCGACGAGGCCGTGCGTGCCTATACCGGTGCGGATGCCTTCGGCGTCAATGCGGTGGAAGCGGTCAACCTCTGCAACAGATGGCTGCGGGTGGCGGCATGAACGCGCCGATCCAGCCGAATGCCGTCGCCCAGGCGGCCCACGACGTGCGCTGGCAGCGCATCCTCGACTGCGTCGCACTGAAGCAGCCCGACCGCATGCCGACCGCGTTCTACGCCACCTTCTGGCTTGCCAAGAAGTACGGAGGCATCAGCTGCAAGGAGCTGATGTACGACTACGAAAAGACCAAGGAACTGGCCGAGCGCGCGGTGCTCGAGTTCGAACCCGACGCCTGCGCTCCGATTGTGGCGGCGGTGGCTTCCGGGCGCTCGTTGGAGGCGATCGGCTTCAAGCAGCTTCAGTGGCCTGGCCATGGCGTCGACGAGAACCAGCCCTTCCAGTACCTCGATCGGGAATACATGTTGGCCGACGAGTACGACGAGTTCCTGTTCGATCCGACCGGCTTCTATCTGCACAAGTACCTTCCGCGGGTGGCAAGTGCCTTCGAGGGCATCGACCAACTGCCGATCTTCCCCGGCCTGCATTACTTCCGCCTCATCAACGGCATCCGCCCGTTCGCCAAGCCGGAGGTGCGCGCCAGCTTCGAGCGCATCATCCGTGCCGCGGAAGAGGTGGAGACGTTTGCCGGTCACGCCGCCGACTTCAACGCGCGCATCAAGGCCCAGGGCTTCCCGCTGATCAACGGCGTCAACGCCGTCTCGCCGTACGACTTCATCGCCGACTACTTCCGTGGCGCCACCGGGATGATGAAGGATCTCTACCGCAAGAAGGACAAGCTGCTCGAATTGCTCGACAAGGCCTCGATCTTCCTGACCCGGCAGACCATCGCGACCGCGCGGGCCTCCGGCCATCCGATCGTGATGATCCCGATCCACTGGGCGCCCGACGCCTTCATGTCGGACAAGCAGTTCCAGACCTTCTGGTGGCCGCCGTTCCGCAGGATGCTGCTCGGCCTGATCGACGCCGACCTGATCCCGATGCCGCTGTGGGAGGCGGACTGCACGAAGCGCCTGGAGACGATCCGCGACATCCCCGCCGGCAAGTGCATCTACTGGTTCGAGCGCACCGACATGGTCAGGGCACACGAGGTGTTGGGCGACGTGGTCGCGCTGCGCGGCAACCTGTCGCCGTCGCTGCTGACGACCGGACGGCCGGAAGAGGTCGATGCCGCGGTCAAGCATCTGGTGGACAAGGTCTGGAACAAGGGCGGCAAGCTGATCCTGGACGCCGCATTCGGCATTCCCGACGAGACCCCGGTCGAGAACGTGCGCGCGATGTACGCCGCCGCGCGCCGGTACGCGGGCTGAAGCGCCCGCCCGCCCGGAGCCTGCGACCATGGCCGTACCGAGCTGCGCGAGCCTGCTGCGCCGCTTGCCCCCGCCGGCGCCCGACGAGCGCCCCGGGGCGCAGCGCCGG
>NZ_AMXF01000194.1 GCF_000310225.1 Thauera phenylacetica B4P
CGGGCTGGCCTGGCAGCAGTCGCGCATCGCCGAGGACGCGCGCCGGGTCGCCGAAGGCGAGCGCGAGCTCGCGCTCACCGCGCGCGACGAGGTCGTGCGCCAGCTCGAGGCCCTGGTCGAGGCGCGCGAGGCCGAAGCCGCCGCACGCGCCGCGGCCGAGGCGGTGGCGAAGGAGGCGCGGCAGTCGGCCACCGCGCTCGCCAGCGTGGTCGACGAGCTCGAACGCGCCACTACCGCGGCCAACGCCCCGGCGAGCGGCGACGGGCAGGCGGTGCAGCGCAGCCTCACCGAGGCCAAGTCCGAGCTGCGCGCCCAGGTCAGCAATCTCTCCAACATCGCCGTGCAGCAGGCCGCCCCGCCGCTGTCCGCTGCGCCCGCCCCCCCGCCCGGCACGCTCGCGCCGCGGATGTGGATCTACATCGCCGAGGAGAGCCAGCGCAAGGCCGCCGAGGCGCTGGAGACGCGCCTGCGCAGCGTACGCATCGGCGACGCCGCGCTCGAGCTGCCCGGCATCGTGCTCGTCAAGGCCGCGCCCACGCGCAGCATGCTGCGCTGCTTCCGCACCGAGGAATGCCGCCAGGACGGCGAAGCGCTGGTGCGCACGCTCGCCGGGCTGCTGCAGTCGCCCAAGCCGAGCCTGGAGGATTTCAGCACGCTCTATGGCAGCAGCGGCTCGATCCGCGCACGCCACTACGAGCTCTGGTTCGCTCCCGGGGCGATCGTGCTGCCGGCGCGCTAGCGCGGAGCCTGCATGCCAGGCGCAGCGCTCAGACGTTCCTGAACCGGTCCACCCACCAACGCTCCCCATCGACCAGGACCCCGTATTCCAGCGTGGCGGGTATCCACGTCTGATCGCGGTACGAAGGGCGATGGTAGAAGAAGGTCCCGGGGTGCTCGGCGACGTATCGCTCCATGCTGCGGAAGCGCTTGCCTTCCTCGGACCAGCCACGGTTCAGCTCGCGCCGCTGCGGGAACAGGTTGATGTCGAGGATGCCTCCGCTGGCGTGACCGAGGAAATGCCCCTTGTCCGCGACGAAGGCGCGATCCCCGAGGACGCGGCGCACCGAGGCATTGACGTCGGGAAAGCCGCGCATGCGTCCGCTATCGCGGCGCATGAGCGGCTCGACCGACAGCGCATAGGCGAGCGTGACCCGTTCGCTCACATGGTCGAACTGGAACACGGCGAGATCGAGGTTGATCTCCGACAGCCCGGCATCGGGGAAGGCCTGGAGATAGGCATCGCACCAGCCATCGACGCGGTCCTCCCAGTCCGCCAGCGCGGCCGGCGGACTGCGACCGCTGCGTTCATAAAGGCCGGCAAGCGCGGACGACATCGTGCTTCCCTATCGTTCGGGTGATCTCAGTCGCCCTGCACATCGAGGATGACCTGCACGACCCTGCGCCGGCCAAGCGCACGGCGCGCCAGGTTCGCCGCCTCGCCGGTGGCGCTCAGCCACTCGGCCAGGCGACAGAGGGCATTGCGGGTCGTGGTCAGATCGCGGCAGTTGGCGAGGAAGATCATCTGGATCTTCTGCACTGGGTCGGACACATAGACACCGAAGGGCGCCGCGACGATGGTCGCATCCGGGAAGCCCAGCTGGCGCATCGCCTGGCTCTCGGTGATGCCTTTCAGGCAGGCGACCAGATGCAGCGGACCGGCCGGTGCTTCCCGTTCGCCGAGTGCCCTGACGAGGAACATATGGTCGTGGAGAAAGGGCTGGCCCACCATTTCCCGGGCGGCCGCCACGCCGAAGCCTCCTGGCAGGCCATGACATATGGTTAGAATCGAGGTTTCGCCCAGAGGCCACAACCAGCCCCCGCTGGATTCGACTGCGCCGAACTCGGCGAGCCCCCCACCGAGCGCGTCTTCCATCGCCTTCTTGCGGTGGCCGAAATCGAGCCGGCTCCAGTCGAGCGGGGCGCCGTAGGCGAAACGCCCCTTGCGTGCCTCGCGTCCACCCAGCTTGACCAGGCCGGCCACCGCCTCGCGCAAGGCCTCGCGGCTGCGCGCGACGATGGCGTCGACGTCGGAAGCGGCCGGCGAGGTGGGATTGAGGTCGTCGAAATAGGCCTGGAAGGCCTGATCGCGCTTCAACTCGGCGGCGTCCTTGGGCGCCGTGCCCACGTCGCCGATGCGCACCACCTTGAGTCGAGCCGGCCCATCGTTCCAAGCCTGCTGAAACTCCGCATGGCACACGCCGAGGCCGCGTGCGGGCGCCCAGCCCGCCTCGCCGGTGTAAAGCACCAGGACGATGTCGGCCTTGCGCACCTCCTCGAGCGATTTCTCCCACGCGGTCTCCAGATCGCCCTGCGATTGATCCGGCGCATCGTCGGAGATCCACACCTCGAAAAGCGGCTCGCCGCAGAGGCTTTCCGCTTCGAGTTCGCGCTTCAGCCGCGTACGGACGATGGTCATCGAAACCCGTGAATCCCCACGGCGCACTGTGGACGCGCAGCGGCTGGAGATCATCACGCGGAGCTTCCTGAAATCGGCCATCGGCCTGTCCTCGTAAGGCGATGATGTCATGGTAGGCACCCGGCGGCGATCGTGCATACCCTTGCCTTGCGTGCGGACAAGAAAAAGGGGCAGGCCGACGCATTCGTCGATCTGCCCCTTTTCGGGTTCACCGGCCGCCGGGCGCTGGCCGGCGGCACGTCAGCCGCCTCAGGCGGCGCGCGCGCCCTTCAGGATGGCGTTGAGCGTGGCGCTCGGGCGCATGATGGCCTTGGTCTTCTCGGCATCGGCCTTGTAGTAGCCGCCGATGTCGGCAGGCTTGCCCTGCACGACGGCCAGCTCTTCGACGATCTTGCCTTCGTTCTCGCGCAGCGCCTTGGCGAGCGGAGCGAACTTGCCCGCCAGCTCGGCGTCCTCGGTCTGCGCGGCCAGGCGCTCGGCCCAGAACAGCGCCAGATAGAACTGGCTGCCGCGGTTGTCGAGCTGGCCGGTCTTGGGCGAGGGCGACTTGTTCTCGTCGAGCAGGCGGCCGGTGGCCTCGTCCAGGGTCTTGGCGAGCAGCTTGGCGCGCACGTTGCCGGTCTTGATGCCGAGGTCCTCCAGCGACACCGCCAGGGCCAGGAACTCGCCGAGCGAATCCCAGCGCAGGTGGTTCTCCTGCACCAGCTGCTGCACGTGCTTGGGCGCCGAACCACCGGCGCCGGTCTCGTACATGCCGCCGCCGTTCATCAGCGGCACGATCGACAGCATCTTGGCCGAGGTGCCCAGCTCCATGATCGGGAACAGGTCGGTCAGGTAGTCGCGCAGGATGTTGCCGGTCACCGAGATGGTGTCCAGGCCGCGCGCCACGCGCTCGAGCGTGAAACGCATCGCACGCACCTGGCTCATGATCTGGATGTCGAGGCCGCTGGTGTCGTGATCCTTGAGGTAAACCTTGACCTTCTTGATCAGCTCGTTCTCGTGCGGACGATACGGGTCGAGCCAGAAGATCGCCGGCATGCCCGAGTTGCGCGCGCGGGTGACGGCGAGCTTGACCCAGTCGCGGATCGGCGCGTCCTTGACCTGGCACATGCGCCAGATGTCGCCGGCTTCCACGTTCTGGCTCAGCAGCACTTCGCCGGTGGCGAGGTCGGTGATGTTGGCGACGCCGTCCTCGGTGATCTCGAAGGTCTTGTCGTGCGAGCCGTACTCCTCGGCCTTCTGCGCCATCAGGCCGACGTTCGGCACCGTGCCCATGGTGCGCGGGTCGAAGTTGCCGTGCCATTTGCAGAAGTTGATCATCTCCTGGTAGATGCGGGCGAAGGTCGACTCCGGCATCACGCACTTGCTGTCGTACTGCTTGCCGTCCGAACCCCACATCTTGCCGCCCTGGCGCATCATGGCCGGCATGGACGCATCGACGATGATGTCGTTGGGCGAGTGGAAGTTGGTGATGCCCTTGGCCGAGTCGACCATGGCCAGCTCGGGGCGGTGCTCGTTGCAGGCGTGCAGGTCGCGGATGATCTCGTCGTGCTTGGACTCGGGCAGGGTCTTGATCTTCTCGTAGAGGTCGACCATGCCGTTGTTGACGTTGATGCCGAGCTCGTCGAACAGCTTGCCGTGCTTGGCGAAGGCGTCCTTGTAGTAGATCTTGACGCAGTGGCCGAAGACGATCGGGTGCGAGACCTTCATCATCGTCGCCTTCACGTGCAGCGAGAACAGGATGCCCGCCTCGCGGCAGTCGTCGAGCTCCTTCTCGTAGAACTCGCACAGCGCCTTCTTGCTCATGAACATCGAGTCGATGATCTCGCCGTCGAGCAGGTCGGTCCTCGGCTTGAGCACGACGGCCTTGCCCGACTTGGTGATCAGCTCCATCTTGACCGAGCGTGCGCGGTCGAGCGTCATCGACTTCTCGCCGTGGTAGAAGTCGCCGTGGTGCATGTGGGAGACGTGGGTCTGCGACCACTGCTTCCATTCACCCATCGAGTGCGGGTGCTTCTTGGCGAAGTTCTTGACCGCGGCGGGCGCGCGGCGGTCGGAGTTGCCCTCGCGCAGCACCGGGTTGACCGCGGAGCCGAGGCACTTGCCGAAGCGGGCGCGCAGCGCCTTCTCCTCGTCGGTCTTGGGGTCCTCGGGGTAGTCGGGGATCTTGTAGCCCTTCTCCTGGAGCTCCTTGACGCAGGCCTTGAGCTGGGCGACCGAGGCGCTGATGTTGGGCAGCTTGATGATGTTGGTGTCGGGCTCGAGGGTCAGGCGGCCAAGCTCGGCGAGCGTGTCGGGGACGCGCTGGTCTTCGCTCAGGTATTCGGGGAACTCGGCGAGCACGCGCGCCGACACGGAGATGTCGGCCTTCTCGACCTCGACGCCTGCAGGACCGGTGAAGGTGCGGATGATCGGGAGGAAGGCGCACGTCGCGAGCAGCGGCGCTTCGTCCGTGAGCGTGTAGATGATCTTGGATTTGCCTGCAGACATTGATTTCCCCTATATGTTTTAGATCTTGTCCCGACTACCCGATGGCGACCCTCTGTCGCCGGCGCGGCACAGCCGCCGCACGATCGCAGTCGCCCGGAAAAATACCACTTATCGACCTGTCGGGCATCGAAACCTTCTTTCACATCGCGAAATAAACTGCGGCAGGCCTTGCCGGGCCTGGAAACCAGCCCGGCCAAGGCCTGCGCCGCAGGCTCGACAGCGCGGACAATCTGCCCGATGCTGCCGTCCTCGCCCTTCTCCTTCCGCCTTCTCCTTCCGCCTTCTCCTTCCGCCTTCTCCGCACCGCTGCGCTCCGCCCGAGCGCGCTCCCACGACCATGAACCTCCCTTCCTCACTGCCCGCATGCGGCGACTCGCGGCCGGCCTCGCGCAGCCCGGCCCGCACGCTGGTGTTCCGCGGCCACCAGCTGCTGGTGGACTTCACGGGTGCGCCCACCGCCGGCCCGAGCGCCTGGCGGGCCGGCCTCGCCGCACTGCGCACGCTCGACTTCCCCGTGCCCACGGGCGAGGCCTGGACGGTGGTCGAGGTCGAGCGCGCGATCGAGGCGCCCGGCGGACATGCCTTCCAGCATCTCAAGTCGCTGCTCGACACGCTGGCCGAAGACCGCCTCGCGCTCGCCGCGCGCGCCCTGGAGCTGCTCGAGTTCGACCGCGCACACCGCTTCTGCGGCGCCTGCGGCGCGCCCACCACACCGAGGACGGACCCGCCGGCGCGGCGCTGCAGCGCGCCGGACTGCGGCCGCGAGCACTTCCCGCGCGTCTCGCCGGTGGTGATCGTGGCGGTGGAGCGCGGCGTCGAGATCCTGCTCGGACGCTCGCCGCACTTTCCGCCCGGCCTCTACAGCACGCTCGCCGGCTTCGTGGACGCGGGCGAGTCGGCCGAGCAGGCGGTGCATCGCGAGATCTTCGAGGAGACCGGCCTGCGCATCCGCTTGCCGCGCTATTTCTCCAGCCAGGCCTGGCCCTTCCCGCATGCGCTGATGCTCGGCTACCAGGCCGAGTACGCCGGCGGCGACATCGTGTGCGCCCCGGGCGAGATCGAGGACGCGCGCTTCTTCCATGTCGACGCGCTGCCGCCGCTGTTCCCGATCCGCTACGCGATGGCCAACCAGCTGCTGCACGACTTCTGCCGGCGCCACGGGCGGCCGTGGCCGCCCGCTCAGGCGACGCCCGCCGCGACCTGAGCGTCGCGCCGGTCGACCATCTTGAGCACCAGCAGCAGCACGGTACCCACGGCCATCATCGCCGCGGCGAACCACAGCCCGCCGGCGTAGCTGCCGAAGGTCTCGCCCAGCCAGCCGGTCACCGCCGGGCCGAGGATCTGCGCCACGCCGTAGGAGATGGTCATCTTGCCCATCATCTTGGCCGGTCGCGTCGGGTAGTAGCGCCCGGCCATGGTCAGCACCAGGCTCACCATGCCGACGAAGGTGCCGCCGAAGAGCAGGGCACCGCCGATCGCCCCCAGGCTGCCACCCACCACCACCGGCAGCAGGATGCCGACGATCTGCAGCACCGCGGCGAGGATCAGCGCGTTCAGCGCGCCGGTGCGGCGGGCGATGAAGTCCCACACGATGCAGGCCGGCATCGCCGCCAGGCCGATGGCGAGGAAGCTCCAGCTGCCCTGGCCCTCCAGCCCGGGCAGGCGGTTGACGATGGCGACGATGAAGGTCGCGCTGACCACGAAGCCGACGCCGGCGCAGAAGTACGAGGCCATGAACACCCGCATGAACAGCGGGCTGGGCGGGTTGTCGTGCATCGGCGCGCCGCTCTTGGTCACCGGGCTGGTGTCGGGCGCCGGCAGCCAGGCCAGCGCGGGCACCAGCAGCACGCAGGCGAGCGCGGTGAACACGTACCACTGCGCGCGCCAGTCGAGCCACTGGCTCATCAGCGCCACCGCCACCGAGCAGCCGGCGATGCCGAGGCCGATGCCGGCGAAGTGGATGCCGAGCTCGTGGCGGTGGCCGTGGCGGATCAGCCAGTTGAGGATCAGCCCGGTGCCGAGCAGCATCGACGCCGCGCTCGCGAGGCCGGCGAGGTAGCGCGACACCGCCCACACCCAGAAGTCGGTGGTCAGGCCCATCATCACCGTGGTCAGCACCGCCACCACCATGCCGATGCGGTACAGGCGGTCCTTGAGCACCAGGTCGCTGATCGAGGCCGCGGTGAGCGCTCCAGTGAGGTAGCCCGCATAGTTGATCGCCGCCAGCCAACCGCCTTCGGCCAATCCGAGTCCGGCCTGGGCCTGCATCAGCGGCAGCAGCGGCGTGTAGGCGAAGCGCGCGACGCCGAGCGCGAGCACCAGACTGAAGATGCCCGCACCGAGCACCTTCATGCGCTGTTTCTGATCCGACATCGTTTTATTTTCCTGTCTCCTCTGCGGACCGACACGATAGACGCGCACGACAGGCTTCTCAAGCCGGCGACCGCCCCGGACGGGGGGCACGCGCGCCACGAGCGGCAGCGGACCCGCTCGCCGGCATTGCGCCGATCGCCCTTCTCGGGACGAAGCCCTGGGCCCGCACGACGTCCACCCTCCGGCCTGCGTTACCATCGCGCCGCTCCCCCTCCGGTTGTCGTCCCATGTCCCTGCTGCGCCTGCTCCTGCTGCTGCTGCTCCCCCTCTTCGCCATGCACGCCACCGCCGAGGCGCCGCCGCGGCCGCAGGCGGACGAGCTGCGCGCGCGCCTGCAGGCGCTGGCCGAGCGCAAGCTGCCCGAAGCGGAGCAGCGCGCCGCGCAGCAGGCGCTGGAACAGGCCCAGGCCAGCCTCGCCAGCGCCGAGGACTACCGTCGCCGGGCCGATGCGCTCGAGCAGACACTCGCCGGCGCCCCCGCGCAGATCGCCGAGGCGCGCCGCCAACTCGCCGCGCTGCCCGCCGCCGCGCCGGT
>NZ_AMXF01000195.1 GCF_000310225.1 Thauera phenylacetica B4P
GGAGGCGATTGCCGGCGGCCTGCTCGCCGCGGTGCCGGCAGTGCAGTGGTGGCGGCCGCTCGGCTGGGCCTGGCTCGCCGCGGCGCTCTGCCTGGCGTATTTCGACTGGCGCAGCCGGCGCCTGTCGCCAGCGCTCGCCGAGGCGCGGCTGATCGCGCTCACCGCGCGCATCCGCCCGCACTTCTTCTTCAACTGCCTGAACGGCGTGCTTGGCGTGATCCGCACCGAGCCGCGCCGCGCCGAGCAGGCGCTCGAGGAGCTCGCCGACCTGTTCCGCGCGCTGATGCAGGACGGGCGCGAGCGCGTCAACCTGGCCGAGGAGGTCGAGCTCGCCGAGCGCTACCTCGGGCTGGAGCGCCTGCGGCTCGGCGAGCGCCTGATGGTGCGCTGGGAGTTTGGTGACGACGTGCAGCGCGGCGGCGACGTGCGGCGCGGACAGGGTGACGACGGCGGGGAGGCGGGGGGCAGCCGGGCACGCGGGCGCGCGGAGCTGCTGCGCGCCCGCGTGCCCTCGCTGCTGCTTCAACCCTTGCTCGAGAATGCCGTCTACCACGGCATCGAACCCGCCGCCGAGGCGGGCGAGGTGATCGTCCGCATCGCCCGCCATGGCAGGGAGCTACGCATCGAGGTGGACAACCCGGCGGCCGCGCAGGGCGCGCATCATGCCGGCAACCGCATGGCGCTGGACAACATCCGCGAGCGCCTGATGCTGTTCCACGACCTCGAGGCGAGGCTGGAGATCGACGAGGCGGACGGGCGCTACCGGGTACGGATCCGCCTGCCCTGGAAGACGGAGAACGCATGAACGAAGCCGCACCCCCTTCCACCGAGGCGCTGCGCGTGCTGGTGGTCGATGACGAGGCGCCGGCGCGCGCGCGCCTGCGCGACCTCCTCGGCGACGTCGGCGCGCAGCAGCCGAACGCGCTCGCCGGCATGGCCTCCAACGGTGTCGAGGCCTTGCGGCTGCTGGAGGATGCCGCGGTGGACGTGGTGCTGGCCGACATCCGCATGCCGGTGATGGACGGGGTGGAGCTCGCCCGCCACCTCGCCCGCCTGCCGGCACCGCCGGCGCTGGTGTTCGTGACCGCCTACGACCAGTACGCGGTGCAGGCCTTCGAGCTCGCCGCGGTGGATTACCTGCTCAAGCCGGTGCGCGCGCAGCGCCTGGCCGAGGCGCTCGAGCGCGTGCGGGCGCGCCGCGTGCCTCCCGCTGCGGAGGCGCTCGCCACGCTGGCGGTGGGCGAGCGCGGCCACTTCAGCGTGGCCGAGCGCGGCCGCATCCTGCTCGTGCCGGTGGCCGAGGTGCTCTACCTGCGCGCCGAGCTCAAGTACGTCACCGCGCGCACCGCGGCGCGCGAGTACGTGCTCGACGAGGCGCTGGTGCAGATCGAGCAGGAGTTCCCGCGCCGCTTCCTGCGCCTGCACCGCAACTGCCTGGTCGCGCTCGCCGCGGTGGCGGGCGTGGAGCGGGCGGCGGAGCGGGATGGGCACAAAGATGGCGAGCGCGAGGCCGAGCCGCACTGGGAGGTGTTGCTGCGCGAACTTCCCGAGCGCCTGCCGGTGAGCCGCCGGCAGTGGCCGGCGGTGCGGCAGGCGCTCGGGCTGTAGGACGGCTCAGCCGCTGTTGCGCAGCCCCGCGGCGATGCCGTTGATGGAGATGTGGATGCCGAGCCGGATGCGCTCGTCGATCCCGTTCGCCTCGGCGGCGTCGCGGTGGCGGCGCAGCAGCTCGACCTGGACGTGGTTGAGCGGGTCGAGGTAGGGGAAGCGGTTGCGGATCGAACGCTTGAGCAGCGGGTTGGCATCGAGCAGCTCGGTCTGGCCGGTGATCTGCAGCACCGCGTCCACCGTGGCCTGGTGCTCGGCGCGGATCCGGCCGAAGATCGCCTCGCGCAGCGCCGCGTCCTTGACCAGCTCGGCATAGCGGCTGGCGATCGCGAGGTCGGTCTTGGACAGCACCATGTCCATGTTCGACAGCAGGGTCTGGAAGAAGGGCCACTCGGTGTTCATGCGCTGCAGCAGGGCCAGGCCGTCGTCCGGGCGCGCGGCGAGGAAGTCGCGCACCGCGCTGCCGAACCCGTACCAGCCCGGCAGCATCACGCGGCACTGCGACCAGCTGAACACCCAGGGGATCGCGCGCAGGTCCTCGATCGCGGTGGTCTTCTTGCGCGAGGCCGGGCGGCTGCCGATGTTGAGCGCGGCGATCTCGCTGATCACGGTGGATTCCCAAAAATAGCGCTCGAAGCCTGCAGTCTCGTAGACCAGGCCGCGGTAGGCGGCGAAGGCCGCGTCCGAGAGCGCCTGCATGGCGTCGAGGAAGGCCGGCGGGGTGGGCGCGGCGCTGGCCGGGCGCAGGCTGGTCGCGAGCGTGGCGGCGACCAGCACCTCGAGGTTGCGTCGGCCCACCTCCGGATTGCCATACTTGGCGCCGATCACCTCGCCCTGCTCGGTGAGGCGGATCTGCCCCTGTACCGCGCCCTCGGGCTGGGCGAGGATGGCCTGGTAGCTCGGCCCGCCGCCGCGGCCCACCGAGCCGCCGCGGCCATGGAACAGGCGCAGGCGCACGCCGTGGCGGGCGAAGGTGTCGACCAGCTCGCCCTCGGCCTTGTACAGCGCCCAGCCCGAGGTCAGGAAGCCGCCGTCCTTGTTGCTGTCGGAGTAGCCGAGCATGACCTCCTGGGTGTGGGCGCGCGCCTCGAGCAGGCCGCGGTAGGCCGGGATCGAGAAGATGCGCTCCATCACGCCGGAGGCGTTCTCGAGGTCGCCGATGGTCTCGAAGAGCGGCACGATGTTCACGTCGAGCGCGTTCTCGAGCGGGCGCAGCAGGCCGGCCTCCTTCAGCAGCACCGCGAGCTCGAGCAGGTCGGAGACGTCGTCGGTCTTGGAGATGATGCAGTTGTGGATCGCCGCCGTGCCGTAGCGCAGGTGGGCCTGGCGCGCGGCGCGGAAGATCGCCAGCTCGCCCGCGGTCTCGTCCGAGTAGCGCACGTGCGGCGAGGCGAGCGGGCGCGCGGTGGCGAGCTCTTCCAGCAGCAGCGCGCAGCGCGCGTCCTCGTCGAGGCCGGAATACGCGGTGCCGGGGCACGCGCGCTCGAGCAGCTCGGCGACCACGCGCTCGTGCACGTCGGAGTTCTGGCGCAGGTCGAGCGGGGCGAGGTGGAAGCCGAAGACCTTCACCGCGCGCCGCAGCTGGCGCAGTCGCCCGCGCGTGAGCGCGGCCGAGCCGTTGGCGGCGAGCGAGCGGTGCAGCACGTCGAGGTCCTCGGCGAGCGCGGCCGCGCTCGGGTAGGGCTGCGCGACGGCGACCGCGTGGCGCAGCGGGTCGTGGCCGAGCAGGCTGCGGTAGGTGGCGGCCAGGCGCGCGTAGATGCCCGAGATCGCGCGCCGGTAGGGCTCGTCGCTGCGATGCGGGGAGTGGTCCGGCGAGGCCTCGGCGAGCGCGAGCAGGGCGTCCGAGGCCGACACCAGGCCGATGCCGAGCGAGAGCTGCGAGCCGAGGATGTGCAGCTCGTCGAGGTAATGCCCGAGCGCGACCGCGCACTGCATGGCGAGCGCGCGCTCGAGCACCTCGGCGGTGACGAAGGGGTTGCCGTCGCGGTCGCCGCCGATCCAGCTCCCCACCTGCACGAAGGCGGCGAGCTCGGGCGCGCCCAGCGCCGGGTCGGCGGCGGCGAGGCGGTCCTCCAGGCTGGCGTAGAGCCGCGGCAGCTCGCGCAGGAAGGTGGTCTCGAAGTATGACAGGCCGTTGTTGACCTCGTCGATCACCGACAGCTTGGCGGTGCGCAGCATGCGCGTCTGCCACAGCGTCAGCACCGCGCGGCGCAGCGCCTCGTCGTTGGCCTCGGCCTCCTCGGGGGTGAGCTGCATGCGGTCGCGCGCATCCAGCAGCCGGGCGATCACGGTCTCGCAGTTGAGGATGCTCTTGCGTTGCACCTCGGTGGGGTGGGCGGTGAGCACCGGCGACACCAGCGCGCCGTCGAAGAAGCCCGCCAGCGCCGCGGGGTCGGCCGCGCCGCTGTCGAGCGCGTGCTGCAGCGCGTGCGCCAGGCTGCCCTCGCGCGGCGCCGAGCCGGCGATCAGGTGCGCGCGGCTGCGCCGGATGTGGTGCTGGTCCTCGGCGATGTTGGCGAGGTGGGAGAAATAGCTGAAGGCGCGCACGACCTGGATGGTCTGCTCGCGCGACAGTGCGTCGAGGATGTCCTCCAGCTCGCGGCGCGCGGCGATGTCGTCATCGCGGCGGAAGCGCACCGAGTTCTGGCGGATGCGTTCGATGAGGCCGAATGCGGCCTCGCCCTGCTGGTCGCGCACGGTGTCGCCTAGCAGGCGGCCGAGCAGGCGGATGTCGTCGCGGAGGGGAGCGTCCTTGTCCTGGTTCATTCTTCGGGTTCGGGTTCTGATGGGAGGGAGCGCAAAGCTTACCGCAAGCACGGCGCTTTCCAGCCCGTTCCGGGGCGATCGCGAACGCCGGTGTCTGCCCGCCGCACGCCCGCAGGCGTCCGGCGCGGCCGGCCCCCGTGCTAGAATGCGCCGAGTCGTGCGGACGCATTCAGCATCCTGTCATGTTGCGATGCATCATCGTGGCGCCTGTCGCCTCCGCACCTGTGTCCCCGTTTTCCAGGTGAATCCCGATCGTGAGTCAAAGCAGCCCCGAGCGCATCGTCATCGCAACCCGTGAGAGCCGTCTCGCCCTGTGGCAGGCCGAACACATCAAGGCCCGCCTCGAGGCGCTCCATCCCGGCTGCCGGGTCGAGCTGCTCGGCATGACCACGCGCGGCGACCAGATCCTCGATCGCCCGCTCGCCAAGGTCGGGGGCAAGGGCCTGTTCGTCAAGGAGCTCGAGACCGCGCTGCTCGACGGCCGTGCCGACATCGCGGTGCACTCGATGAAGGACGTGCCGATGATGATGGAGCCGGAGTTCGCGCTGCCCTGCATCACCGCGCGCGAGGTGCCGCTCGACGCCTTCGTCTCCAGCCGCTACGAGAGCCTCGCCGACATGCCCCCGGGCGCCGTGGTCGGCACCTCCTCGCTGCGCCGCGAATCGCAGATCCACGCACAGTATCCCTTCCTCGGCGTCACCAGCCTGCGCGGCAACCTCGACACCCGCCTGCGCAAGCTCGACGAGGGCCAGTACGACGCCATCATCCTCGCCGCCGCCGGCCTCACCCGGCTGGGCCTCGGCGAGCGCATCCGCTCGGTGATGCCGGCCGAGGTCTCGCTGCCCGCGGCCGGGCAGGGGGCGCTCGGCATCGAATGCCTTGCCGCGCGCACCGACGTGATCGGCTGGCTGCAGCCGCTCGTCGACGCCGACACCACCGCCTGCGTGCTCGCCGAGCGTGCGGTCGCGCGTGCGCTCGCCGGCAGCTGCGAGGTGCCGCTGGGCGCCTACGCGGTGATGCGCGAGGGCAGGCTGTGGCTGCGCGGCTTCGTCGCCCGTCCCGATGGCAGCACGATCGTGCGCGCCGAACGCGAGGGCGCGCCGGCCGAGGCCGAGGCGCTCGGCCGCGCGCTCGCCGACGACCTGCGGGCGCAGGGCGCGGAAGCGATCCTCGCCGAGCTCGGCTGAGCGGACGGCAAGGGAGGCGCACGGTGACGACCCCGGCTGCAACTTCCGATCTCCAGTGCGTGCGTGCCCTCGCAGGGCGCACCCTCGTCGTCATGCGGCCGCGCGAGCAGGCCGAGAGTCTGTGCGCGCGCATCGAGGCGGCCGGCGGGCATGCGCTGCGTTTCCCGGTGATCGCGGTCGGCCCGGCGCTCGATCCGGCGCCGCTGCAGGCCATCGTCGGACGCCTCGACGAGTTCGATCTCGCCTTCTTCGTCAGCCCCAACGCCGTCGATCACGCCATGCGTGCGATCCTGCCGCAGCGCACCTGGCCAGCGCGCCTGCGTGTCGCCACGGTGGGCAAGGGCAGCCAGCGCGTGATGCAGGGCTGGGGCTTCGCGGAGGTCATCGCGCCCGAGGACGGCTTCGACAGCGAGGCCGTGATCGCGCTGCCCGAATTTGCCGCCGACGCGGTGCGCGGCCGCAAGGTGCTGATCTTCCGCGGCGACGGCGGGCGCGAACTGCTCGCCGACACCTTGCGCGAACGCGGCGCCAGCGTGGAATATGTCACCTGTTACCGACGCTACTGTCCCGAGGCCGATCCGGCGCTGCTGCTCGGCCCGGTGGTGCGCGGCGAGCTCGACGGCCTGCTGCTGACCAGCAGCGAGGGCGTCCGCAATCTGGAATGCATGCTCGGCGCGGAGGGGCTCGACGCCCTGCGCGCCGTGACGGTGTTTGCCACGCACCCGCGCATCGTCGCGCAGGCGCGTGCGGCCGGTTTCGAACGGGTGGTCGAGACGCCGGCCGGAGACGACGGTTTGATGCAGGCCCTAGAAAGCCACTTTGCCTAGACGTGGAACCATGAGACAAGAAAATCCCGCTCTGACCCAGCCGCCGCCGACGACATCCGCATCGCCGGCCCCGGAGGAGACCCGACCCGTCATCGAGGAGGTGGGCGTGCCCGAGACGTCGCCGCCTGTAGCCGAGGGCGATCCCGTGGCCCGCGGCGCCGCGGGCGAGGCCGACCCGGTCACCTCCGCCGCGCCGGCCGCGACCGTAGCCGAGGACCAGCCCGGCCGCAGCCCGGCCGCGTGGTGGGCGCTGTTGCTGGCGCTGATCGCGATCGGCGTGGCCGCCTGGTCCGTCTGGCAGGCACGCGAGATGCGCGTGCAGACGGGCCAGCTGCGCGAGGAGATCGCCAGCCGCCTGTCCGATGGCGAGACCATCGCCACCGAGGCGCGCGGCATGATGCGCCAGCAGCAGGAGGTGATCGCCTCGCTGCAGGGCAAGCTCGGCGCGCTCGAGTCCAGGGTCGAGACCACCCAGGGCCAGGCCGAGGCGCTCGAGGCCTTGTACCAGGAATTCTCGCGCAGCCGCGAGGACGGCGTGCTTGCCGAGGTCGAGCAGGCGGTCGCGCTGGCGTCGCAGCAGCTGCAGATCGCCGGCAACGTCGAGGCCGCGCTGATCGGCCTGCAGGAGGCCGATGCTCGCCTGGCGATCCATGACCGCGGCCAGCTCGCCACCCTGCGCCGTGCGCTGGTGCGCGACATCGAGGAGCTGCGCCTGCTGCCGGTGCTCGATGTCTCCGGCCTCAGCCTGCGTCTCGAGCTGATGCTCGAGCGTGCCGACACGCTGCCGCTCGCCTTCGAGAGCACCTTGCCGGCCGCGGCCGCGGTGGGTGCGGAGATGGGGCCTGCCGATGGTGGCGGCTTCGTGGGCTGGATGGCGGGGGTGTGGCGCTTCGCGCAGAGCGTCGCGGCCGACGCCTGGAGCGAGGTCCGCACCCTGATCCGCGTCGAGCGTCTCGATCAGGAGGATCCGGTGCTGCTCGCACCCGAGCAGAACACCTTCCTGCGCGAGAACCTCAAGCTGCGGCTGTTGAGCGCGCGTCTCGCGCTGATGGCGCGCGACGGTCGCAGCTACGCCGCGGACCTCGCCCAGGCCCGCCAGTGGGTCGAGCGCTTCTACGACCTGCGTGACGAACGCGTGCAGGCCGCGCTCGGCGAGCTGAAGGAGCTCGAGGCGGTGAAGGTGCGCTACCAGCCGCCCGACCTGAGCGAGACCTTCAGCGCGCTGCGCAGCGTGCAGTCGCGCGCCGGCCGCAGCAATGGCGCTGCGCGTGCGGGCGAGACTGCGGCGCCGGCCCAGGTCGCGCCCGCCGCCG
>NZ_AMXF01000196.1 GCF_000310225.1 Thauera phenylacetica B4P
GGCGACGTCGGCGCGGCGGGCTCGGCAGGCTCGGCGCCTGCGCCGGGGCCTGCGGGCTTCGTGTCGGCGAGCGCGCTTGCCGGCGCGTCGGGATACTCGTAGCGCACGCGGTCGAGCAGGCGCGGCCGGGCGCCGGCGAGATCGGCGTCGAGGGTCTCGACGATGCGTCCGTGGGCGTCGAAGCGATGCTGGGTGGAGGTGCGCGGCCGGCCTTCGGGGTCGAGCGTGGTGATGACGCTCAGTCGGCCATCGGGCGTGTAGCCATAGCGGACGTCGGTGGGGCCGCAGCGCGCGCAGCCCGGGCCGCGCGCCTCGAGCAGGCGGCGCTGGCCGGCGATGACCGCGCCGAGGTAGGTGGTGCGCTGGCCGAGGCTGTTGGTGAGCACGCTGCGGCCGCGCGCGGGGTAGTCGAGGCGAACGTCCTCGCGGCCGGTCTCGCCATCTGCCGGCAGCGCGCCACGCACCGAGCGGATGCCGCGCCCGGCGGCGTCGTAGGCGTAGCTGGCGATGCGTTGGGGCGCGGGCGGGCCGTCGGGCTGGCGGGCGAGCACGCTGATGCCGGTGAGCGCGACCGGGTGGCGCGGGTCCTCGTAGTGGTATGCGCGGGCGGCGGCCCCGCCGCTCTTCGACGCCTGTGGACCGGGGTAGTCGACGCGGACGAGTCTTGCGGCGGCGGTCTTGGGTGCAGGGCGGCTCTTCGCGCTTGCGCCGCGCTGGCTGGCCGGGCCGCCGTCATTGGAAGCCACCTGCCCGCCGTGCCGGGAGCCTCGTTCGGCGGTTGAGCCCACGCGGGTGCGTGCGGGGATCGCGACGCTCTCCTGGGTGTACGAGAAGCGCCCGAGCGGGCTGTCGATGTGGGCGATGCCGTCGATGAGGCTGCCCGGCGGGTGGTAGTGCAGCTGCAGGCTGCGGCCCTGAGGATCGGTGACCTGCAGCAGCCGGCCGGCAGGGTCGTGGCGCAGCGAGACAAACTCGCCACTCGGCAGCAGGATCTGCACGAGTCGGCCGGCGCCGTCGAACAGCAGGCTGCGGCCGTCGGGCCAGCGCCAGAGGTATTCGTCGCCGCCGGGGCGGGGGCGGATGCGGATCTCGCCGCGGCTGGGGTCGCGGCTGGCGCAGCGCTGCGCATCGCCCGGTCGGCGGGCGAAAATTGTCCGTGCGCCGTCGGCCTGGAGGATCTCGAGGCGGTCGTCGCGGATGTGCAGCCGGGTCTCGTAGGATAGCCGCCAGCCGCTGCCGGGTGCGCCGATGTCGCCCTCGCGGGCACGCCGGCTGTTGTAGTGGCGGACGATCTCGAGGCCGAGCACGCCGGGCAGCGCCGGGAGGTCGACCTCGTGCTGGTACTTGTTGCCCGAGAGCACGTCGATCGGGTTGCCCGCGCCGACGTCCTGGCCAGTGGCGGAGCCCTGGCTGGCCGGGCCGCTGGCGCTGCCGCACGGGTTGCCGGCGTTGTTGGCGACGCATTGTCCGGCCGCGGGGGTTTCCGGGGCCGAGAGGTCCTCGTGGGCCGGGTCCGGTGCACAGCTCATGGTGATCCCGCATCCGCTCTGCTGGATGCCGTCCTCCGCGACGCCGGATTGCGAGGACGCGGTCTCGGCCGCCAGCCCGGGGCGCAGTGTGAGGAGCAGCGCCGCCAGCAGCGCGGTGCCTGCCAGCATCGCACGGTGTCGGCGACCGGCTCGTGTGTGCGGGCTTGCGTGCGAGCCGCGTACCGGCTGCCGTCGAGCGGGCGTCGTCGGGCAGGAGAGTGAAGACTGGGTGTTGCCGCCGGACGCGGGTGCCGCGATCAGCATTCGGGTTCCTCCTCGGCGTCCTCCGTATCCTCCACGTCCTCCGTGGGGTCGCTGCTGTCGGTTTCCGGCCTGGTTTCCCCGTCCGATCCGTTGCCATCGACCGCCGGGGTTCCGTCCTCCCCGCCCGAGAGCGGTGTTTCCGGTGGCGTGTCTGCGCTCGCCGGGTCGGGCGTGCACAGAGGATCCGTGGGGGCGCAGCCGGGCAAGGGCGTCGCTGCGGGAGCCGGGGAATCGCCGCTCGCACGCGTGCGCGGCAGGATCGCGGCGTTCTCGATCGCGTCCGACTGCATGCGCAGCGTGACCTGGCTCACCAGCGGGATGCGGCCGGCCTCGACCAGGCCGCGGCGGAAGGCGTCTTCGTCGTCGGGATCGAGCGTGCGCAGTGCCCAGGTGAAAAAGCGCCCGGCGAGAGGGACCTGCTTGGCTGGGGGCAGCCCCCAGGTCACGCGCAGCTTGAGCAGGTTGGCGTCGGCGAGCGTCTGGCCAGAGCGGTTGCTTGCCGGGTCGGCGTTGCAGTTGGCGCGCTCGGCCGGGCAGTCGAGCACGCCCAGCTGGGCGGATGGAAGCACTCGTGCGCTGGTCTGCAGGCGTTGCGCGGCCGCCGGGCTGTGGTAGTCGTCGAAGCTCTCGCGGGTGGGCGAGACGATCTCGATGCGCAGTGCGGTGGCGAGATCGAGCTGAGCGGCGGCGAAGGAGTCGGCGAGCTCGGCCAGGTTGCGGCCGCCGCCATAGTAGGTCGTCATCGCGCGCGCGAAGGCGAGGCGCATGCTCGCCAGCCCGGCGTGGGCGACGCTCCCGGCGCGTGCGGCCTCGAAGCTGGCGTAATTGACGATGCTGCGGGCGTGGTAGGCGAGCCCGGTCTGCAGCATGGCCAGTGTGAGCGCAAGCAGGGCAGGGGCGACGATGACGAATTCGGCCGCACCGGCGCCGCGCTGGACGCGGCGTCGGGACCGTGGAAGAGGCAGTCGCTCCGGTGGCAACGGTGGGGGCGGACGTATCATGCGTGCGGCGCGGCAAAGATCAGTCGCGCACTCATCCCTGGAGAAAGTCCCTCGCGGCGCGCGGTTCCCGGCGCCATCTCGAGCACCGCGGACGCGCCGCGGCAATGTGCGACGCGCCAGGGGCCGAGCGCCTCATGCACGGCGAGGACGCAGCCACGGGCGTCGATGAACACCACGTCGATCGCGAAGCGCATGCCGAAGGTGTGGATCGACGAGCATGGACGAATCAACAAGGCCTCGTCGGCGGCGAGGGGCGCACGCCCGAGCAGGCCGCGAGCGCGCTGCAGGAAGCTGCGGGCGACGTGGATTCGCATGCTCACAGCCCCATGGTCATGAACTTCACCGCGATCGGAAAGCCGAGCACGATGAAGGTGCAGGGAAAGATGCAGGCGATCAGCGGCAGCAGCATCTTCACCGGTGCCTCCATGGCCGCCTTCTCGGCGCGGGCGAAGCGCTCGGCGCGGCGCTGCTCACCCTGTGCGCGCAGCATCGGACCCAGGCTCATGCCCATGTTCTCGGCCTGGATCACGGTGGAGACGAGATTCGCGATCGCCGGCTCGCCGACGCGCTCCGCGAAGCCGCGCAGCGCGTCGGCGCGCGACTTGCCAGCGCGCACGTCGCGCAACACGCGGTGCAGTTCCTCCCCGAGCGGGCCTGCGGGTCCCTTCGCCGCGGCCTGCTGGAGTGCGCCGGTGAGGTTGAGTCCGGCCTCGACGCACAGGGTGACGAGATCGAGCACGAAGGGGAGCTGCTTGAGCATCAGCCTGCGTCGCGAACGGATGCGATCGTCGAGCCAGGACCAGGCGATCAGGAGGCCGGCGGTGGCGCCCGCCAGCCCCGGAATCGTCGCGGACAGCCCCCAGGCGCCGGCGAACCCGAGGCCGATGGCGAGTCCGCACAGCCCGAAGGCGGCACGGTGTGCGAGCAGCTGCGCCGGGGAGATCGTATAGTCGAGCCCGGCCAGGCGCAGGCGTACGGCGAGTCCTCCCTGCAGGCGTGCCGGAAGCAGTGGAGCGATCAGGTGCGCGATCCAGCGCGTGGGCCACCACAGCAGGCGCAGGAAGCGCGGCGGCGTGTCCAGCCAGGTGCGGTCCTCGGGCTGGACGGCGCTGACGCTGCGTGCGAGCGCGGTTACGATGCCGGCGCTGCCGAGACCGGCGAGCAGGGCCACCGCCGCGATCGCAGTGCGTTCGTCGAGCGCAAGCATTTGAGCGAGGTTCATACGTCGATCGCCACGATGCGCCGGATCAGCAGCACGCCCAGTACCTCGAGCGTGGCGATCACCGCGAGCGTCGCCCAGCCCGGGGGTGAGTGCCACAGGAAGGCCATCGCCTCCGGCTCCATGCGGTCGAGCACCAGCAGCAGCGCGAGCGGCAGCATGCCGACCACCAGCGCCTGCAGCTTGCCTTGCGCCGTGAGCGCGCCGATCTTCCCTTCCATCGCGAGCTGGCTGCGCACCGTCAGTGCAGCGCGCTCGAGCGCTTCGGCCAGGCTGCCGCCCGTCTCGTTGGCGATCCGCATCGCGGCGACGACCAGGGTCAGCGAGGGCAGGCGCACGCGCTCGGCGAGATGGTCCAGCGCCTCGTCGAGCGGGAGGCCGAGGCGGTGCTCGCGCAGGGTGAGGTCGAACTCCTGGGCGATCGGCGGGCGACCCTCGCGGACGAGTTGCTGCAGCGCCACGGTCATCGACACGCCCGCGCGCAGGCCGCCAGCGATGACCTGCAGCGCGTCGGGCAGCTGCTGTTCGATGAGGGCGAGCCGGCGTCGACGCAGCAGCCCGAAGGCGAGACGCGGCAGCAGGGCGAGGGCGCCTGCGCTGGCGAGTGCGATCAGTGGCTCGCCGCTGGCGAGCCAGCTGCCGATGCCGCCGACGGTGACCGCGAGCAGGTTGAGCACGAAGAGGCGCGCCGGGTCCATGAACAGGAAAAGTTCTTCGAGCTGCAGGTGGGCCTCGGCGGTGAAGCGTTCGCGGTAGCGTGCGAGCGCGTTTCCCGCGATGCGCATCGCCGACCAGGCGAGCAGGGCGGAGGCCAGGCCGAAGGCGAGCGTGGCCAGCAGCACGGCGGGAGACGAGCTTGCCGCACTCATGGACGCCTCCGGTCGAACAGGTGCAGGTCGAGCGCGAGGCCCTGGCGGCGCAGCTCGTCGTAGAAGCCGGGCACCGCCTCGCAGCCGGTGAAGTGGCCGCCGCCCGGATCGGCGACGGCGGCGTCGGCACCACGGCGCTCGAATCGGAAGAGC
This sequence comes from Thauera phenylacetica B4P, assembly GCF_000310225.1. Classification (GTDB taxonomy): domain Bacteria; phylum Pseudomonadota; class Gammaproteobacteria; order Burkholderiales; family Rhodocyclaceae; genus Thauera; species Thauera phenylacetica. Next base: position 5,036 of record NZ_AMXF01000196.1, read on the forward strand.
TCCTGCAGCTGGATGCGCCCGCCCTCCATGCCGGTGAGCTCGGTGATGCTGGTGACCCGGCGGGCGCCGCAGGCGAAGCGGGTCTGCTGCACGACGATGTCCACCGCGCTGGCGATCTGCTCGCGGATCGCGGCGAGCGGCAGATCCATGCCCGCCATCAGGACCAGGGTCTCGAGGCGGGCGAGCGCATCGCGCGGGCTGTTCGCATGCAGGGTCGTCATCGAGCCCTCGTGGCCGGTGTTCATCGCCTGCAGCATGTCGAGCGCCTCGCCGCCGCGGCACTCGCCCACCACGATGCGGTCGGGGCGCATGCGCAGTGCGTTGCGCACCAGGTCGCGGATGCTGATCGCGCCCCGCCCTTCGAGGTTGGCCGGGCGCGCCTCCAGGCTCACCAGGTGGCTGTGGCGCAGGCGTAGCTCGGCGGCGTCCTCGATGGTGATGATGCGTTCGCCATCGGGGATGAAGTTCGACAGCAGGTTGAGGAAGGTGGTCTTGCCCGAGCCGGTGCCGCCGGAGACGACGATGTTGCGGCGCTGCTCGACGCAGATGCGCAGGAACGCGGCCATCTCGTGCGAGAGGGAGCCGAGGCGCACCAGGTCCTCGACCTCGAGCGCCCGGCGCGCGAACTTGCGGATGGTGAGCGTCGGCCCCTTGAGGGCGAGCGGCGGGATGATCGCATTGACCCGCGAGCCGTCGCGCAGGCGGGCATCCACCATCGGCGAGGATTCGTCGATGCGGCGACCGAGCGGCGCGACGATGCGCTCGATGACGCCGAGCACCGCGCGGTCGCTGGTGAAGGTCGTCGGGTGCGGCGCGATGCGTCCGCCGCGTTCGACGAAGATCTGGTCGAAACGATTGACCATGATCTCGCTCACCGCCTCGTCGGCGAGCAGGGTCTCGAGCGGCCCGAGGCCGATCGCCTCGTCGAGCACCTCGCGGCACAGCCGCTCGCGGTCCAGTCCGGGCGGCAGCGAGGCCTCGGCGGCGATGATCTCGCGCACGAGCGCGGTGGTCTCGCTGCGCAGCTCGTCGTCCGACATGCGGTTGAGGTCGCGCCGGCGCAGGTCGATGGTGTCGAGCAGGCGCTCGTGGATGCGCTTGCGCCAGGTGAAGCCCGCATTCGCCTCGATCGCCGGCGGGCGCGGCTCGAGCACGGCACACGCCGGTGGTTCGGGGGCGGGCGCGACTGCACCTCGATCCACCTCGAGCGGCGTTGCAGGGGGTATCGGCTGGGGTGCCGGCTGGGGATGCCGCTGCGGGTTGCGGAAGAACATCGCGATCTCCGGTCAGTTGCCGCCGTAGAGTGCGTTCCACGCGGGATCCGCGGGTTCGCGCACCACCGGCGCGGACTCGGGCGGCGGCGCGAGGGCCTGTTCCGCACGGTGCTCGAGCAGCTGCGCGCGCGGGTCGAGGAGGCCTTCGCCGGGTTCGAGCAGCCACGGGGTCACGAAGACCACGAGTTCGCTCTCACGGTTGTTGAAGCGCGTGGAGCGGAACAGGTGACCCAGGACGGGTACCTCGCCCAGGTAGGGAACCGCGTTCTCGTCGCTTTGCTGCTCGCGCTGCAACACCCCGGAGAGCACGAGGGTCTCGCCGTTGCGCAGGTTGAACTCGGTCTCGGTGCGGCGCGACAGCAGCCCGGGCACGCCCTGGGCGGCGACGCTGCGGTCGAGCGAGCTGACCTCGGTGCGGATGCGTGCGCGGATGGTGCCGGCGGCGTCGGCCACCGGCTCGAGGATGTTGAGGCGGATCCCGTACTCCTTGAACGTCACGCTCGGTGTGCCGGTGGCCGAGGCGACCGGCACGGGGATCTCGCCGCCGGCGAGGAAGCTGGCCTCGCCGCGGTTGCGCGCGGAGAGGCGTGGCGAGGCGAGGATTACCGCGTCGCCCTTCTGTGCGAGCAGGTTGAGGCGGCCGAAGAAGCTGCCCACCAGGGCGACGTTGGCGGCGAAAGGAGAGACGCGGTTCGCCTCGATCTCCACTTCGGAGCGCTGCTCGCCGGTGCCGAGCGTGCGTGTCACCGTGGCTCCGGTACGGTTGTCGTGGTACAGGTCGCCGACGACACCGATGCCGAGCAGCGGCTTGCCCTGCGTGGTCCAGTCGATGCCGAGGTCGCGCAGGCCGCTGCGGCTGATCTCGACGAAGCGCACGTCGAAGGCGAACATGCGATCGAGCCCGACGCGGCTGGTGAAGTCGATGAGCTGCGGAAAGCGCTTGGCGAGCTCGGCCACCTTGTCGCGCTCGGCGTCGCTCAGGCCCTCGCCCTCGATCACCACGTTGTCGCCGATGGTGCGCGTGCGCAGCCGCGGGACGTCGTGCAGGAAGCCTTGCAGGTCGCGCGCGATGCGCGCGGTGTCGGTCTGGCGGACGGTGATCTTGATGCGCTGGCTGCGCCCAGAGCGGGGCCACACCTGCAGCATGGTGTCGCCCGGGCCATTGGCGATCAACAGGATCTCGCGCTCGTCGAGCACCGCCGCGGAGAGCACCTTGGCGTCGCCGACCGCGAGGCGCTGCGCGTCGCGCTGGGGCAGCACCCGGGTCTCGCCGGCGAACATCTGGATCTCGTGGACGACCGGCAGCGTGGCGCGGTCGCCCTCGATCGGTGCGCCCGCCGGTG
>NZ_AMXF01000197.1 GCF_000310225.1 Thauera phenylacetica B4P
CCCGGGCGCCCTGCCCGGGCTCCTCGCCGCCGATGCGCCCACAAGCCTCGCCCGCGGAGCGCCCGCCCGGCCCGGGCAAGCGCCCGCCGTCGACACGCCACCGGCGAGCGAGCCCACCGCCGACCCGAATGGCGTGGCGGCCGAGTCCTACCGCGAGGTGGTGGATTCGCTCAGCGAGGTGCTCTTCCGCACCGACGAACTCGGCCGCCTGGTCTTCCTCAACGACGCCTGGAGGGATCTCTCCGGCTTCGAGCTCGACTCCGCCCGCCTGCATCCCCTGACCGACTTCCTCCATCCCGACGATCGCCTCCGCGCGCGCGACGCGATCCGCGCCCTGCTGGCCGGGGATGGCCAGGAGTGGAGCGACGAGCTGCGCCTGCGCACGCTCGCCGGCGAGATCCGCTGGGTGGGGATCGCCTGCCGCGCGCTGCGCGACGGCAGCGGCCAGGAGAGCGGGATCGCCGGCACCATCGACGACATCTCCGCGCGCAAGATCGCCGAGTTCAGCCTGCGCAACCTCAACCAGGAGCTCGAGTCGCGGGTGCGCTCGCGCACCGCCGAGCTCGAGACCGCGATGCGCGAGCTGGAGGCCTTCTCCTACTCGGTGTCGCACGACCTGCGCGCACCGCTGCGCGCGATCGACGGCTTCGCGCGCATCCTCGCCGAGGAGGCCGGGCCGCGCCTGGACGAGCGCCACCGCGACCAGCTCGTGCGCATCCGCGCCGGCGCCGAGCGCATGGCGATCCTGATCGATGCGCTGATCGACCTCGCCAGCGTCTCGCGGCAGCCCTTGCGCAGGCAGCCGGTGGATCTTTCGCGCATCGCCGAAGCGGTGATCCGCGACCTGCAGGCCGAGTCGCCCGGGCGCACGGTCGCGGTCGAGATCACGCGCGACATGACGGTGGTCGCCGACCCGGTGCTGATGCACGTGCTGCTCGACAACCTGCTGCGCAACGCATGGAAATTCACGAGCCACTGCGAACATCCGCGCATCGTCTTCGGCGCGGCGCGCGAGGGCGAGCGCACGGTGTTCCATGTCGAGGACAACGGCGCCGGTTTCGACATGAACTACGCGGGCAAGCTCTTCCAGCCCTTCCAGCGCCTGCACGCGCAGCACGAGTTTCCCGGCACCGGGATCGGGCTCGCCACCGTGCAGCGCATCGTCGCCCGCCACGAGGGCCGAGTCTGGGCGAGCGCGGAGCCGGGCAAGGGCGCGCGCTTCTGCTTCATGCTGGGACATTGAGGGCGATGAGCGCGCGCCCGGGAAAGGGACGCCCCACCGCAGGCGGTCCCGCGGCGCTCGTGACACCAAACGCCGGCAACAGCGACAAAGGTCTCAACCGCCCTTTGTGCACTGCAGTATAATGAATCCAATTCCGAGCGGAGCCCGCCTCCGCCAAACCATTGCAGCACACCACTCGGACCCCAGGTGGCCACCATGAAAGAAAAGCACTATCTGACCCCGCTCCTCGAGCCGCGCTCGGTCGGCATCATCGGCGCCAGCGAGCGCGAGGCCTCCCTCGGCAGCGTGCTCATGCGCAACATGCTCGAGGCCGGCTACAAGGGCAAGCTGTTCGCGATCAACCCGAAGCACGAGAAGGTGCACGGGGTCGCCTGCTACAAGTCGGTCGAAGACGTGCCGCAGCGCCTGGACCTGGTGGTGATGGCGGTGCGCGCCGAGAAGGCGCCGGCGCTGATGGAGGCCTGTGGCCGCGCCGGGGTGAAGGCGGTGATCCTGCTGTCGGGTGGCTTCTCCGAGTCGGGCGCGCGCGGCGCGCTGCTCGAGCGCCAGGTGGTCGAGGCCGCCCACCGCCACCGCATCCGCCTGCTCGGACCCAACTGCCTGGGCATCATGCGCCCGCAGCTCGGCGTCAACGCCACCTTCGCGCACGCCAGCGCGCTCAAGGGCAGCATCGGCCTGATCTCGCAGTCGGGCGCGCTGTGCGCGGCCATCCTCGACTGGGCCAAGCCGAACAACGTCGGCTTCTCGACCGTGGTGTCGCTGGGCTCCTCCTCCGACATCGACTTCGGCGAGGTGCTCGAGTACATGATCTCGGATCCGCGCACCGAGAGCATTTTCCTCTACGTCGAAGGCATCCGTGACGCCCGCCGCTTCATGAGCGCGCTGCGTGGCGCCGCGCGCGTCAAGCCGGTGCTGCTGGTGAAGGCCGGCCGCCATCCGGGCGCCTCGCGCGCGATCCTGTCGCACAGCGGCGCGCCGATGGGCGAGGACGCGGTCTTCGACGCCGCGCTGCGCCGCGCCGGCGTGATCCGCCTGTACAACATGGGCCAGCTCTTCGCGGCCGCCAACGCGCTGTTCTCGCACTTCCGCCCGCGCGGCAACCGCCTCGCGATCATCACCAACGGCGGCGGCCCGGGCGTCATGGCTGCCGACCGCGCGGCCGACATCGGCATCCCGCTCGCCGAGTTCTCCGAGGGAACGATCGAGAAGCTCAACGCCTGCCTGCCCGCCGGCTGGTCGCACGGCAACCCGGTGGACATCCTTGGCGACGCCGGCCCCGAGCGCTACCGCGCCGCCCTCAAGGCGGTGCTCGAAGGGCCCAATGTCGACGGCGTGCTGGTCATGCTGACCCCGCAGGCGGTGACCGACCCGAGCGGCGTCGCCGACGTGGTGATCGAGCTCGAGAAGACCGCCGACAAGCCGGTGCTGGTGTGCTGGATGGGCGAGGAGCTCGTCGCCGACGCGCGCGCCAAGTTCAGCGCCGCCGGAATCCCGCACTTCCGCACCCCCGAACCGGCGGTCGAGCTCTTCAGCCACATCTCGGCCTACTACCAGAACCAGAAGCTGCTGATGCAGACGCCGTCCTCGCTGTCGCACCTGTCGCCGCCCTCGATCGAGAGCGCGCGCCTGGTGATCGAGATGGCCCTGTCCGAGCGCCGCAAGAAGCTCAACGAGATGGAGTCGAAGGCGCTGCTGGCCGCCTTCCGCATCCCGATCGCGCAGACCGTGGTGGCGCGCACCGCCGCCGAGGCGATGGTGCTGTCGGCCGAGATCGGCCTGCCGGTGGTGATGAAGATCGACTCGCCCAACATCGTGCACAAGTCCGAGGTGGGCGGCGTACGCCTGAACATCCGTAGCCTCGCCGCGGTGCGCTCGACTTACCAGGAGATCCTCGACGAGGTCAAGCGCGTGCAGCCCGAGGCGGTCATCAACGGCATCGCCATCGAGCCGATGATCCAGAAGCGCAACGGCCGCGAGCTGGTCGTGAGCGTGCGCCGCGACCCGGTGTTCGGCCCCGCGATCACCTTCGGCGAGGGTGGCAACCTGGTCGAGGAGAACCGCGACGTGGCGGTCGCGCTGCCGCCGCTCAACAGCTTCCTCGTCAAGGACATGATCCGCTCGACGCGCATCTCCACCCGCCTCGGCGAGTTCCGCAACATGCCGGCGGTGGACATGAACGCGCTCGAGCTGGTGCTGCTGCGCATCTCCGAGATGGTCTGCGAGCTGCCCTGGATCACCGCGATGGAGATCAACCCGCTGATCGTGGACGAGAACGGCGTGGTGGCGGTCGACGCCAACATCAGCGTGGAGAACGTGTCGCCGACGGCGGACCGCTACGACCACATGGCGATCCACCCCTACCCGTCGCACCTCATCAGCACCTGGACGGTGCCCGACGGCACCACGGTGACGATCCGCCCGATCAAGCCCGAAGACGCCGAGCTCGAGGTCGACTTCGTGCGCCGCCTGTCCGCCGAGACCAAGTACTACCGCTTCATGAACACCATGCGCGAGCTGCCGCCCGCGATGGTCGCGCGCCTGACGCAGATCGACTACGACCGCGAGATGGCCTTCGTCGCCACGCTCGAGGTCGATGGCGTCGAGAACGAGATCGGCGTGTGCCGCTACGCGGTGAACCCGGACGGCGAGTCCTGCGAATTCGCGGTGGTGGTGGCCGACGACTGGCAGCACCGCGGCCTCGCCCGCAAGCTGATGGGCGTGCTGATCGAGACCGCGCGCAGCCGTGGCATCCAGTACATGAACGGGGTCTTCCTGGCCAACAACGAGCGCATGCTCAAGTTCGTGCAGAAGCTCGGCTTCGTGCTCAGCAACGATCCGGAAGACAGCTCGGTCAAGCTGGGCATCCTGGCGCTGCAGGACTGATCGATGCCGGCGACGATCGAGCACATTGAGTTCCACGGCCAGCCCGCGCTGCGCCTGGCCACCGCGTCGGGCGCGCGCGCGGTGGTCGCGCTGCAGGGTGCGCAGGTGCTGTCGTGGACGCCGCCCGGTGGCGAAGAGCGCCTCTACCTGAGCCCGCGGGCGGTGTTCGACGGCAGCACTGCCATCCGCGGCGGCGTCCCGGTGTGCTTCCCGCAGTTCGCCGACCTCGGCCCCCTGCCCGCCCACGGCTTCGCGCGCAACCGGCGATGGACGCTGGCGACCGAGCGTAGCGGCAAGGATTTCGCGCTGGTCGGCCTGCAGCTGGCCGATGACGAGGCCAGCCGCGCGCTGTGGCCGCATGCGTTCACGGCCGAGCTGTCGATCCTGATCGAGGACAGCCGGCTCGAGCTCGAGATCGAGATCGCCAACACGGGCGAGGAGGCCTTCGAGTTCACCGCCGCGCTGCACACCTACCTCGCGGTCCGCGAGGTCGAGGAGTCGCGCATCGAGGGCCTGCACGGCTTCTCCTACCGCGACAAGACCGCCGCCAACCGCGTCCAGCGCGACAGCGGCGACGCGCTGGTGATCGAGGCCGAGACCGACCGCGTCTACCACGAGGTCAGCCGGCCGCTGCTGCTGCGCGAGTACGACCGCAGCCTGGGCATCAACGCCGACGGCTTCCCCGACGTGGTGGTGTGGAACCCCTGGGTCGAGCGCAGCGCCGCGATCGCCGACCTGCCCGACGACGGCTTCCGCCGCATGCTCTGCATCGAAGCCGCCGCTGCGCGCCAGCCGGTGCAAGTGCAGCCGGGCGAATCCTGGTGGGGGCGGCAGACGCTGGTCGCGCTCTGAGGATTTTCATCCGCGACTGCGGCGGGTAGTCCGGGAGCGGGGCTGTCGTTGCACCCATGGCGCCCCCCGGCCCCCCCCCGCGCCTCACATGCGCAGGCGTTCGGCGTAACCCGTCATCTCCAGGTAGCCGCGGCCGAGCTCCGGGCCCTCCTCCGGCGCAGTGCCCTCCCCGCCCGCATGCAGGCGCACCGCGCCCTCCCAGTAGATCGCCCCGGTCGAGGCCCGGCTGTCGAGCTCCTGGTCGTCCATCAGCGGCCGCAGCCGGTAGCGTCGCTCGGCCACCGTGACCGCCCACTCCACCGGGTACTCGATGCCGGTGCGCGGCGAGCGCCAGTGGCGCAGGGGCTCGAAGCGCACCTCCGCGGGCGGATGGACGCGGACGCTGCCGTCGCGTGCGGAGGTGCTCGCGGCGGCCCAGATGGCGCGGCCTTCGTGGTCGCGCATGCGGAAGGCCATCAGGCCGCCGCCGTCGGCGAGGTTGATGCCGATCCAGTCCCAGCCGCGCGCGTTCGCGGGCAGGATCTCGCTCGACCACTCGTGGTCCAGCCAGGCATGGCCGCTCACCGCCACTGGCTCGCCATCCAGGCGCAGCGTGCCGCTCACCGCGAGCTGCGGGCGGCTGTAGTAGTAACTGGAATTGAGTGGATCGGGCGCCTTCTGGCTGTAGCCTTCGCGGCCATTGAGCACCGGCGCGCGGTCCGGCATGAAATCGAGCGCGAAGCCGAAGTCCTCCGCCTCGATGCGGCTGCGGTAGCCGGCCTGCGCGCTATCCCCGCCCTCGAGGGACCAGTCGTCCACCCGCACCTCCGTGCGTCCCTCCAGCGCCTCGACCAGCCCGGGATAGGCGCGCCCCGAGCGCTCGGCGTGGCGCAGCCGGCCCGTCGCCGGATCGGCCACCGCGGCGTGCGCGAGCACGAGCTGGCGCGGCGCGAAGCGGCTCGGGTTGTCCTCGCCGATGCGTGTGCGCACCCGGAAGAAGGTGAGCTGGAAGCCACGCTCCACCCCGGCCGCATCCCGCAGCCAGCCGGTGATGTACCACCACTCGGTGCGGTAGTCGGGATGCGAACCGAAATCCTGCGGGAACACCAGCGCCCTGCCCGGCACCACCGGCGGATAGGGTGGCCCGGACTCCTGCGCCTGCGCCACCCCGCCCCCGGCCAGCATCAGCAACGCCACAAGCATCACCCGCAGCTGGACAAGCCTCTTTCTCAGGCCTCCCTGCGCAATCACCGTCGTGCGCCTCTCAGCCCCCACCGCTCCTGACCCCTTACGCCTCACACCTCACCCCTTACCAATCCGCCTTCACCGCCAGCACCGCCGACTGCCGCATCGCATGCCGCCCGGCGAGCCGGGCCACCAGCGCCGCCAGCAGCACCAGGCTCAGGGCGAAGATCGCCAGCCCGCCCCAAGGCACCGCCAGCTCCATGCTCCAGTGGAAGCTCTGGCGGTTGATGATCTCGATCAGCACCCAGGCGATCGCCGCGCCGCCTGCCAGCCCGGCGATCACGCCCAGGCCGGCGGTGAGCGCGCCCTCGGTGGCGATCAGCCGGCCGATCTCGGCGCGGGTGAAGCCGAGGTGGCGCAGCATGCCGAACTCGCCCTGGCGGGTGGCGGCGAGCGCGGCGAAGGTGGTGGCGATGCCGAACAGGCCGATCACCACCGCCACCGCCTCCATCAGGTAGGTGATCAGGAAGGTGCGGTCGAAGATCTCCAGGCTGATCGCGCGGATCTCGCCCGGCAATGCGATGGTGATGTGCTCGGCGCCGAAGCGCTCGCGCAGCGCCTGCGCCACCGCCGCCGGGGTGGCGCCGGGCTCGAGCAGCAGCGCGGCGTCGTTCACCCGGTCGTCGCCGGTGAGGGCGACGTAGTCGCGGCTCTCGATCAGCGCGGCACCGTGCTGGCGGGCGTAGTCGCGCCACACCCCGGCGACGCGGAAGGCCTGCATGCGCCCCCCGAGCGGCAGCTCGAAGCGGCTGCCGCGCGCGAGATCGTGGCGGTCGGCGGCCGCCTCCGACACCCAGGCCGGCGGCAGGCCCTCTGCGTCGCTGGCCACCGGCTCCATCGCTCCGCTCACCAGCGGCAGCCCCCAGTTGCCCTGCGCCGGTCGCGCCAGCACGCTGAACAGCGGTTCGGCGTCGGACAGGCGCAGGTTGATCAGGCGCGTGGTATCCACCCGCGCCACCCCGGGCGTAGCCGCGATCGCCGCGAGCGCCTGCGGGTCGAGGTAGCCGCTGCCGCTCGCCACCGAGGCGCGCACGTAGAGGTCCGCGGGGAGGACCTGGGCGAGCCACTCATCCACCGAGACGCGGAAGGAGTTCACCATGATCGCCATCGACACCGCGAGCGCGACGCTGGCGATCACCCCCGCCCCCGCCACCACCGCCTGCCCCGGCGCCGCCGCCAGGCGGGCGTGCGCCAGCCGCCAGGTCACGCTGCGCCCGTGTGCGAGCAAGGGCAGCACAAAGCGCGCGAGTACCGGCAGTGCCAGGATGGCCGCGGCGAGCACGAACACCACCGCCGCGTAGCCCCCGACCGGGATGCCGCCGAGCGGCGGCACCAGGCAGGCCAGCACCGCGAACACCAGCATCGCCGCCCCCAGCCGCCCGCGCCCATCGCCGCGCGGCAGGCCGGCGCGCTCGCCCTCCCCCGCGCGCAAGGCCC
>NZ_AMXF01000198.1 GCF_000310225.1 Thauera phenylacetica B4P
TGCCCGGCCGCGGCCGCGAGCAGCTCGCCGCGCTCGCCGCGCGCCTTCGCGACGCCGAGGGCATCCGCGCAGTCGCCGCGCCGGCGGGCTTCCGCGCCGAGCTGCGGCCCTACCAGCTCGAGGGCCTGGCCTGGCTGCAGCACTTGGTGCGCCACGAACTCGCCGGCATCCTCGCCGACGACATGGGCCTGGGCAAGACCGCGCAGACGCTCGCCCACCTGCTCGTCGAGAAGCAGGCCGGCCGGCTCGACCTCCCCGCCCTGGTGGTGCTGCCGACCTCGCTGGTGTTCAACTGGCAGGCCGAGGCCGAGCGCTTCGCACCGGACCTGAAGGTGCTGAACCTGCACGGCGCCGACCGCCACGCGCGCTTCGAGGAGCTGGAGGCCGGCGACGTCGGCGCCGGGAAGATCGACATCGCCCTCACCACCTACCCCCTGCTGTGGCGGGACGCCGAGCTGCTGCAGGCGCGCGAGTGGAGCCTGCTCATCCTCGACGAGGCGCAGACGGTGAAGAATGCCGCCAGCAAGGGCGCGCAGGTGATCCGCCAGTTGAAGGCCCGCCACCGCCTGGGCCTCACCGGCACGCCGCTGGAGAACCACCTCGGCGAGCTGTGGGCGCAGTTCGATTTCCTGCTGCCGGGCTTCCTCGGCAGCCACAAGGACTTCACCGCGACCTGGCGCACGCCGATCGAGAAGCACGGCGACACGGTGCGCCGCGACCTGCTCGCTGCGCGCCTGCGCCCCTTCATCCTGCGCCGGCGCAAGGAAGACGTCGCCACCGAGCTGCCACCCAAGACCATCATCGTGCGCAGCGTCGGCCTGGAGGGCGGCCAGCGCGACCTCTACGAGACGGTGCGCGCGGCGATGGACGAGAAGGTGCGCGCCGAGATCGCCGGCAAGGGCTTCGCACGCAGCCAGATCGTGATCCTCGACGCGCTGCTGAAGCTGCGCCAGGTGTGCTGCGACCCGCGCCTGCTCAAGTCACCGGCCGCGCTGCGGGTGAAGGAGCGCGCCAAGCTCGACCTGCTGATGGACATGCTGCCCGAGCTGATCGACGAGGGCCGGCGCATCCTGGTGTTCTCGCAGTTCACCACCATGCTCGGCCTGATCGCAACCGAACTCGACAAGGCGAAGATCGGCTGGGTCGCGCTGACCGGCGACACCCGCGACCGCCGCATCCCGGTGGAGGACTTCCAGAAGGGTCGCGTGCCGGTGTTCCTGATCAGCCTGAAGGCGGGCGGCGTGGGCCTCAACCTCACCGCGGCCGACACCGTGATCCACTACGACCCGTGGTGGAACCCCGCGGCCGAGAACCAGGCCACCGACCGCGCCCACCGCATCGGCCAGGACAAGCCGGTGTTCGTGTTCAAGCTGGTGTGCGCGGGCAGCATCGAGGAGAAGATCCTCGCCCTGCAGGAGAGGAAGGCGGCGCTCGCCGAGAGCGTGCTGTCGGAGGACGCGAACGCGCTCGCCAAGTTCGGCGAGACCGACATCGCCGCGCTCCTCGCCCCGCTGCCGACGGGCGCGCGTTGAGCGCGGGCGGAAGGCAGGCCACGCCCCTTTCGCCGCGCAAGTACGCCAAATGGCGCGACAAGCGCATGCAGGGGCGCGGAAGACGCGGATGCGGCGGCAGGGAGACCGCGGTCGTTCCTCCCGACCGCGACCTCCCTGCCCGCCAAGACAGGATTTACTGCTTCGGCGCCGGCTCCGCGATGAAGATCTCCACGCGGCGGTTCATCGCACGACCGGCTGCGGTGGTGTTGTCGGCGACCGGCTGGCGCGAGCCCCGACCGTCAACCGCGATACGCTGCGCGGACACACCCCGTTGCACCAGGTAATCGCGGGTGGAAGCCGCACGATTGACCGACAGCGGATCGTTCACCGCATCCGAGCCGGTGCTGTCGGTGTGGCCGATGATGGTCACGGTGGTCACCGGGTGCTGGTTCAGCGTGGACGCGAGGCGATCGAGCACCGGGCGCATGTTGGGCTTGATCGCGTAGCGGCCAACGTCGAAGGACACGTCTGCGGGAATATCGACCTTGAGCTGGTTGTCGGTGGTCTGGCTGATGCCGATGCCGGTGCCCGCGGTCGCCTGCTCCATCTCGGCGCGCTGCTTCTGCATGTTCTGCGACCACAGATAGCCGCCGCCCGCGCCCAACGCGGCGCCGATCGCCGCGCCGGTGGCGGCGCTCTTGCCCTTGTTGCCGCCCGCGGTGGCAGCACCGATCAAGCCACCGGCCACGGCACCGATCGCGGCGCCCATGCCCGTGTCGCGCTGGGTCTCGTTCATGTTGGCGCAGCCCGAAAGACCAGCCATCGAGAGCGAGATCGCGGAAAGGGTGACGATGAATTTTTTCATGTAATGGCCTCCGTTGCGTTGAGGGGGTACTGCCGGTGATGCAGCTGGGGATGCGGTTCGGCGTGAATTATGGATGTGCCGTGCATTCACTCTAGGGTCTGTTGACAATCAACAGCATAAATAATCCCATTGGCATCGATATTGTAAGATAGTCTTTCATATTCAATGGCTTGCCGAGTGGCTGTTCACACTCTCAGTTTTATGGTCATATCCTGACTTTTGGGTAGAGTCAGGATGGCCCGTGTGTGGTTGCGTGATGATCAGTTCGAGCGGATTGAGGCCCTGTTGCCTGGCAAGGTAAGCGATCCGGGCTGCACCGCGGCCAATAACCGGCTGTTTGTCGAAGCGGTGCTGTGGATCGCACGCACCGGCAGCCCATGGCGCGACCTGCCCGCCGAATTCGGCCCCTGGAACAGCGTTTATCAACGCTTTGCCCGCTGGTCGCGCAAAGGCGTGTGGCATCAGGTGTTCGCCAAGTTGGCCGAGGACGCGGACTTCGAAGAGCTTTTCATCGACAGCACCATCGTCCGCGCCCATCAGCATGCCGCAGGTGCGCCAAAAAAAAGGAGACCAAGCGCTGGGGCGCTCGCGCGGCGGACTGAGTACCAAAATTCACGCCGTTGTCGAAGGGCTCGGGTCTCTGGCCCGCTTTGCCCTCACCGGCGGTCAAGCCGGCGATAGCCCGCAGACGCTGCCTCTGCTCCAAGGCTTACTGCCGGGTTCGCTCAGCGCCGACAAGGCCTACGATACCGACGCCATCATCGACTATCTGGCCACCAACGACATCGAAGCGGTCATTCCGCCACGCAGTCATCGCCTCGTCCAGCGCCCATTTGATCGACATCAGTATAAGAACCGCAACCTCATCGAGCGCTTCTTCTGCCGCATCAAGCAATTCCGACGCATTGCCACCCGCTACGACAAGCTTGCCGAACGATTCGCCTCCTTCATCGCACTCTGCGCCGCCGTCATATGGCTTGCTTGATTGTCAACAGACCCTAGCCCATCGGAGTGAAACAGAAAATGAAGCTGCCGCCCGCCTTGCGGCGTAGGTCACGCGCGCAGGGCGTTGAAAAGCGCATATCCAGCCCAGGTCATCAGCACGGACCCGGCCACATGAACGACCAGGTGAGCGCCCAGCCAGCCGATCGCACCACGCTGCAGCAGGTGGAAGGCCTCGGCGGAAAAAGTGGAAAACGTCGTCAGCCCACCGAGCAGGCCGGTGGTGAGGAGCAGCTTGAGCGCCGGCGACAGCGTCGGCCAGGCCTGCACCGCCGCCAGCGCGACGCCCATCAGGAAACCGCCGAGCAGGTTCGCTGCCAGTGTGCCGAGCGGAACCAGCACGAACACCGGATTCAGCCACAGCCCCAAACCCCAGCGCAGCCAGGCGCCACACGCCGCGCCAACGCCCACCGCCGCGAATGCCGCAAGATTCATCGTTGGTACCCCATCCCGCCTCCGTCTCCGCTCGCCCCCACATGCGGCCCCATCCCGCTCCATCCAGCATTCTACCCACCCTCCCACCAGGGCGACCCGCAGGATGGAAGCCGGATGGCGAGGGCCGGCAGCGCCGACACGAGATGAGATCGGGGGCGGCCGCGCTGCTAACATCGCCGCATGAACCGCAGCTCCTCATCCGCCCCGGGTCGCGCCCCGTGGCGCAACTACCTGCTCGCCGCGGTCGCAGTCGCTGCGGTGGCCCTGCTCGGCGCGCCGCTGCTCGGGCAGTTCGACCTGGCCAACATCGCGATGCTGTTCCCGCTCGCGGTCCTGTTCGCGGCAATCCGGCTCGGACGGGGACCGGCGGTGTTCGCCGCATTCCTGTCGGTGGCGCTGTTCGACTTCTTCTTCGTGCATCCGCACTTCACGCTGGCGGTGTCGGACCTGCAGTATCTGCTCACCTTCGCCGTGCTGCTCGCGGTGGCGCTGACAACGGCCGAACTCGCCGCGCGCCTGCGCCGCGAGCGCGACACCGCCGAGGCGCGCGCCGAAGAGGCGGCGCAGGCGCGCCTGGCCGCCGACACCGAGCGGCTGCGCAACACCATGCTCGCCTCCTTGTCGCACGACCTGCGCACGCCGCTCACCGCACTCGCCGGGCTGGCCGAGTCGTTGCCGCTGGCCGGACCGCCGCTGCCGCCGGCCCAGGCCGAGCTCGCAGAGGCGATTCGCGCGGAGGCCTTGCGCACCCACACGCTCGCGCGCGACCTGCTCGATCTCGCCCGCCTGCAGTCCGAGACGCCGCGCCTCGCGCTCGACTGGCTGGCGGTGGACGAACTGGTCGGCAGCGCCCTGCAGGCGCGCGGCCACGCCCTGCACGAGCACATGCTCACGCTCGACCTGCCCGAGGAGCTGCCGCTGCTGTTCGCCGACGCCGTGCTCATGGAGCGGGTGGTCTGCAACCTGATCGACAACGCGATTGCACACACCCCCGCGGGCGGGCACATCGCACTGTCGGCACAGGTTGGCGCCCCGCCTGCGGATGCGCCGAACGGCCCAATGGATTCGGCGTCTGCGCCATCGCGCGCGGCCAGCGCCGAGCGCGGCAGGCCACCGGACCGGGCTGCGCAACCAGGACCGCAAACCGGCACCAGCTGGCTCCGCATCCGCGTGTGCGACGACGGCTGCGGCCTGCCGCCCGACCGCGAACAGGCGATCTTCGAGCGCTTCATGCGTGCGCCACATCCGCGTAGCCAGCGCGATGCAGCGACGGTGACCGGCGACAGCGGCACCGGCCTCGGCCTGGCGATCGTGCACGCGATCATGGCGGCGCACGGCGGCAGCGTGAGCGCGCACAACCGCGCCGGCGGCGGCGCCTGCTTCGAGCTGCAACTGCCGCTGCCAGCCCAGCCCGAACGACCGCCACCCGAGGACGAGGCCGGAGAGCCCGCTCGATGAAGAGCCCCCACACCCCTTCCCCGGTCGTGCTGCTGGTCGAGGACGACGCCGGCATCCGCCGCTTCGTGCGCGCGGCGCTGGAGTCCGAGGGCTGCACGGTGCACGAGGCCGCCGCACTCGAGCGCGGTCGCATCGAACTCGCCAGCCGCCGCCCCGACCTGCTGGTGCTCGACCTCGGCCTGCCCGACGGCGACGGCATGACCCTGCTGGCCGAGCTGCGCGGCTGGAGCGGCATGCCGGTGCTGGTGCTGTCGGCGCGCAGCGACGAGGCCGACAAGGTCGCGGCGCTCGACGCAGGCGCCGACGACTATCTCGCGAAGCCCTTCGGCGTCGCCGAGCTGCTCGCGCGCGCACGCGCCCTGCTGCGCCGCGCGCTGCGTCCGGCACAGGCCGCGGCATGCATCGGCTTCGGCGATGTCGAGCTCGACCTCGAGCAGCGCCGGGTGAGCCGCGCCGGCGCGCCGGTGCACCTGACCCCGATCGAGTTCCGCCTGCTCGGCCTGCTCGCCGCCGCCGCGGGCCGCGTGGTAACGCAGCGCCAGCTGCTCGCGGGCGCCTGGGGGCCGAACCACGTCGAGCATGCGCACTACCTGCGCGTCTATATGGCCGGATTGCGCCGCAAGCTCGAGCCCGACCCACGCCTGCCGGTCCACATCCTCAACGAACCCGGCGTGGGCTACCGGCTGGTGCTCGAGCCGCTCAGCGCCGCCAGAACGCCGGCGTCAGCACCACCAGCAGGGTGAAGATCTCGAGGCGGCCGAGGATCATCGCGAAGCTCATCACCCAGGTCTGGAAATCGCCCAGGCCCTGGTAGTTGCCCGCCGGCCCGAGCGCGGCCAGCCCAGGGCCGGCGTTGTTGATGCAGGCGACCACGCCCGAGAACGCGGTGACCAGGTCCAGCCCGGAGGCGGCGAGGATCAGCGTCAGGCTGACGATGCTGACCATGTACATGAAGCTGAACGCGAGCACGGCGTGCAGCACATTGTCGGAGACGCGCTGGCGGCCCAGGCGCAGCGGCACCACCGCGCTCGGGTGCAGCGAGCGCACGATCTCGCGATGGACCTGCTTGTACAGGATGATCGCGCGCATCATCTTGATGCCGCCGCCGGTGGAGCCGGAGCAGGCGGCGAAGCTGCTCAGGAACAGGATCCACACCTGGGCGAACATCGGCCACAGCGTGTAGTCGTAGGTTGCCAGGCCGAGCGAGGTCGCCAGCGAGACGGCGTGGAAGGAGACGTGGCGGAAGGCGAGCGCGCCATCCTGGTAGGCGCCGCCCTCGAGCAGATACACGGTCAGGAACACCACGGTGACGGCGAGCACGCCGAAGAACCAGCGCAGCTCGGGGTCCTGGCCGTAAGGGCGCGGCGTGCGATGGACCAGGGCGAGGTAGTGGGTGGCGTAGTTGATCCCCGAGAGCAGCGCGAACACGATGGTGACGGTTTCGATCGGCACGCTCGCGAAGGCGCCGAGGCTGGCGTCGCGGGTGGAGAAGCCGCCCAGGCCCATGATCGAGAAGGCGTGGATCACCGCGTCCCAGGGGGCCATGCCGGCTTGCCAGAGCGCGATTCCGCAGGCCACGGTGAGCACCACGTAGACACCCCACAGGCCCTTGGCGGTCTCGGCGATGCGCGGGGTGAGGCTGGACTCCTTCATCGGCCCGGGCGTCTCGGCGCGGAAGATCTGCCGCCCACCGATGCCCAGCAGCGGCAGCACCGCCACCATCAGCACGATGACGCCCATGCCGCCCACCCAGTGCATGAAGCAGCGCCACAGGTTGATCGACACCGGCATCGCGTCGAGCCCGGTGAGCACCGTGGCGCCGGTGGTGGTGAGCCCGGAGGCGGCCTCGAAGTAGGCGTCGGTGAAGGACAGCTCGGGGAGGTAGAACATCAGCGGCAGCGCACCGAACACCGGCGTGATCAGCCAGGTCGCGGCCACGAGCAGGAAGCCGTCGGAGACGCGCAGGTCCCGCCTCGCCCGCCGCCCGCCCAGCCACATCGCCAGCCCGGTGACGAAGGTGGCGAGGATGGCGAGGTCGTAGGCCTGGGTGGCGCCGTCGTCGAGCGCGAACGAGACCGCGAGGGGAAAGCCCATCACCAGCCCGAACAGCATCAGCATCATGCCGAGCACACCGAGGACGGGAAAGTAGGCTTGCATCGCAACAAGGGCGGCAAGGGCCGCAAAGCTGTGTAAACGCTGCGGATGCTAGGCGGCCACGCGTAAAGATTGCGTTAAGAGTTTGCAGTGCAGCACGAACGGGAGGCGGGAGGCGGGAGGCGGGAGGCGGGAGCAAGCGCAGAGGGCGCGGTGATCGCTCACCGCG
>NZ_AMXF01000199.1 GCF_000310225.1 Thauera phenylacetica B4P
GCCTCGCGCCGCGCGGCGGCGTGCATCGCGCGCGCATCGGCGAGGCGGTCCTCGGGGTCGAGCGGCAGGCGGCGCCCCGCGATGCGCACGATGCCGGGCTCCTCGGCCTCGTCGGCGTAGCGCGGCGCGATCAGGCGGACCTCGACGCCCTGTTCGGCGAGCGCGCGGCGAAAGGTCGCGATCGACGTGGACACGCCGTTCACGCGCGGAAAGAAGACATCGGAGATCATCAGGACGCGGAGCATTCGGCCAGCATGCGCCCGGCGTGTTACCGCTGGGTGAAGGCATCCCTGCGGGTTAGCCGGGGTCGGCATGCAGCCCGGCGGATGCGACAATGCAGCGAATCCCCTCAGGTTTCAGTCCCTTGCAGCCGTTAAACGAGGTCTAGAAGTTGTGTCGAGCCCCCCATGAACCGTCCTGAATCCGACAGCCTCCTGCGCGAGGAGCCCTTCTCCATGCCCCGCACCGACGAGATCCGCGTCGGCGAGATCATCGGCCGCAACCTGCTCGAGTGCGCGCCGGACGCGCCCCTGCACGAGGCCGCGCGGCGCATGAGCGAACGTCGGGTGAGCTCGATCCTGGTGGTCGAGGACGACCGCGTGGTGGGCATCTGGACCGAGCGCGACGCGCTGCGGGTGGATTTCGACGACGCCGCGACCTTCGCCCTGCCGGTGCGCGCCGTGATGAGCGCGCCGGTACGCACGGTGTCGGTGGCGACCCCGCTGCACGAGCTGACGGTGCGCTTCCGCGAGGAGCACGTGCGCCACTACGTGGTCGAGGACGAGGCCGGGCGGCGCGTGGGCATCGTGTCGCAGACCGACGTCGTGCTCAATCAGGGCATCGAGCACTACCTCAAGCTGCGTCGCGTGGACGCGCTGGTCAAGGGCGGCCTGCACGCGCTGCCCGCGGCGGCGGGGCTGGGCGAGGCGACGCGGCGCATGCGCGAGGGCGGGGTGGACGCGGTCGTGGTGGATTACGGCGCGGCCGCCGCCGCGACTGCCCAGGGGCGCTACGGCATCCTCACCGAGCGCGACGTCACCCGCCTGGTGGCCGAGCGAGCGGCCGACCGCGCCCTCGGCGAGCTCGCCAGCCGGCCGCTCGTCACCTGCCGCGCCGACGACAGCCTGTACCGCGTGCGCATGCTGCTCGCCGAGCGCCACATCCGCCACATCGGCGTGCTCGACACCGAGGGCGAGCTGGTCGACCTGGTCAGCTTCAAGGACATCCTCAGCGGCATGGAGCTGGCCTACGTGCACGAGCTGCACGACGCCCTGCGCGCGCGCGACCGCGCGCTGAGCGCCTCGCAGCGCGACCTCTACCTGGCCGAGAAGGTCATCGAGAGCTCGCTCGAGGGCGTGATGGTCACCGACGCGCACGCGCGCATCCTCTCGGTGAACCCCGCCTTCACGCGCATGACCGGGTACGCGCCGGAAGAGGTGATCGGGCTCAACCCCTCGGTGCTCAACTCCGGCCGCCAGAGCCCGGCCTTCTACGCGCGCATGTGGGACGGCCTGCTGCGCGAGGGCCAGTGGCAAGGCGAGGTGTGGAACCGGCGCAAGACCGGCGAGGTGTATCCGCAGCTGCTGCACATCACCGCGATCCGCGACCGCGAGGGCGTGCTCACCCATTACGCGGCGCTGTTCACCGACATCAGCCGGCTCAAGGAGACCGAGGCGCGCATCCGCGACCTCGCCTACTACGACCCGCTCACCGGCCTGCCCAACCGCCGCCTGCTCGACGACCGCCTGCAGGTCGAGCTCGCCCACGCCGCGCGCCTGCGCTGCCGGCTGGCGGTGATGTTCGTCGACCTCGACCGCTTCAAGCGCATCAACGACAGCCTCGGCCACGCCGTCGGCGACAAGCTGCTGGTCGAGATCGCCGCCCGCCTGCGCGCCAGCCTGCGCGACGACGACACCGTGGCGCGCATGGGCGGCGACGAGTTCCTCGTCGTGCTCAACAACCTGTCCGGCCCGGACGAGGCGGCGACGATGGCGCGCCGGATGGTCGCGGAGCTGCGTCGTCCGGTGAATGTCGAGGGCCGCGAGCTGGTGGTGACGACCAGCGTGGGCGTCGCCGTGTATCCCGACGACTCGCGCGACGCCGACACCCTGGTCAAGCACGCCGACGTGGCGATGTACCGCGCCAAGGACGAGGGCCGCAACAGCTTTCAGCTCTTCGAGCCGGCGATGAACGCGCGCTCGCTCGAGCGCCTCGCGCTCGAGACCGCGCTGCACCGCGCCCTGCCGCGCGACGAGCTGCAGCTCTACTTCCAGCCGGTGATGAAGGCCGAGGAGAGCGAGCTGATCGCCGTCGAGGCCTTGCTGCGCTGGCGCCACCCCGACCTCGGGCTGGTGTCGCCGGCCGACTTCATCCCGCTCGCCGAGGACACCGGGCTGATCGTGCCGATCGGCGAGTGGGTGCTGCGCAGCGCCTGTGAGCACCACCGGCGCTGGTGCGAGGCGGGCGGCGCACCGCTGCACATGATGGTGAACATCTCGGCACGCCAGTTCCGCGAGGAGGGCTTCGCCGCGATGGTGGCCAGCGTGCTCGCCGAGACCGGCATGACCCCGGGCGAGCTGACGCTGGAGCTCACCGAGAGCATGCTGATGGACGACACCGATCGCGCGCTCGCGCGCCTCGACCACCTGCGCGCGCTCGGCGTGTGCCTGGCGATCGACGACTTCGGCACCGGGTATTCGTCGCTGGCCTACCTGAAGCGCTTCCCGATCGACGAGCTCAAGATCGATCGCCTCTTCGTACGCGGCATCGACCGCAACACGCGCGACGCGGCGCTGGTGTCGGCGATCGTCTCGCTCGGCCACAGCCTGGGCTTGCGCGTAGTCGCCGAGGGCGTCGAGAGCGCAGCCCACCTCGCGGTCCTGCGCCGCCAGGGCTGCGACCTGGCGCAGGGCTTCCTCTTCAGCCCGCCGCTGCCCTGGGACGAGTTCGTCGCCGCCTACCCGCCGGCCGGCGCCGCGCCATGAGCGTCCGCCCCTGCCGGCGCTCCTACAAGACCGTCGCGTGTCCCGCCCCCCCTGTAGGCGCTGCGGCAGCTGCGAAAACGGCGGTCGGACAGGCGGCGTGGGCGCGGATTTCACGGCTGCCTTCGCGCCTGCCGGCGCTCCTACACAAACCGCCGCGTGTCCCGCCCCCTTGTAGGAGCTGCGGCAGCTGCGAACGAGGCGGTCGGGCAGGTGACGCGGGCGCGGATTTCACGGCCGCCTTCGCGCCTGCCGGCGCTCCTACAAAACCGCCGCGCGTCCCGCCCCCTTGTAGGAGCTGCGGCAGCTGCGAACGAGGCGGTCGGACAGGCGACGCGGGCGCGGATTTCACGGCCGCCTTCGCGCCTGCCGGCGCTCCTACACAAACCGCCGCGCTTCCGCCCCCTTGTAGGAGCTGCGGCAGCTGCGAAAACGGCGGTCGGGCAGGTCACGCGGGCGCGGATTTCACCGCCGCCTTCGCGCCTGCCGGCGCTCCTACAAAACCGCCGCGCGTCCCGCCCCCTTGTAGGAGCTGCGGCAGCTGCGAACGAGGCGGTCGGACAGGCGGCGTGGGCGCGGATTTCACGGCTGCCTTCGCGCCTGCCGGCGCTCCTACAAAACCGCCGCGTGTCCCGCCCCCCGTGTAGGAGCTGCGGCAGCTGCGAACGAGGCGGTCGGACAGGCGACGCGGGCGCGGACTTCACGGCCGCCTTCGCGCCTGCCGACGCTCCTACAAAACCGCCGCGCGTCCCGCCCCCTTGTAGGAGCTGCGGCAGCTGCGAAAACGGCGGTCGGACAGGCGGCGCGGGCGCGGATTTCACGGCTGCATTCGCGCCTGCCGACGCTCCTACAAAACCGCCGCGCGTCCCGCCCCCTTGTAGGAGCTGCGGCAGCTGCGAACGAGGCGGTCGGACAGGCGACGCGGGCGCGGATTTCACCGCCGCCTTCGCGCCTGCCGGCGCTCCTACACGAACCGTCGCGCGTCCCGTCCCCTTGTAGGAGCGCCGGCAGGCGCGAATGGGCGGTCCGATGCGTGCCCGCGTTCAGCGGGGCTTCCCAACGCCTGTCCTCAGCGCCCCACCGTCTGCCACGCCGAGCGCACCGCCGCCTCGCCGTAATGGCGCTCCAGCCGGCGCACGGTGAAGTGGCCGCGGCTGACGGACTGGAAGTGGTCCATGAACATCAGGTTGATCGTCGCCCCCGCGGCCGCGCCGATGCCGGGGACCAGCATGCCGGCGGCCTTCTGGGTGAGCTGCACCTTGTAGCGCGCCGCCACCATCGTGATCAGCCGCGCCAGCGCCGGCGCGCCCTCGCTCGACAGCCCCCTCTGCGCGAAGTGGCGCGCGGCCTCCGAGACCGTGGTGGCGAGCGCGGCGCGTACCGCGTAGTAGCCGGCCTCGGCCGCGTCGTCGCTGCTGGCGTTGCCACCGAGCGCGAACACCTCGAGCGCGGCGAGCCGAGCCTGCGCGCTGCCGATGTCCTCGCCCTCGCCGCGCGCGATGTCGAGGATGGAGCGCATGATCAGCACGGTCGACAGCGGGATCTCCACCGTCAGCCCGGCGACCCCGAAGGCGCCGCCGCCCGCGCCGCTCACCGAGCCGAGCAGCTTGTGCAGGCGCGGCGAGGCGGGCTGGACTGCGGGCTGCAGGGTCTTCGCGGCGGTGTCCATCGCCTTCATCAGCGCGTCGTGGGCGAGCCCGCCGATGCGCTCGCGCCAGCTCGCGGGCAGGCGCGCCATGCCCTTCTCCAGCGGGCTGCCGACGAAGCTGCTCAGGCGCGCGGCCAGGCTCGGGCGCTCGAGCAGCACGCGCGCCTCGGCGAGCGCGCGCAGGTCGGTGTCGGCGAGGAAGATCGGCTCGGGCATGGCGATGGGGTTCCGGTGGGTGTCGTGCGTCATGCCGTCTCAGACGCGCCCGCAGCGCCGCGTGTTCCCGAGGATCGCGTTGAAGCGTGCGCACGCGCGCAAGCGGAGGTGGAGACCCGCACCCCCGTCGCCCGTCCAATCGCCCCATTCGCGGCTGCCGCCGCTCCTACATCGGACGGATGCGCGGGTGTTCGTGTAGGAGCGCCGGCAGGCGCGAATGCGGCGGTGAAATCCGCGCCCACGTCGCCTGCCCGACCGCCGTTTTCGCAGCTGCCGCAGCGCCTACAGGGGGCGGGACCCGCGGTGGTTCGTGTAGGAGCGCCGGCAGGCGCGAATGCGGCGGTGAAATCCGCGCCCGCGTCACCTGCCCGACCGCCGTTTTCGCAGCTGCCGCAGCTCCTACAGGGGGCGGGACGCGCGGTGGTTTGTGTAGGAGCGCCGGCAGGCGCGAGCAGGCGCCTCGGTGCGCTCAGGACGGCTTGCCGGTCTCCAGCGCCTGCAGCAGCGCGGCGCCGATCACCGCGGCGGACTGGGCGCCCGACAGGCTCAGGCGGCGGTCGAGGATGAAGAAGGGGACGCCGTCGATGCCCTGGCGGCGCAGCCCGGCGGCCATGCGCTGCACCTTGTCGGCCTCGGCGCCGCTCTCCAGCCATTCGCGCACCAAGTCGCGGCGGTCGCCGCAGGCGGCGGCGAGATCGGCCAGGGTGTCGAGGTCGCCGATGTCGCGGCCTTCCTGGAAGTGCGCGGCGAACAGCGCATGGGCGAGCGCGCGCACGCGCTCCGGCTTGTGGCCGTGGGCCTGGGCGCGATAGAGCAGGCGGTGCGCGGCGAGCGTGTTCGGGCGCGTGGCGATGCGCTCGAAGGCGTACTGCAGCCCGTCGCCGGCGGCGGCCTCGCGCACCCGGTCCAGTACCGCCTCGGCCTTTACCGGGCCGCCGAACTTGCCCTCCAGGAAGGCGCGGTAGGGCTCGCCTTCGGGCGGGGTGTCCGGGTTGAGGAAGAAGGGCAGCCAGTTGATGCGCGGCTCGATGTCCGGGCGGGTCGCGCGCAGCTCGGCGAGCGCGCGGTCGAGGCGGACGGCGCCGAGGAAGCACCACGGGCAGACAAAGTCGGAGACGAGGTCGATGTTCAGGATCATGGGGAGCGAGGGGTTTCCAAGTGCTGCCGGGAGGGCGGGGAGGCGGGCGGGTCGTCCGCCGCGGGGGTCAGGTTAAAGGATTCTTCGATACCGGGTATTCACATAAAAGCCCGCTGCGATAGCGCCCGACGACCACCGCCGGCCGGCGGCTTCGCGGTTCACAGAAAGCGCGCGATGAAGCAGGGCCGCGCTGGATCGGCCTCCGCCGGCAGCGCCAGCCACACCCGCCGCCCGCTGCCCGGCACGCGTTCGAGCGCCTCGCCCGCGGCGTTGAAGAGCCGCGCCAGCACCGCCTCGGTGTTGCCGCAGGGCTGCACGAACTCCAGCCGGTCGCCGACGCCGAAGCCGTTCTTGACCTCGACCTCGGCCAGGCCGCGCGCGGCATCGAAGCCGACCACCTCGCCCACCAGCAGGCTGCGGCCGGATTCGGAATGGCCGCGCAGGTAGTTCTGGTGCTCGGGGGTGGAATGGCGCTGGTAGAAGCCGTCGGTGTAGCCGCGGCTGGCCAGGCCCTCGAGCTCGCCAAGCAGGCGGGTGTCGAACGGCCGCCCGGCCACCGCGTCGTCGATCGCGCGCCGATAGCCCTGGGCGGCGCGGGCGACGTAGTAGGGGCTCTTGGTGCGGCCCTCGATCTTGAGCGAATCGACGCCGATGTCCACCAGGCGCTGCACGTGCTCGATCGCGCGCAGGTCGCGGGAGTTGAGGATGTAGGTGCCGTGCTCGTCCTCCTCGATCGGCATCAGCTCGCCGGGCCGGGTGCCTTCCTCGAGCAGCCACACCTTGCTGCCGCCGAGGTGGCGCGGACCGCCGCCGAGCGCGAGCCCCTGCGCGGTGTCGAGCGCGCTGCGCGTGGCGGTGCCGACCGCGCCGGCGTCCCTGGGGTTGCCGATCGGCGCGCCGCCGCAGGCCTGCACGTCGCCGGCGGCGGTGTCGGCGGCCTCGTGCAGCTTGTAGTCCCAGCGGCAGGAGTTGGTGCAGCTGCCCTGGTTGGGATCACGGTGGTTAAAGTAGCCCGACAGCAGGCAGCGCCCGGAGTAGGCGATGCACAGCGCGCCATGCACGAAGACCTCCAGCTCCATGTCCGGGCAGGCGTCGCGGATCTCGGCGACCTCGTCGAGCGAGAGCTCGCGCGACAGGATGATGCGCTTGACCCCCACCGACTGCCAGAAGCGCACCGACGCGTAATTGGTGGTGTTGGCCTGCACCGAGAGGTGGATCGGCAGCTCGGGCCAGCGCTCGCGCACCATCAGGATCAGCCCCGGGTCGGCCATGATAAGCGCGTCGGGCTGCATGGCGATGACCGGCGCCATGTCGTCCTCGAAGGTGCGCAGCTTGGCGTTGTGCGGATAGATGTTGGCGACCAGGTAGAACAGCTTGCCGGCGGCGTGCGCCTCGGCGATGCCGGCCGCGAGCGTGTCGAGCTGGCCGAAGCTGTTGTTGCGCACGCGCAGCGAGTAGCGCGGCTGCCCGGCATACACCGCGTCCGCGCCGTAGGCGAAGGCGGTGCGCATCATGTCCAGGGAGCCGGCGGGGGCGAGGAGTTCGGGGCGGCGCGGGGCCGTGGGGGAGGCGGGCATCGGGGGGCGGGCAGGC
>NZ_AMXF01000200.1 GCF_000310225.1 Thauera phenylacetica B4P
GAGGCCCGCGCCCCCATGGTCCCCGAGCGCACGACGCCCGCGCCGCCGGCCCTCGCCGAGCCGCCCGCCCTCGCCGAGCCGCCGACCGCGCCTGCGGTCGTCCCGCCGGTCGTTCCACCCTACTCACCGCTCGCCGAGATCGAGCGCATCCACCGCGAGCGCGACCCGCTGCGCAGCGTCGGCATCGGCCTCGCCAATCCGCAGGTCCGCATCGGTATCGACCGCCTGAGCTTTCGCGTGCGCTCCAGCGCGGCGGGCTACCTGTACGTGTTGATGCTCGGCACAGACGGCCACTTCTACAAGCTCTTCCCGAACGCGATCGACCGCGACAACCGCGTACGCGCGGATACGTCGATCGAACTGCCACGTAGCGGCTGGCGCATGACGGCCGCCGGGCCGCCGGGCACCAACCACCTGATCGCGATCGTCAGCGAACGGCCGCGCGAGTTCTCGGCGAGCGGCCTGGTCGAGGTCGATCCCTTCGGCGAGTTTCCGCCCGAGCGTGCTTCACAGGTGGCGGCCGAGCATCGCGGGACGCAGTCTCCCTTCATCGGCACCCCCTCGTGTCCCGATACCGGACGTTCCTGCCCCGACGCCTACGGCGCGGCCAGCTTCACGATCGTCGAGATCGCCCCCGACCGACGCTGAGTGCGGAACGCCCCTCCCTGGCGGGGATCGACTCCCCGGCCACGGCACGTTCGAGCCCCTTCGAGCGCCGCATCACTGCAGCGTCTTGATGGTCACCCTGCGGTTCTCGGGCGCGGTCGGGCGCCCGGGGTTGGCGAGCTCGGTCTGGCCCTTGCCGATCGGGCGCAGGCGGTCGCGCGGGATGCCGTGGCGCCCGGCGAGGTATTCGACCACGCTCTCGGCGCGGGCCTGCGACAGGCGCAGGTTGTAATCAGCGCCGCCGCGCGGATCGGCGTGCCCCTCGACCGAGAAGTTGAAGGCGGCGAGGCGATCGGCCTGCAGCGCACGCGCCACGACATCGAGCGAGCGCTCGGCCGAGGAGCTCAAGCGCGCCGAGTTGGTCTCGAAAGTGATCAGCAACGAGGCCGCCCCCTTCTTCGCCGTCGGCGCCTCGCGCTCTACACGGATGCTGCGCGTGCGCACCTCGTCGGGCCCGGGCGTCAAGGCATCGATCAGGCGGTCTTCGGTGATCTCGCCGCCGCGCAGCACCGGCTGCGCCAGGGCCACGGGCGCAAGCATCGCCGCTATCGTCAGGACGACGCCCGAGCGGGTGGGGAAACGCATCTTCATGATCTCTCTCCTGTGTTGTTGTCGGTTCAGCTTCGTGCCGCGAAGCGGGTCACCTCGGCAGGATCGCCGATCCAGACCGCGATCGCGCTGTAGTTGTCGTGGCCGCGGCGCGCGCGGCCCAGCACCCCGCGCTCGAGCGCCTCGAGCCAGCCCTGCGCCGATTCGCTGCGCCGCAGGCTGTCTTCCATCTCGGCCTCCTCCACGTATTCCCACAAGCCGTCGCTGCACAGCATATAGACGTCGCCGTCGACGATGCGCTCGGGCTGCGCGGACAACTCTGGGCGCGGCGCCTCGGCGCTGCCCAGCGCGGCCAGCAGCACGCTGCGCTGTGGGTGCTTGCGCAGCATCGAGGGGTCGCCGAGCCCCGCGTCGATCAGATCCTGCACCACGCTATGGTCGCGCGACTGCAGGCGCAGGCGACCACCACGAAACCCATACACGCGCGAATCCCCGACGTGCGCCCAGCTCGCCCGCCAGCCGCTGCGATCCACCGCGAGCACGGTCACGGTCGATCGCATGTCGCGCTGGCCCCTGGCCTCTTGCTGGGCGCCGAGCAGGTCGGCGTTGGCCTGCGCGATGAGCCGCGACAGCGCCGCCGGCGTGCTGTCGGGCGCCGAGGCGAAGCCGCGCAGCACCGAGGCGACCACGCAGCGCGCCGCCACATCGCCCGCGCCGTGTCCGCCCGCCCCGTCGGCCAGCACCCAGCAGCCCGCCGCATCCGAGGTCCAGTAGCCGCAGGCATCCTCGTTGGTCGGGCGCCCCCCGGTGCGCGACAGCACCGCGATATCGAGCTTCATGATCCGGCCGTCCCTCCGTCCTCATCCTTTTCCCCGGCTTCCATGCGTCGCACCTGCTCCTCGTAGGCTTGCAGGAAGGCCTTTCCGAAGAGATCCTGGAAGTCGTCCTCCGCCTCGCGCGCGATCTCGCGATAGAGCTCGGTGTACAGGCCCCACAGGCGCGCACGGCGATTGATCGGCACCAGGTTGTCGAGCATGGACGGCTCGCTCAGCCGGGCCTCGAGCGCCTGCGGATCGAAGCGCTCCAGCACCCCTGCGAGCGCCGCCCGCATCCCGGCCATGAAGCCGAACTCGTGTGCGCGCAGATCCCCGTAGGCGTCGCGCATCGCCTCGACCGGAGACAGGAAGCCCTGCCCGCGCGGCGCGAGCAGGTGGGACAGCGCAACCTCGACGTTGGGCGAGAACTTGAGCGGATTGTTGCCGCGGCTGACGATCATCGTCACCTCGGCGCGCACCTCGCGCTTGACCACCGCGCGCGCCAGCAGCAGGTCCAGGGTGCCCTGCGTGGCCTCGCGCAGCAGGCGGCCGATGGCCTGCATCCATTCGGGGCTGGGCTGGGCCGGCAGCCCCGGGTCGGAGATGTCCAGACCGGAGAGGAAGGCTCGCATCAACGCGGCGGACTCGTCACTGCGGGGCGCGCTGGCCGTGGGCGGAGTGGACGGCACGATCCCCGCCCGCGCGGGGGCCGCCACGACCGCGGGCGCACTGCTCGAGGCCTGCGCAACCGGCACCGACGGGCCGGCCCCGCCCAAGGCTTCGAGGTGCACGTCAGCCGGCGGTTGCGGCGCACCCGGCGGAGGTTGCGGCGCACCCGCACCCGTGCCCGAAGTCGCTGCCGGCTCGCCAACCGGCGCCATCGCAGCCGCAGCGTCGCGGAACTGCACTTCGCCCCGTTGCCGCGCTGCCGGTGCGCCCGATGAAACGGCCGGAGACCGTTCGGCATCCCAGGAAAGGAAGGCGTCCTGCGGGGCATTCGGAGCCGCGGCCGGCGGCCGGAAGCTGCCGTCGAGTTCGGGTACATGGTCCGGCAAGGGCGCGGCCGGTGCAGGCTTCGCCGGTGCGTCGAACATCGCGTCCAGCGGATCGAGCGGTACCGCGGCCGCAGCCTGTGCCGCGGCGGACGACGCAGCCGCGGGTTCGGCGAGCGGGGTCCCCGCGAAGGGATCGAGCGCCGGGTCGCGTTTCGTCGGCCCGAGCCCGAACATCGTGCTGATGCCCGCCTCCCCGATCTCGGGGCCGCGCGCGCCGAAACCGAGCTCGTCCAGCGCAGGCGGCGGGCTGGGACGCGCCGCGGGCGGCGGCTCCATCGGCTCGGCGAAGGGATCGAAGTCGTCGGGGATCAGCGGGCGAGCGCCCGTCGCGGGGCCCCGCATGGACCCGACGGAACCGCCAGCGGCGTTCGTCACTCCGCCGGGTTGAGCCGCGGAGTTCCCCGCAGCGCGCGGTGGCACAGTCGGCGCACTCGGTGGAGGCGAGAGGAATTCGGCGAACGGGTCGTCCGCACGAGCTTGGCCGATCCCCGCACCGAACAGGCCGAGCGGATCACTGGCCGCGCTGACCGGCTCGCTGGCTGGCGCGGAGGCCGCCATGGCCGGACCTGGCGAAGAGGACGCCGCCTCGCGCAAGTCGAGCGCTTCCAGCACATAGCGACCGATGACGATGCGCGCACCGGCTCGCAGCGCCGCCGGCTCCCCAGTGCTCAGGCTGCGCCCGTCAACATCAACCGGATTGGTGCCGAGGTTGGTGAGCCGGCAACCTGCCGTGCCGCACTCGACCCGGGCCTGCACGCGCGAGACATGGCGATCCGGGTCGTCCAGCACGAGGTCGTTGCTCTCGGCCCGTCCGATGGTGCCGCCGGCCTCGTCGAACTCGGCCTGCGCAGGCTGGGCCGGCGCCGAGCCATCGAGGGAAAGTACCCGGATCCGGATCATCTGCACGATTCCTCCCGCATGCCCCAAAAAACCGCCGTGCCCCAGCACGCGAGCCGGGGCAGCCACGGTTTCATCATAGACAGCAGGAAGGGCTCCTTCCATGAAAGCGAAGCGCCCTGCGCGGGACTGCGGATGGAGCTCGGGCGTAATACAGCGCTGCCGACCTCGCGGACGACGCGGTGCGGTGCTATGAAGAAACTGTCTGCCATATGCAGCGCCACGCTTGCTTCGCCGGCCATGGGCGCGCGCGGCGGCCCTTGCCGTTTTCCAGGGAGGAAGGGGAGATGTATTACAAGAACATGGGCGCCGATCTCGGCTTCAATATTCTCGAGCAGACGCTCAACGGCGAAATCGACGGTGTTTCGATCAGCGCGCATGCCGTCTCCGGCGGACGCGCCGGCAGCAAGGCTCCGGGCGCGGAGAATCCGATTCTCGCCAACAATCCCTATCTCACCTCGGTGAAGAAGCAGGGCAAGCGCGCCGGCGGGCCGCTGATCATGGGTCTCTACACCCTGCGTACCCATGAGAAACGGGCGAACTGGATCCGCCTGATCCCCTATGCAGACAACCGGATGCGCGGCCGCGCCGGATTTGCGATCCACGGTCGCGGGGCGCGCGGGAGCGACGGTTGCATCGTACCCACCGATTTCAACGTGGTGAAACTACTCCATTCCCTCGTCGCCAGCCGTGAGGCGTCGGGGGCGGCAGCGCCAATCCTCGCGGTGTACGCGGTTGGGGATTTCGATGTCCTCGATCGACGTCTTGCAGAATGGTCGGCAACGGCCTGAGGCCGGCCGCGCATTCGATACAGGACAGAACCCGATGGCCGGGATCGCGGCGACCAGGAACTCCCCCGGCTGTCCGGTGGTGCGCCAGGCCAGGATTCCAAGCAGCGGGTCCTGCTCGGCAGGCAACCCCGCAGGATCCTCTCCTCCGTCCTACTTCACACTTCTTGTCGAGCAACGAAATGAACAAGCAGCCAAGCCGCGCCATCGTGGTCGCCGAGGCCCTGTCCATCGACAGGAAAGACTACAAGAGAACCCTGCGCGCCTTGCAGATCGAGCTGGTGAAGCTGCAGCGCCATTTCATCCAGTGCAACGACCGCATCCTCGTCATCCTCGAAGGTCGCGACGGCGCCGGCAAGGATGGCACGATCAAGTGCATCATCGAGCACCTGAGCCCGCGCGAAACCCGCGTGGTTGCGCTCGGCCGGCCGTCGGACCGCGACCGCGGCACCTGGTATTTCCAGCGCTACGTGCCCCACCTGCCCGCCTGCCAGGAATTCGTGCTCTTCAACCGCAGCTGGCACAACCGCGCCGGCGTCGAGCGCGTCATGGGCTTCTGCAGCGAGGCGGAATACGACGAGTTCATGGAAACCGCCCCCGATTTCGAGCACATGCTCGTGCGCTCCGGCATCAAGCTGTTCAAGTACTACCTCGACATCAGCCAGGCGGAGCAGAAGAAGCGCCTGCGCGACCGGCGCAAGGATCCGCTCAAGCAATGGAAGCTGAGCCCGATCGACGCCGAAGCGCTCAAGCACTGGGCCGACTACAGCCAGGCACGCAACGAGATGTTCGCCCGCACACACACGCTGTCCGCCCCGTGGACCGTGGTGCGCGCCGAGAACAAGCAACTCGCCCGCATCAACCTGATCAAGGACCTGCTGATGCGCCTGCACTACGACGGCAAGGACCGCGACCTGGTGCTGCCGAACCCGGAGGTCGTGTTCGCGTACGACGAGGCGCATCTGACGAGCGGCATGCTGGCAAAATGATCGGGCGGGATGGCAGCCGTTCGATCGTCGAGACATGCAACGCTGCGCCCTGCGACTACGACAGGCGCAACCACACCGACACGAGCCCGAAGATCAGCGCCATCCAGAGCCAGGTGCGCGCGGCACGGTCCGCCCTTCCCCGCGCCCTCGACCTGCGCGCGACTGCCAACAGCAGAAAGACCAGCGCAATGACGGGGAAGAGGTTTCTCGGCTCGAACATCAGCTCATCCTCTCCAGCAAGCGCTCCTGCCGCCACGCCGGCGCGGCGCAGTTGAACAAGGGCGTGCCCGGCCGCAGCAGGCAGAGGTAGTGCGCGGCGGCGACACGCTGGCGCTGGTAGCCGTCCTTCAACACCTGCAGGCAGTGCTCCCAGGAAGGGGGGGCACCGATGAAATAGCGTATGCCCGGCTGGAAGCGCTGCGAGTTCGCCGCCCTCCACGCCTGCACCCTGGCCTGATCGGGCCAGGGCAGGCCGTCGTCCTCGTCCATCGACACGTCCTCGTCCTCGGGATTGTCGCTGGGGCCGGGCTCGACATTTTCGGGGGGCTTGCGCTCGAGGTCGAGCCAGGCGAGATCCGCCCCGGTGATGAAGCTGAAGGCCTCGCCCGCGAGGCGCGCGAGCTTGTCGTCGGACATCAGGCCAACCAGCCACGGGATGCGCGCCGTATCCCCCGCCAGGCCCACGGCGCGGATCAGCAGACGCACGTCTTCGCGCTGGCTGGCCACCTGCTTCAGCAGCTCGTACGCAAACGTGGTCTCCGCAGCAAAAAGCGCAAGCGCAAGTGCCTGCAGGCGGAACGGACCCGGCTGCAGCGCCACATCCCGGAGCGCTGCCAGGGCAGTTCGGCGATCGCCGAGCAACAGGGCCGCCTGTGCCGCGCGAAAGTGGCACTCGGGGTCTTTGTCCTGGAGGGCGGAGACGAGGAGCGGCAGCAGGTCGACTCGCCCCAGCTCGCCGGCACACCGCATTGCGCGGGCGCGCAATGCCGGCTCGGTGGAGGCGACCAAACTCACCAGCGGCGGACCGGGATCCACCCGATGCAGGGCGCAGGCGGCAATCCCGATGCGCTGCCGGAATGGGTCCGAACTGGTCAGCAAGCCGCTCACGATCCCTTTCAGGCCAGGCGCAGAAACCCAACCCAAGGCCGAGACGAGACCTGTAAGCGTCTCGGGCAACGCGGCCGCGATCGCCAGCACCTTGTCGAGACCTTCGTCCTTGCGCTCGTCGAGGGCGCGAATGGCGGCACAGAACATCTCGCCCGTGCCCGGCGACTCGAGCGCCGCATCGCAGAGCTGCGAACCGCATTCGCCCGCCACCACCAAGCCGTCGAGATGAGCGGCAATCCGATCATCCAGCCGCCGCAAGTGGTGCAGCTTTACATGCGGCGCCGCGACCAACACGGAGCGTACGGTGCGAAGGTGCGCAGCTTCATCGGTGTGCTGGCGAACGACCGCCAGGAGGGGCTGGGGAAATTTTCTTTGCATAGATCGAAGTACGACGCCCCCCGTCCGCGGTTGTTCAGTTGTTGCATGACTGGAATGATTTTCTGCCGATTGGGGAAAGCGTGGTCTGTCCCCAATTTTCCCTATTACCGCGATTTCATTAGCGGAATTATCCACGTGTGTGCTTCGGGAGTCGTTGCCTGTCCCTTGTCGCCTTGTCCCCTAATTGGGAGCCGCGGCTGGTTACTAGGGCCTCCGCACTCGCCTAGCATATCGATCTGATCCCAGCATGCGCTCCCGTACTCCGTCATCCCACGCCGCCCCCTTGCGCT
>NZ_AMXF01000201.1 GCF_000310225.1 Thauera phenylacetica B4P
AAGCCGCCGGCATGCAGGCCGCCGGCACGCAAGCCGCTGCGCCGGCGCTGGACGCGGCCGCCTTGCAGCCCGCGGCGGACCCTGCGGGCGCAGGTGCCCGACCGGCCTCAGGAGACTGAATGATGAACCCGATCCGCACTGTCGTCGCCCCCACCGACCTCTCCGCGCTCGCCCGCCACGCGGTGGTGCGCGCCTGTCTGCTCGCCGCCGAGCTCGGCGCGCGCCTGTCGCTGCAGCACGTGGTCAATGCCGGCGCGCTCGACGCCTTGCGTCACCTGCTTGACGCCGACTCGGCCGGGCTGCAGGAGAAGCTGCTCGACGAGGTGCGCGGAGAGGTCGAGGCGCTCGCCGCCGAGATGCACAAGCGCCACGGGGTGACGCCCGAGCTGCACCTGGCGGTGGGCGGCGTGCTCGGCGAGATCGTCGGCCACGCCGAGGCGATCGACGCCGACCTGCTGGTGATGGGCGCGCGCGGCGCCGGCTTCATGCGCGAGCTGCTGATCGGCTCCACCACCGAGCGCGTGCTGCGCAAGTCCGTGCGGCCCATGCTGGTGGTCAAGCAGATCGCCCACGAGCCCTATCGCCGCGTGCTCGTGCCGGTGGATTTCTCCGCGCGCGCGCTCGAGGCGCTCGAGTTCGCGCGGCGCGTGGCGCCGCAGGCGGAGTTCGTGCTGCTGCACGCCTTCGAGGTGCCCTTCGAGGGCAAGCTGCGCTACGCCGGGGTCGAGGAGAACGCGCTGTCCTCGCTGCGCGTCAATGCCCGGCGCGAGGCGGGTGCGCAGATGAACGAGCTGGTCGCGCGCGCCGGCCTCGACGAGAACCGCGTGCGCCGCATCGTGGTCCACGGCGAGGCCACCACGCAGATCCTCGAGCAGGAGCAGGAGCAGGACTGCGACCTGATCGTGATCGGCAAGCGCGGCCACGGCCTGCTCGGCGAGATGCTGCTCGGCAGCGTCACCAAGCACGTGCTCGCGCGCTCGACCGCCGACGTGCTGGTCTGCGACCGCAAGCCCGACTGAGGCGTGTCGGTCGCGGTCGGGCGCTGCGCGCGCGACCGCTTCGTCCAGGTCGCATCTTTGCGCCAGGCACAGCCCGCCGACCCTGTGCGGCTCGCCCGCCAGGGCGTACACTCGCGCCCTTGCCGCGCCCGCGAGGCGCCGATGGAGAACTCATAATGAAAACCGAACATGCCCCGACGATCCAGCGCGCCGACTACCGGCCGCTGTCGTGGACGGTCGAGACCGTCGATCTGCACTTCCGCCTCGACGCCGAGGCCACCCTGGTCACCAACCGCATGCGCTGCGTGCGCAACCGCGACGCCGCCGAGGGGCCGATCCGGCTGTGGGGCGAGGCGCTCGAGCGCGTGTCGCTGACGGTCGATGGCGCGGCGCCCACCGCGGTGCGCGAGGCCGATGGCGCGCTCGAGATCGACGCGAGCGGCGACGCGGTGTTGGTCGAGGTCGTCACGCGGGTGAATCCGCGCGCCAACACCACGCTGTCGGGCCTCTACCTGTCGAACGGCGGCTTCTTCACCCAGTGCGAGGCCGAGGGTTTCCGCCGCATCACCTGCTTCCCCGACCGCCCCGACGTGATGGCGCGCTACACCGTCACCCTCGAGGCCGACCGCGCGGCCTGCCCGGTGCTGCTCTCCAACGGCAACCTGGTCGAAGAGGGCCTGCTGCCCGAGGGCCGCCACTACGCGAAGTGGGAGGATCCCTTCCCCAAGCCCTCGTATCTTTTCGCGCTGGTCGCGGCGAAGCTGGTCGCACTCGAGCGCCGCGTCACGACGATGTCGGGCCGCGAGGTGCTGCTGCAGGTCTGGGTGGAAGCGGGCAACCTCGACCGCGTCGAGCACGCGATGGATTCGCTGGTGCACTCGATGCGCTGGGACGAGGAGAGCTTCGGCCTGGAGCTCGACCTCGACCGCTTCATGATCGTCGCCGTGGCCGACTTCAACATGGGCGCGATGGAGAACAAGGGGCTGAACATCTTCAACACCAAGTTCATCCTCGCCAAGCCCGACACCGCCACCGACCTCGACTACGAGAACGTCGAGAGCGTGGTCGCGCACGAGTACTTCCACAACTGGACGGGCAACCGCGTCACCTGCCGCGACTGGTTCCAGCTCACCCTCAAGGAAGGCCTCACCGTCTTCCGCGACCAGCAGTTCTCCGCCGACATGCTGGCGCGCGCAGCCGGCCCCGAGGGGGCGGCTTCGGCGCGTGCGGTCAAGCGCATCGACGACGTGCGCGTGCTGCGCGCGGCGCAGTTCCCCGAGGATGGCGGGCCGATGGCGCACCCGATCCGCCCCGACAGCTACCAGGAGATCAACAACTTCTACACCGCCACGGTGTACGAGAAGGGCGCCGAGGTCATCCGCATGCTGCACACCCTGCTCGGGCAGGAGGGCTTCCGCAACGGCATGGACCTCTACTTCAGCTATTTCGATGGCCAGGCGGTGACCTGCGACGACTTCGTCGAGGTCATGTCGGAGGCCAACAACGGCTTCGACCTCGACCAGTTCATGCGCTGGTACGAGCAGGCCGGCACGCCGCGGGTGAAGGCGAGCGGGGTGTGGAACGCCGCCGACGGCAGCTACACGCTGACGCTGGCGCAATCGACCCCGGCCACGCCGGGCCAGCACGTCAAGCAGCCGCTGGTGATCCCGGTCGCGGTGGGCCTCATCGGCGCGGACGGGCGCGACGTGGCGCTGCGGCTCGAAGGCGAGGCGCAGGCGGGCGCCTGCACGCGCGTGCTGAAGCTCACCGAGGATGTGCAGGTCTTCCGCTTCGTCGGCGTGAGCGCCGAGCCGGTGCCCTCGCTGCTGCGCGGCTTCTCGGCGCCGGTGATCCTGGAACTCGACGAGGACGATGCGCGCCTCGCCTTCCGCATGGCGCACGACGCCGACCCCTGCAACCGCTGGGACGCCGCGCAGCGCTACGCCGAGCGCGTCGCGCTGGCCCTCGCCGCCGATCCCGCGGCGGTGGTGCCGGAGGCCTTCGTTGCCGCCTTCCGCACGCTGTTGAACGACGGCGCGCTCGACCCCGCCTTCCGCGCGCAGGCGCTCGCGCTGCCGGGCGAGGCCTACCTGCTCGAGCGCATGTCGCCCGCCGACCCCGCCGCGCTGCGCAGCGCGCTGGTGCGCATGATGCGTGCGCTCGGCGCCACGCTCGCCGCCGACTGGCTGGAGGTGGTCGAGCGCCTGCAGCTGGCGGGCGCGTACCGCTACCACCCGGGCGACGCCGGCCGCCGCGCGCTGGTGAATCTCGCCCTGCGCTACCTCGCCGCCGCCGGCATGGCCGACGGCCTGGCACTGGCCGAGGCGCGCTTCGCCGACGCCACCAACATGACCGAGCGCTTCGGTGCGCTCGCCGCGCTGGTGCAGAGCACGAGCCCGGCGCGCGCCGCCGCGCTGCAGGCCTTCCACGACCGCCATCGCGACGACGCCCTGGTGCTCGACAAGTGGTTCGCCCTGCAGGCCGGCGCCTGGCGCTGGGGCGACGCCGCCGAGCCCGCGCTGGCACGCGTGCGCGTGCTGCTCAGCGACCCCGCCTTCAGCCTGTCGAACCCGAACAAGGTGTACGCGCTGCTGGGCACCTTCTTCCGCGCCAACCCGGGCGAGTTCCACGCCGCCGACGGCAGCGGCCACGCCTTCTGGGTCGAGCAGGTGATCGCGCTCGACGCCCGCAACCCGCAGGTCGCCGCGCGCATGGCACGTGCACTGGAGAACTGGCGCCACTTCACCCCCGCCCTGCAGGCCAGCATCCGCCCGCAGCTCGAGCGCGTGCTCGCCGCGCCGGGCCTGTCCGCGGACGTGGCCGAGATCGTGGGCAAGGCGTTGGGGGCGTGAGGCGTGAGGAGTGAGGAGTCAGGAGTGAGGTGAGGGGGCGGCGCGGGCCTGGTTCCTGAGCGGTCCCTGCGCGCTTCTCGTCCGCGCAAACGACGACGCCGGACCCGACCCTCGTCGGCTCCGGCGTCTGCATTTCTGGCGG
Source organism: Thauera phenylacetica B4P (assembly GCF_000310225.1). Classification (GTDB taxonomy): domain Bacteria; phylum Pseudomonadota; class Gammaproteobacteria; order Burkholderiales; family Rhodocyclaceae; genus Thauera; species Thauera phenylacetica. Next base: position 3,993 of record NZ_AMXF01000201.1, read on the forward strand.
CGGTGTCGCCGCGCGGCTCACTCCGCGGCGAGGTCGCCGGCGATGTAGCTCTCGAGCTGCTTGATGGTCTTTTCGTGCTGGGTGACGATGGATTTCACCATGTCGCCGATGGTGACGATGCCGATCACCCTGCCTTCCTCGACCACCGGGATGTGGCGGAAGCGCTTGGCGGTCATCGTCGCCATCACGTCGTCGGCGGTGCCCGTCAGGCCGACCGTGTAGGGGTTGGGCGTCATCAGGTCGCCGACCTTCACGTCGCGCGACACCAGGCCCTTGAGCACGACCTTGCGGGCGTAGTCGCGCTCGGTGAAGATCCCGACCAGCTTGTCGCCGTCGGTGACCAGCACGCAGCCGATGTCGAACTGCGCCATCAGCGACAGCGCGTCGAAGACCGAGTCGGTCGGGCGCACCGCATGGAAGGTGCCGCCTTTCGCCTCGAGGATCTGTTTTACCGTCGTCATCATCTTTCCACTCCCCCTTCTTCGTTGAAATGCGCGCCGCAGGTCGCGGCCGGGCCTTTATTCGCGGGTTTTACGGTTTTTAACCAGATCCGCCCGCCGATGCAAGCGCGAGCGCACCCGGATCCAGCCCCCCGCTTCAGATTTCCAGGTTGTCGATCAGTCGCGTGCGGCCGAGTTTCGCCGCCGCGAGCACGACGAGCGCCTCATCCGCCTGTGTCGGCGGCTGCAGGTCGAGGCGGCGGCGCACGGCGATGTAGTCGGGCGCCCAGCCCGCGGAGCTCAACGCGGCCATCGCGTCCACTTCCAGCCGCGCGAAATCACGCCCCCCCGCGCGCACCGCGTCGCGGATGCCCGCGAGCAGGCGATGCAGCAGCGGCGCACGCTCGCGCTCGTCCGCGCTCAGGTAGCCGTTGCGCGAGGACAGCGCGAGGCCGTCCGCGGCGCGCACCGTCTCGCCGGCTATGACCTCGATCGGCATCGCCAGTTCGCGCACCATGTTCGACAGCACCATGAGCTGCTGGTAGTCCTTCTTGCCGAACAGCGCGACCTCGGGCTGCACGAGGTTGAGCAGCTTCATGACCACGGTGGCGACGCCGCGGAAGTGGCCGGCGCGGAACTCGCCCTCGAGGATGGCGACCTGCTCGTGCGGCGGATCGACGTGGTAGCGCTGCGGCTGCGGGTACATCACCGTCTCGTCGGGCGCGAACAGGTGCTCGACCCCGGCGGCGGCGAGCTTCTCGCAGTCGGCGGCGAAGGTGCGCGGATAGCGCTCGAAGTCCTCGCCGGCGCCGAACTGCAGGCGGTTGACGAAGATGCTGGCGACGACGCAGCCGGCGTGCTCGCGCGCCTGGCGCATCAGAGCGATGTGGCCCTCGTGCAGGTTGCCCATGGTGGGCACGAAGGCGACGCGGCCGGCGCCCGCGCGCGCGGCGCGCAGGCTGTCGATGGTCTCGTGGATCTGCATGTGTGTGCTTTCTCGCGTGCGCGACGCGGGTTCAGTAACAGTGCTCGGCGGCCGGGAAGCTGCCGTCCTTGACCGCGGCGACGTAGCGCGCGACCGCTTCCTCGATGCTGGCCGAGCCTTCCATGAAGTTGCGCACGAAGCGCGCGGTCTTGCCGGGGAAGACGCCGAGCAGGTCGTGCAGCACCAGCACCTGGCCGTCGCAGGCGGCGCCCGCGCCGATGCCGATGGTGGCCATGCTCGAGAGGCTGGCGGTGATCTCGCCGGCGAGCGCAGCGGGCACCATCTCCATCACCATCAGCGCCGCGCCGGCCTGCTCGAGCGCGAGCGCGTCGGCCTTGAGGCGCGCGGCACCTTCCTCGCTGCGGCCCTGCACGCGGTAGCCGCCGAGCTGGTGCACCGCCTGCGGGGTGAGGCCGATGTGCGCGCACACCGGCACGCCGCGCTCGACGAGGAAGCGCACGGTCTCGGCCATGAACGCGCCGCCTTCGAGCTTGACCATCTGCGCGCCCGCGGCCATCAGGCGCGCGGCGTTGCGCATCGCCTGCTCGCGGCTCTCGTGGTAGCTGCCGAAGGGCATGTCGGTGACGACGAAGGGGCGCGCCCCCGCGCGCGCCACGCACTCGGTGTGGTAAGCCATCTGCTCGACGGTCACCGGCAGGGTGGATTTCTGTCCCTGCAGCACGTTGCCGAGCGAGTCGCCGATCAGGATGGAGTCGACCCCGGCACGGCCGAGGAGCGCGGCGAAGCTCGCGTCATAGGCGGTGAGCATCGCGATCTTGCGGCCTTCGGCGCGCATCTTGCCGAGTTCGAAGAGGGTGACGGGCTTCTGGTCCTGGAGATAGCTCATTCATCGCTCCTGTTGGGAGGCGGCAGTGTCGGGCAAACTGGTGCATTGCACAAGCCTCGCAGCCCTCGCCGCGCGGCGGCCGGGCGAACTCAGTCCGCGTAGCCGAAGAACTCGCGGTAGCTGCGCATCTCGCGCAGGCGCACGAGCAGCAGCTCGAAGTCCTCGTCGCGGTCCACCGGGTTGAGCTTGCCGGCATCGACGATGAAGAGCGGGGCGGCGTCGTACTGGTAGAAGTAGCGCGTGTAGCGCTCGGCGACCTGCTCGAGGTAGAGCTCGGTGATGCGGCGCTCGGCGTCCAGTCCGCGCTTGCGGATGCGCTCCATCAGGGTGTCGGGGCGCGCCTGCAGGTAGATCACCAGGTCGGGCCGGGGGGCGTTGCGCGGCTGCAGGCCGTCATGCACGCGGCGATACAGCGCGAGTTCGTCCGGCGACAGGTTCTGCTCGGCGAAGAGGTGGTCCTTGTCGAACAGGAAGTCGGCCACCACGCGGCGCTCGCCCTCGATCGCGCCCAGGGTGGAGAGCTGGTCGATGCGCTGGAACAGGAAGGAGAGCTGGGTCGCCAGGCCCCAGCGCTCGGACTGCTGGTAGAAGCGGCCGAGGAAGGGGTTGAGCTCGGCCTGCTCGAACACCGCTTCGGCCTGGAGGCGGTCGGCCAGGCGGCGGGCGAGGGAGGTCTTGCCGGCGCCGATCGGACCTTCGACGACGATGTAGCGGGCCTTGTCGAGCATGCTGGGCTGTCTTTGCGGCGAGCGCGCGTCAGTTGCGGAAGATGAAATACACCGCGCCGAGCATACACAAGGCCGCCCACAGGTAGTCAAGCTTGAGCGGCTGCTTCATGTAGAGCACGACGAAGGGCACGAAGACCAGCAGGGTGATCACCTCCTGCATGATCTTGAGCTGGGCGAGGCTGAACGTGGTGGCGCCGATGCGGTTGGCGGGCACCTGCAGCAGGTACTCGAAGAGCGCGATCCCCCAGCTCACCAGCGCGGCCACGTACCAGGCCTTGGTCTGCATGTTCTTCAGGTGGCCGTACCACGCGAAGGTCATGAACACGTTGGAGGCGGTGAGCAGCAGCGCGGTCTGCATCCACACGGGAATCGAGCTGACGGACTGGATCCAGGCGGCCATGGGCGGACGGAGGGCGGGGCGGTGGCGAGCGGGTCAGGGGTGGGGGCGGCGCGCGGTGTCGGCGGGGGCCGGCACGCGCTCGATCGCCTGGCCGGCGAGCGCGG
>NZ_AMXF01000202.1 GCF_000310225.1 Thauera phenylacetica B4P
CACGCCCGCCTCCCCCGCCTCCCCCGCCACGCCCGCCTCCCCCGCCACGCCCGCCTCCCCCGCCACGGCGGCGAGCAGGCCGCGCTGCCGGCACAGCGCCTGCAGCGCCGCGGTCACCTTGCCGTCCTCGCCCAGCCACGAGGCCTCGCCCCCCTCGCCCCACTCTTCCTGGCGCGCCAGCGTCTCGCGGCCGAGGCGCGCGGCGGAGTCGGCGCGCTCGCTGTAGCGGCCGAGCCAGAAGAAGTTCTCCGCCACCCGGCTCGACAGCCCGAGCACGCGCGCGCCCCCGGCCGGAGGCGCGAGCTGGCCGGGCACGATGCGCGGAAGCGGACGCGGCCGCGCCGGCGAGCCGAGCACCCAGGCGTCCTTGCTGCCGCCGCCGTGCTGCATCGACACGATGCGCATGTCGGCCTCCGAGGCCACCCGTACGAGCCCGCCCGGCAGCACGCGAAAGCCCTCCGCACTGGCCGCCGCGAACACGCGCAGGCCGATGTTGCGCGCGACCAGCGCGCGCGCCTGGCGGGCGGATGCGTCCTTGCCGCCTCCGCCGTCCCTGCCCTCCCCGCCCGCCAGCACCGGCGCCTGCGAGAGGTTCACGCGCTCCTGCGCGACGAAGTCGAAGGGCCGCCGCGCGATCCGCGCCGCCAGCGCGTCGAGCTCCGCCGCCGGCAGGTCGCCGCAGAACACCGGCCCGGCCCCGAGGGTGGGATAGGCCGGCTTCACCACCAGCTCGCGCAGGTGCTTCAGCGCGTAGTCGCAGGCCGCCGGCTCGCCGCACCACCAGGTCGCCACCGAGGGCATGCGCAGCTTGCTGCCGAGCAGATGCTCGCACAGCCGCGGCAGGTAGCCGAGCAGCGCCCCGGTCTCGAGGATGCCGCTGCCGAGCGCGTTGGCCACCGTCACCGTGCCGGCGCGCACCGCCGCCACCAGGCCGGCGACGCCGAGCGCGGAGTCCTCGCGCAGCTCGAGCGGGTCGCACCAGAGGTCGTCCACCCGGCGCAGGATCACATGCACGCGGCGCAGGCCATCGAGCGTGCGCAGCCAGACCTTGTCGTCGCGCACGGTGAGGTCCTGGCCCTCGACGAGCGGGAAGCCCAGCTCGCGCGCGAGGTAGGCGTGCTCGAAGTAGGTCTCGTTGTAGGGCCCCGGCGTGAGCACCACGACCAGCGGGTCTTCGCCGGCCACCGCGCCGTCGGCCGGGGCGAGATCGGCGAGGCTGTCGCGGAAGCCCTCGAAGAAGGGCACCAGCGGCTCCACGCCGGCGGCGCGATAGAGCTCGGGCAGCACGCGCGCGACCACGCTGCGGTTCTCCAGCGCGTAGCCCGCGCCCGAAGGCGCCTGGGTGCGGTCGGCCACCGCCCACCAGCGTCCGTCTGGCGAGCGCGCCAGGTCCACCGCATACAGGTGCAGGAAGCGCCCGCCCGCCGGGCGCGCACCCACCAGCGGGCGCAGGAAGCCGCTGTGGCCGTAGATCAGCGCGGGCGGCACCAGGCCCTTCTCGAGCAGGACCTGTTCGCCGTAGAGGTCGGCGAGGATGCGGTCGAAAAGCGTGGCGCGCTGGATCACCGCGGCCTCGATCTGCGCCCACTCCGCCGCCGGCAGCATGTAGGGCAGCAGGTCGAGCTCCCATGGGCGCGCGAAGCCGCGCGGGTCGGCATACACGTTGTAGGTGATGCCGTTCTCGTGGATCTGGCGGCCGAGCGCGGCCCGCCGCGCCGACAGCTCGTCGGCAGGCATGGCGGCGAGGCCGTGGAAGAAGTCGCGCCAGTGCGGCCGCAGCACCACGACGCTGCCGATACGCTGGCAGAGCTCGTCGTAGCGGTCGGGCCGCGCGGCGTAGCGGGCGAGCAGCTCGGGCGGGCGCTGCGGCTGGACCTGCATGGCGCGTCAGCTCCGGCGGCGCAGGTCGAGGGTGAAGGGGAAGTCGGCGTTGCGCTCGGCCGGCGCGGGCGCGACGCGGCCGGGCGTGTGGCCGGTGGTGGTGAAGCTCGCCAGGCGGCGACCCTCGGCCTCGTAGGGGTTGACCGGATAGGCCTCGTGGTTGCGCCCGCCCGGATGCGCGACGTGATACACGCAGCCGCCCATCGAGCGCTGCATCCAGCCGTCGACGAGGTCGAACACCAGCGGCGCATGCACGCCGATGGTCGGATGCAGGCAGGACGGCGGCTGCCAGGCGCGGTAGCGCACGCCGGCGACGAACTCGCCCACCGTGCCGGTCGGCTGCAGCGGCAGCGCGTGGCCGTTGCAGGTGAGCACGTGGCGGTCGTCGTTGAGTCCGGAGACCTTCACCTGCAGGCGCTCCACCGAGGAATCGACATAGCGCACGGTACCACCGGGCGCGCCCTCCTCGCCCATCACGTGCCAGGGCTCGAGCGCCATGCGCAGCTCGACCTCGACGCCGCGCGCGGCGAACGCGCCGTACCTGGGGAAGCGGAACTCGAAGTGCGGCGCGAACCAGTCGAAGGCCACGGGGTAGCCGAACTCGCGCAGCTCGGTGACGACATCGCGGAAGTCCTCCGCCACCCAGTGCGGCAGCAGGAAGCGGTCGTGCAGCTCGGTGCCCCAGCGCCGCAGGCGGGCGGGGGCGTAGGGCTGCTGCCAGAAGCGCGCGATCAGCGCGCGCAGCAGCAGCTGCTGGGCGAGGCTCATGCGCGCATGCGGCGGCATCTCGAAGGCGCGCAGCTCCAGCAGGCCGAGCCGGCCGGTCGCGCTGTCGGGGCTGTAGAGCTTGTCGATGCAGAACTCGGAGCGGTGGGTGTTGCCGCCGGCGTCGATGAGCAGGTTGCGCAGCAGGCGGTCGACGAGCCAGGGCGGGACCTGCTTGCCCGCCTCGGGAAACTGCTCGAAGGCGACCTCGAGCTCATGCACCGAGTCGTGGCGCGCCTCGTCCACCCGCGGCGCCTGCGAGGTGGGGCCGATGAAGAGCCCCGAGAACAGGTAGGACAGGCTGGGGTGGTTGTGCCAGTAGCTCACCAGGCTGCGCAGCAGGTCGGGCCGGCGCAGGAAGGGCGAATCGGCCGGGGTGGCACCGCCGAGCACGAAGTGGTTGCCGCCTCCCGTGCCGGTGTGGCGGCCGTCGAGCATGAACTTCTCGGTCGACAGGCGCGTCTGGCGAGCCTCGTCGTAGAGCGTGGTGGTGCGCTCGACGAGCTCGTCCCAGCTTGCCGCGGGGTGGATGTTGACCTCGATCACGCCCGGGTCGGGGGTGATGCGGAAACTCGCGAGCCGGGGGTCGGACGGCGGCTCGTAGCCTTCGAGCACCACCGGCAACGCGAACTCGGCGGCGGTGTCCTCGATGGCGGCGACGATCTGCAGGTAGTCCTCCAGCGCCGCGGTCGGCGGCATGAAGAGGTGGAGCAGGCCGCCGCGCGGCTCGGCGCAAAGCGCGCTGCGGGTGATCCAGGCCGCGGACTCGTGCAGGCGCGGCGGGCGGGCGGGGTCGATGCGCTCGTCACGGGTGGCCAGCGCGGCCTCGGCGGCACCGGGCAGGGGTAGCGCAGCCTCACCTTCCGCCCCCTCGACGCCATGGAAGCCGGCATGCTCGACGCGGCCCGGCGTCCACCCGCCGCCCTGGGCGGTGAAGCCGAGGCCGCTGTCGGCGCCCAGGGTCGTGCCCGTCGGCCGCAGCTGCTGGCGCAGCTCGGCGTGCGCCGGCAGCGTCGGAAAGGGCTGGTTAGGATCGGCGGGGTGGATCCAGGGGAAGTCGCCCTTGCCCACCCAGGGCTGCGAATCCAGCGGCAGGCGGTAACCCATCGGCGAGTCGCCGGGGATCAGGTACAGGCGCTCGGCGCGCAGGAACCACGGTCCGCTCCTCCAGCGGCCGGCCCCGGCGTGATCGCACACGATCGGCAGCACGTGGCCGACGACCTGCTTCAAGCCCTGGTCGAAGACCTTGGCCAGGCGCGCGCGCGCCAGCGGATCGTCGACGCGGGAGTCGTGCGGATCGACGTTGCCCGGCAGCCGGCGCTCGCGCCACAGGTAGTACCAGGTGTCCTCGAAGGCCGCCATCATCCACTGCGCATCCACGCCCAGGCGCTCGCCCACGCGGGCGAGAAAGCGCGCCGCCACGGCCTCGTCCACCGCGGTGCCCGACAGCTCGCGCGCGAACAGCGCCGGGTCGTGCCAGATCGGCTCGCCGTCGCGGCGCCAGTAGCAGTTGAGCGACCAGCGCGGCAGCTGCTCGCCCGGGTACCACTTGCCCTGGCCGAAGTGCAGCAGGCCGCGGGACGCGTAGTGGTCCTTGAGGCGGAACATCAGGTTCTCGGCCAGGGTGCGCTTGCTCGGTTTGCTCGCATCACGTTTCTGCGGGTCGAGCGCGTCGCTGTTCCAGGCCGCGCCGTCGCGGTCGTCGAGCGACACGAAGGTGGGCTCGCCGCCTTGCGTGAGGCGGACGTCGTGGGCGCTCAGGTCACCGTCGATGCGGTGGCCCAGCGCCTCGATGGCGGCCCACTGCTCATCGCTGTAGGGCTTGGTGACGCGCGGCGCCTCCCACACGCGCTCGACCTTCATGTGGTGCTCGAATTCGCACTCGCATTCGTCGCTGAAGCCGGTGATGGGTGCTGCCGACGAGGGCTCGGGCGAGCAGGCGAGCGGGATGTGGCCCTCGCCGGCAAAGAGCCCCGAGGTCGGGTCGAGCCCGACCCAGCCCGCGCCGGGCAGATAGACCTCGCACCAGGCGTGCAGGTCGGTGAAATCCGCCGCGGCGCCGGAGGGGCCGTCGAGCGACTTCACGTCGGCCACGAGCTGGATCAGGTAGCCCGACACGAAGCGCGCCGCCAGCCCGAGGTGGCGCAGCAGCTGCACCAGCAGCCAGGCCGAGTCGCGGCAGGAGCCGCTCGCCAGCGTCAGCGTCTCCTCCGGGGCCTGCACGCCCGGCTCCAGGCGCACCAGGTAGCGGAGGTCCTGCTGCACGCGCTGGTTGAGCGCGACCAGGAAGTCCACGCTGGCCTTGGGTGCGCGCGGGATGGCGCCGAGATAGTCGCGAAAGCGCGGCCCGAGCGCGGCGGCCGGCGCCTTCGCCAGGTAGGGTGCGAGCTCGATGCGCAGCGCGTCCTCGTAGGCGAAGGGGATCTTCTCCGCCGCCGGCTCGAGGAAGAAGTCGAAGGGGTTGATGACCGACAGCTCGGCCATCAGGTCGACCTCGATGCGCAGCTCGGTGGTCTTGTCCGGGAAGACCAGGCGCGCGAGATAGTTCGACTGCGGGTCCTGCTGCCAGTTGATGAAGTGGCCGGCAGGCTCGACCTTGAGCGCGTAGGCGTGGATGGGCGTGCGGCAGTGCGGCGCCGGGCGCAGGCGCACGACCTGCGGCGACAGCGCGACCGGGCGGTCGTAGCGGTAACGAGTGATGTGGTTGAGCTTGACATGGATGGACACGGGAGGCCTCGCAGGCGGTACGGACACCGAGGAGATCCGAGCAAGAACCATGCACGCCCCGAATCCCACCAAAGACGGGCTGTCTGCGGGGGATCCATGCATCGAGCGCACCAATTCCGCCCCGCAAGCGCACTGCGACGGTGCATCGCGGCCCCGGAAACGGGCGCGGGTCACCGACGACCCGGTGCGACGCGCCCGACCCGGCCCCGCGTCCACCGCGGCAATCCGCACGCCCGCCTTGTCCCGCGCGGCCTGCGCAGTATCGGCCCCGTCCTTCGGGCGGGTGGCTTTCGACCCGGCACATGCGCAGGCGGAACGACCGAGGAGCGTCGAGAATGAACTACAAACCCATGATTCGAACACCTTTTCCCCTTTTTCTTCGGCGCTGGCACGGAACTCGCTGCAATGCCCGCGAGACCTTGTCGGGAGGCGGCAAGCATGGAGGATCGAAGCCTCGGGGAAGTCATGGCGGCCATCGAGGCCTATCTCGCCTGCCACCCCGAGGCGGCGGACAGCGCGGAGGGCATCGCGCGCTGGTGGCTCGCGGCACGCGGCATCGACACCGACGCCGACACGGTGACGCAGGCGCTGCAGCGACTGGTCGAGTTCGGTACGGTGCGCGTCCGACGCACTCCCGACGGACGCCGGCTCTACATCGCGACCGTGCCCCCGGCCGCGAAACGGACGCATTGACGGCGACGCGAGGACACGGAGCGAAGATGGCGAACGTATTCGGCGTGCATTCGGTGGGAAGCTCGATCGTGACCTTCCTGCGCAACACCTACCCCGGCGAGAGCGGCGGGCGGGCGCTGCCGGCGTGCGCCTTCGAGCTCGTGAGCGCCGGCCAGCTCGCCGGCGAGATCGAGGAAGGCAACCGCATCACGCTGTTCCTGTACCGCATCTCGGTCAACGAGCACCGCCGCCAGAGCGCCCGGCTGCGCGACGAGGCCGGGGGCGCCGGTCCGCTCGGGCTCGACCTGCACTACCTGATGAGCGCCTGGGGCATGACCCCCGAGGACGAGCAGGTGTCGATGACTTGGGCGCTTCGCCAACTGCATCGCCATCCGGTGCTCGACGCCTCGTCGCTGACGCCCGAAGCCGGCTGGGACCGCGAGGAGGTCGTCCAGATCGTCCCCTCCGAACTGCCCACCGAAGACCTCATGCGGATCTGGGATGCGCTGAGCCCGTCCTACCGCCTGTCCGTCTCCTGGGTCGCCCGTCTCGTGCGCATCGACCCCGACCGCGACGACACGCAGCATCGCCCGGTGGTCGCCGGCCGCTTCCGCTACGCGGAGGACGCCTCATGAACACGGACGCGCTGCGCGAGCTCGAGCGCGTCGAATGGCGCGTGCTGGCCGCGCTGCGGCCGATCGACGCCATCACCGCCGCCACCGTCGTCGCGCCGCTGCGGGTGACGGCGGAAGGCGCGCGCATCGCCCGCAACCGCAGCGGGCTCTACGTCATCCACGAATGGGCAGCGCTCGCGCCCCACGCCGCCGCCTTCGACGCTCCGCCCGCCCTGCCCGCGCCCGGCAGCCTGGCGCTGACGGTGTCCATCGTCGACCCCGCCGGCCAATACCTCCCGCGCCTGGCCCGAATCGCCCTGCCACGCGACCCCGCGGCTGCGGGCGAAGACTCGCTGTTCGCCGCGCGCCCCATCGCGCTCCATCCGGCACCCGGCGCCCGCCTCGGCATCAACTGGTGCGCGCTGCGGGTCAGTCTCGCGCATCCCGCGAGCGGCGATGCGCTGGGCGGCGCCCTGTTACGGGTGGTGGCCGGCGACACCGTGCTCGCGCGCGGGCTGTCGGACTGGCGCGGCGAAGCGCTGGTGCCGGTGGCCGGCATCCCGGTGACGACCTGGTCGGAGGACGAGGAGGCGGTGGTGGTCAGCCACGTCGCGGCCACGCTCGAGGCGATCTTCGACCCCGAGGCCGGCACGCGCACGCCGATCACCCACGTGCGCGCGGGCCGCCCGCCGCCCCGCCTGCCGCAGGTCGACCCCGACGC
>NZ_AMXF01000203.1 GCF_000310225.1 Thauera phenylacetica B4P
TCGGCACCGGCATGCATGGCGCGATCCTGGGCGAGGTCGGGGGGGCGGGGGGCGTTCAGTCCTTGCGTCCCATGAAGTGGCGGGCGTAGCGGTCATCCACCCGGCCGATCGGCATCAGGATGGGCAGGTCCGCAGTGTTGAAGTCGGGGTCCCAGGCCGGCTCTCCGCAGATCCACGCGCCCGCGCGCAGGTAGCCCTTGACCAGCGGCGGCGCCTCGGCGTCGAGGTCGCCGCGCAGGCTCGCGAGCGGCAGCGGGCAGCGCGGGAAGACGTGGTACTCGAGCGGGGCGAGGTGTTTTTCGCGCAGCCGATTATACAGGCTGGCCGCGACGTGCCCGCCGTCGGCCATGCTCACCGAGGCGCAGCCGATCAGGTATTCGTAGCCGTTCTCCTGCATGTAGCGCGCGAGCCCCGACCACAGCAGCGCGATGACCGCGCCGCTGCGGTAGTCGGCGTCGATGCACGAGCGCCCGATCTCCACCAGCTGGCCGCGCAGGTGCTGCAGGCGGGTGAGGTCGAATTCGTTTTCGGAGTAGTAGCCGCCCACTCGTCGCGCGGCCGAGGGCGACAGGATGCGATAGGTGCCGACGATGCGGCCGGCGTCCTCGTCGCGCACGATCAGGTGCTCGCAGAAGGGGTCGTAGAGGTCGCGGTCGACGCCCGGGCTGCGCGTGGGCAGGCGGGCGCCCATCTCGTCGGCGAAGACCCGGTAGCGCAGCTTCTGCGCCTCGAGGATCTCGGTCTCGCTGTTGGCGAGGCCGACGTGCAGGTTGCGCGTCTTGCGCGCGGTGGCTTGCTGGCGGGGCTGGAGGTGCTGGAGCATGGCCTGTTTCCGTCCTGTTGGGTGCGGACCATTCTCGAAACCCGTCGTTGCGACGCGGTGACGTGCTGGTTACGATGCGATGACGCCAGCCCGGCCTACGGAGGATCCCGCATGCAGCCCACGACACCGCCCGATCACGACCCGAATTGCGTGTTCTGCCGCATCGCGCGCGGCGAACTGCCGTCCTCGAAGGTGTACGAGGACGCCGACACGCTGGCCATCATGGACATCCAGTCGGTCAATCCCGGTCACATGCTGGTGCTGGTCAAGCCGCACCGCGCCAACGTCTACGCGCTCGACGACGCCCTCGCCGGCGCGGCCTTCCGCACCGCGGCGCGGATGGCGCGCGCGGCGAAGAAGGCGACCGGCTGCGAAGGGGTGACGCTGGTCCAGGCCAACGAGAAGGCGGGCGCGCAGACCGTGTTCCACTTCCACATCCATGTGCTGCCGCGCTGGGAGGGCGACGGCATGGAGCTGGCATGGCCGGTCAAGAACCCGCCGCGCGAGGCGCTCGAGGAGATGGCGGTCAAGCTGCGCGATGTGCTCGCCGCAGGGGGCTGAGGCCCGCGCTGCGCGGGTGGGGCGAAGGCTTGGTGGCGCCGTATAATCGCGCCTCCGCCAACCTTCGCCTGCCCGCGCCCCCATGTCCATCCTCGTCTGCGGATCGGTCGCCTACGACTCGATCATGGTCTTTCACGACCGCTTCCGGAATCACATCCTCCCCGAGCAGATCCACATCCTCAACGTCTCCTTCCTGGTGCCCGACCTGCGCCGGGAGTTCGGCGGCTGTGCCGGCAACATCGCCTACGGGCTCAAGCTGCTCGGCAGCGATGCGCGCATCGTGGCCACCGTGGGCGAGGACGCCGGACCCTATCGTGCGCGCCTGCGCGCGCTCGGCTTGTGCGAGGACTTCGTGCGCGAGGTGCCGGGCACCTTTACCGCGCAGGCCTTCATCACCACCGACCTCGACGACAACCAGATCACCGCCTTCCACCCGGGGGCGATGTTCCATTCGCACCTGAACGACGTGCGCACCGCGACCGATGCGACGCTGGGCATCGTCTCGCCCGATGGCGCCGACGGCATGCTGCGCCACGCCGACGGCTTCGCCGCGGCCGGGGTGCCCTTCGTGTTCGATCCGGGCCAGGCCCTGCCCATCCTCGGTAGCGAAGCGTTACTGAAATGCCTGCAACAGGCGCGGTACTGTACGGTCAATGACTACGAGGCCCGCCTGATGTGCGAGAAGACCGGGCGCAGCGAAGCCGAGCTCGCGCGCGAGGTCGAGGCGCTGGTGGTGACGCTGGGTGCGGAGGGCTCGCGCGTGCATTGGCGCGGTGAGGTGTTCGCGGTGCCGGCGGTGAAGGCGGACGCGATCGTCGATCCGACCGGGTGCGGCGATGCCTACCGCGCCGGCCTGCTGCACGGCATCGCCGAGGGCTGGGACCTGCGCAGGAGCGCACGCCTGGCCGCGGTGATGGGGGCGCTCAAGATCGCCCAGCGTGGCGGACAGAACTACAAGCCCTCGCGCGCGGACATCGCGTCGCGTTACCGCGAGGCTTTCGGAGAGGATCCATGGTGAATCGAAGCAGGATGAAGTGGCGTGCCGTGGCCGGCGCGGTGATCGCGGCGCTGGTCGTGGGCGGCTGCGCCCAGGGTCTGGGCGGGGGCACCTATTCGCGCACCGAGGCGCGCCGCGCGATGACGGTGCAGTTCGGCATCATCGAGTCGGTGCGTGCGGTGCAGCTCGAAGGCACCAAGACGCCGGTCGGCTCGGTCGCCGGCGCCGCCATCGGCGGCATCGCGGGCAACACGGTCGGTGGCGGACGCGGCCAGGCCGTCGCGACCGTGATCGGTGCCGTGGCGGGCGGCCTCGCCGGCTCGGCGGTGGAGGAAGGCGCGACCCGCCAAGCGGGCGTCGAGGTCACCGTGCGCCTTGACAACGGGCAGTTCCTCGCCGTGGTGCAGGCCGACGAGGGCGAACGCTTCCGCGCCGGCGAGCGCGTGCGCATCCTGCGCGACGCCGGCACCACCCGCGTCTCGCGCTGAGCACCACGCCTGCCAACCAACGCTTAACGCCTCACGCCTGACGCCTCACGGATAAAACGCATAGATCCGGTACCCCGTCGGCGCCAGCGCGGGGGCGGCGAAGGGGATGCGCAGCTCGATCGCGCTGCGCGCCGTGAAGGCTTCGCGCGGCTGGGCCGGCGGCAGCCAGTCGGCGGGGGGCAGCACGCGGCGCGAGATCGGGTTGTCCCCGGCGTCGGTGAGGGTAAGCTCCAGATGCGGCCACTGCTGCGGGTAGTCCGCGCGGTTGTTGAGCGTGGCCTGCAGCAGGTAGTAGCCCGGGCGCCCGGGTTCGGCCTGCAGGTCGGAGGCCTCGATCGCGATGTGTTCCGCGTCGCGGGGATAGGGCACCGTGCAGCCGAAGCGGACGCAGGCCTCGCCGAGGACGGGGCGCAGGCCGGGCAGGGCGCGCGCCAGCTCCATGCGATACAGATAGATGGCCTGCGCCGCGAGCAGCCCCGACAGGCCGATCGTGAGCAGCACCGCGAGCGCGCGCACGAGCGGGTGGGCCTCCTTGCGCGGGCGCCCGTAGTTGGCGTCGAGACGGGCGAGGTCGGGCTCGGGCGCCGAGGCGAGCTCGTCCTCCGCGTGCGCCGGGACGGGCGCGGGCTCCGGCTGTCGGGATTCGCGCGCGGGCGCGGAGAGTCCGGGAATCTCGGTGGCCGGTTCATCGTCGAAGGGCGGCGGAGGCGTGTAGGAGATCGTCGGCGCGAAGGCGGCGCTGTCGGCGATGCCCGCGCCGCGGCCATGGCTGCGGCCTTCGTCCTCGCTGGTGGAAAGGCCCCGGCGGGCACTGCGCAAGACCTCGGGAAACGGACGGGCCGATGCGGTGGGCTCGTCGAGGGCGGCGTCCGCGTCGTCCCCGGCGCCTGCCGTCGGGGGCGACGGCGCTGCCGCAGCCCCGGACGGCGCCAGCCAGGCCTCGTAATCGTCGAGGTCGGGGGCAGGCTGCGGCGCACGGATCGGCGGTGCCGGTGCGACCTCGGGGATGTCGAAGTCGAGCAGCGGATCGGGGCGTGCTTCGCGCACCGGCCTCGCCGCGCGGGGCGGGGGCGGCGGTGCGCTCGCGCCGCCGTCGTCGCGAACCTCGACCGTGTTCTCGAGCGCGTTGAAGGGGTGGAAGCAATGCCCGCAACGGACCTCGCCGCCCCGCGCGTGAAGCTGCTCCGGGCGCAGCCGGAACACCGTCTGGCAGGCGGGGCAGCGGGTGATCATCATGGCCCGGGTCGCCGTCCCTCGAGGCGGATCCAGCCCTCGTGCGCGGCGCCCACGTGCAGCGCGATGTGCGGCGCCCAGGCCTCGACGACCTGCGCGGCCTGGGTCTCGAGCACACCCGAAAGCGCCACCCGGCCGCCCGGCGCGACGCGCGCCGCGATCGCCGGCGCGAGCACGCACAGCGGGTTGGTGAGGATGTTGGCGACGACCAGGTCGAAGGTGTCGCCGACGGGGACGGCGGAGTGCTGCAGGCGCAGGGCTGCGTGGTTGCGCGCGGCGTTGTCGCGTGCAGCCTCGACCGCCTTCTCGTCGATGTCGATGCCGAGCACCTCGCCCGCGCCCAGCTTGGCCGCGGCGATGCCGAGGATGCCCGAGCCGCAGCCGTAGTCGAGCACGCTGCAGCCGGGCACCACCGCCTCGCACAGCCACTCCAGGCACAGCCGGGTGGTGGGATGCGAGCCGGTACCGAAGGCCATGCCGGGGTCGAGCTCGATGTTGATCGCATCGGCGTCGGGCGCCTCGTGCCAGGACGGCACGATCCACAGCCGATCGGTGATGCGGATCGGGTCGAACTGGCTCTGGGTGAGCTGTACCCAGTTCTGCTCGGCGACGGTCTCGGTGGAGAACGGCGGAACGGCGTCGAAGCCCGCCGCGCGGGCGGCTTCCGCGAGCATCGCGCCGAGCTCGGCCGTATCCGCGGCGGCGTCGAACAGCGCGATCACCCGGCTATGGTCCCAGAGCGCGGTGGGCAGGTGGCCGGGTTCGCCGAACTGCGGGCGCTCGGCCTCGGTGCCGGCATCGGCGTCCTCGATCGAGATCGAGAGCGCCCCCGCCTCCATCAGCGCGTCGGAGAGCGCCTCGGCCTTGTCGGCCTCGGCCTGCAGGGTCACCGAGATCCACATCGCGCGTCAGCTCCGGACTTCGTTGCGGTCCGCGAGCTTGTGCTCGAGGTAGTGGATGCTGGTGCCGCCTTCGTTGAAGCGCGGGTCGAGCATCAGGGTCTGGTGCAGCGGGATGTTGGTCTTGATGCCCTCGACCATCATCTCGGAGAGCGCGATGCGCATGCGCCGGATGGCCTGGTCGCGCGTGTCGCCGAAAGCGATCAGCTTGCCGATCATCGAGTCGTAGTGCGGCGGCACGGTGTAGCCGTTGTACACGTGCGAGTCGACGCGGATGCCCGGCCCGCCCGGCGTGTGCCAGTTGGTGATGCGGCCGGGCGAGGGGGTGAACTTGAACGGGTCCTCGGCGTTGATCCGGCACTCGATGGCGTGGCCGCGGAACTCGATGTCGCGCTGGCGGAACCACAGCTTCTCGCCGGCGGCGATGCGGATCTGCGCCTGCACGATGTCGATGCCGGTGATGAGCTCGGTGACCGGGTGCTCGACCTGCACCCGGGTGTTCATCTCGATGAAGTAGAACTCGCCGTTCTCGAACAGGAACTCGAAGGTGCCGGCGCCGCGGTAGCCGATCTTGCGGCAGGCCTCGGCGCAGCGCTCGCCGACCTTGGCGATCGTCTTGCGGTCGATGCCGGGGGCGGGCGCTTCCTCGATCACCTTCTGGTGGCGGCGCTGCATCGAGCAGTCGCGTTCGCCCAGATAGACCGCGTTGCCGTGCTGGTCGGCGAGGATCTGGATCTCGACGTGGCGCGGGTTCTCGAGGAACTTCTCCATGTACACCACCGGGTTGCCGAAGGCCGCCTGGGCCTCGGCGCGGGTGGTGGTCACCGCGTTGAGCAGCGCGGCCTCGGTGTGCACGACGCGCATGCCGCGCCCGCCACCGCCGCCGGCGGCCTTGATGATCACCGGGTAGCCGACCGCACGCGCGATCTTGACGATCTCCTTCGGGTCCTCGGGCAGCGCGCCCTCCGAGCCGGGCACGCAGGGCACGCCCGCGGCCTTCATGGCGTCCTTGGCGGAGACCTTGTCGCCCATCAGGCGGATGGTCTCGGGGCGCGGGCCGATGAAGACGAAGCCGGACTGCTCGACGCGCTCGCCGAAGTCGGCGTTCTCGGAGAGGAAGCCGTAGCCGGGGTGGATGGCCTCGGCGTCGGTCACCTCGGCGGCGGAGATGATGGCCGGCACGTTGAGGTAGCTCTGCGCCGAAGGCGGCGGCCCGATGCAGACGGACTCGTCGGCGAGGCGCACGTACTTGGCGTGGGTGTCGGCCTCGGAGTGGACGGCGACGGTCTTGATGCCGAGCTCGCGGCAGGCGCGCAGGATGCGCAGGGCGATTTCCCCGCGGTTGGCGATGAGGATCTTCTCGAACATGGCCGACTCAGCCGATCACGAACAAGGGCTGGCCGTACTCGACCGGCTCGCCGTTCTCGACCAGGATGGCCTTCACCACGCCGCTGGCGTCGGCCTCGATCTCGTTCATCAGCTTCATCGCCTCGATGATGCACAGGCGCTCGCCGCTGGCGACCTTCTGGCCGAGCTCGACCAGCGGCTTCGCGCCCGGTGCGCTGGCGCGGTAGAAGGTGCCGACCATGGGCGACTTGACGATGTGGCCGTCGGGCAGCTCGTCCTCGACATCGACCGGCGCCGCGGCGATGGGAGCCGGCGCGGCGGCCGGGGCGGGCGGGACCTGGGCGTAGTAGGTGGCCGGCGCGGCGGGGGAGTGCTTGGCGATGCGTACCTTTTCCTCGCCTTCGGTCACCTCGAGCTCCGAGATGCCGGACTCCTGGACGAGGTCGATGAGTTTCTTGAGCTTGCGCAGATCCATGGTGTTCTCCGGGCGGGACCGCGTTTGCCTTGCAGGGCGGCGCGGTCGGGATGATTCAGTGTTCGGGTTTCGCGCACACGCCGACGCCGCCGCGCGCGTGCGGCGGGCGGGTGCCGAAACGGTTCTTGCTGGGGAGCTTGTTCGCGGATGCCCTCCGCCGGGTTGGCTCTCCACCGCGGGCGGAGTGCAGGCGAGCAGCCTCGTGAAGCACCGCCCCGCCATTCCGAAGAGATGGACCGTCTGCCCCGCGTGGAGGGCTGGGCGAGCATTTTGAGTGCTTCATGGCCGCAAGTTTGCCGCAAATCGCCGCAAATTGTCCACTTTGGGCTGCGTATCCGCGCTGCCCGGGCTACGGAAGGGCCGCGGTGACGTGCGCGGATTCTGCGCTCGCGCGGCGCCCGCCGCAAGCCGCGCGAGGCTGCGCGACCGCTGCAGCGCGGCGTACGTTCAGGGCGCGGACGGGTGTG
>NZ_AMXF01000204.1 GCF_000310225.1 Thauera phenylacetica B4P
ACGCCGGACCGGCCGCCGCCGGCGCGGGCGGCGTGCTGCTGCTCGCCGGCGGCCCGCTGCCTGCGGCGCAGCTCCTCTTCCTGATCGCCGCCGCGACCCTGCTCGGCGGCGGCATCGTGGTGGTGCGCCGCCAGCTCGCGCTGTTCACCGTGATGCTCGCGGTGGGCGCGGCGTGCTGGCTGCTCGGCACCCTGGTGTGGTGGGCGGGCGGCAACGTGCACGCGGCCGTGCCGCTGTGGCTCGCCTTCCTGGTGCTGACGATCGCCGGCGAACGCCTGGAGCTCACCCGCTTCCTGCCCGCACGCCCGACCGCGGCGCCGAGCTTCGTCGCGCTCAGCGCGCTGATCCTCGCCGGCGCCGTGCTCGCGCCGATGCACGAAGACCTCGGCCACGGCCTCTTCGCCGCCGGCGTGCTGGCGATGGCGGCCTGGCTGCTGGTGTTCGACATCGCCCGCCACAACGCCCGCCAGCAGGGACTGACCCGCTTCATCGCGATCTGCCTGCTGTCGGGCTACGTGTGGCTGGCCCTGGGCGCGCTCGCTGCGCTCGGCGACGGGCTCGCGCCCGCATCCCCGCTGCACGACGTCACCATGCACGCGATCACGCTCGGCTTCGTGTTCTCGATGGTGTTCGGCCACGCCGCGATCATCTTCCCGGCGGTGCTGAAGGTGAAGATCCCCTACCACCCCGCCTTCTACGTGCCGCTCGCGCTGCTGCACGCCTCGCTCGCGCTGCGCGTGGCGGGCAGCCTGCTCGAGCTTCCTGCGCTGCGCAGCTGGGGCGGGATCGCGAACGCGCTGACCCTGGCGGTCTTCATCGCCACCATGGTCGTCAGCGTAATCCGCGGCGGGCGCCCGCCGGCGCGCCGGCGGCGCACGGGCTGAGACCGCAAGCTACGACGCCGCACCCGATTACATTTTCGTAAGCATGCGCCGGCGCGGGCCGGCGACGGCACAATTTCGCCATCGAGACCTCGCCCAGCCGCCGCCTGCCCGCACGGGCCCCGCTTCGCGTGCGCGTCGGCGCCGGAACCCCGCGCCGCGCGCCCTGGTCCGATCCCTTGTGAAACCTCCCGGGAACCCCGCACCATGAACCGCATCCCCCGCCCCGCGCTCTTGCGCAAGCTCGCTCGCAACCTCTCCACGCTCGCCTGCGGCGCTGCGCTCGGCCTCGCCGCGCCCGCCTTCGCCAGCCCGGACGAGGTCGTCATGTACAAGGACCCCAACTGCGGCTGCTGCGGCAAATGGGCCGAGCACATGCGCAGCGCCGGCTTCGCCGTGAAGGAGGTCGCGAGCGCGCGCATGGACCTCGTGAAGCAGGAAGCCGGCGTGCCCGAGGCCCTCGGCTCCTGCCACACCGCGAAGGTGGCCGGCTATGTCGTCGAGGGCCACGTGCCCGCGGCCGACGTGCGCCGCATGCTGGCGGAGAAGCCCGCGATCCGCGGCCTCTCCGCGCCCGGCATGCCGCTCGGCTCGCCCGGCATGGAAGGCCCCTACCCCGCCGAACGCTACGACGTGGTGAGCTTCGATGCGCAGGGGCGCCGCGCGGTGTTCTCGAAGCACTAGGGCGCGAAGCGCTACGCGGTCGGCCGCGCGCCGCGCAGCGCCTCGCGGCGCACGAAGGCGAGTCTGGCCTCGCGCGCGCGCAGCTGCCCGCAGCCGCCGTCCACGTCCTGGCCGGCAGACTGCCTCAGCTTGGTGAGGATGCCGGCGCGGTGCAGCCGGCGGGCGATCTCCGCCGCGCGCTCCGCCGCCGGGCGGCGGTAGTCGAGCCCATCGACGCGGTTGAAGGGGATCATGTTCATCACCGCATACTTGCCCGCGAGCAGGCGGACGATGCCCTCGAGCTCGTCCTCGCCGTCATTCACCCCCTCGATCAGCGTCCATTGGTACTGGATCGGGTAGCCGCTCGCGCGCGCCCACGCCTCGCCGAACTCGACCAGCTCGGCCGGGTCGATGCGCGGGGCGCGCGGCAGCAGCTCGGCGCGCAGCGCCGCGCGCGTGGTGTGCAGCGACAGCGCCAGCGCCGGCTTGACCCGCATCTGCGGCAGGCGCTCGAAGACGCGAAGGTCGCCGACGGTCGACAGCACGAGGTTCTTGTGCGGCACCGCGCCCTCGGTGCCGAGCAGCTCGATGGCGTCGACCACCGCGTCGAGGTTGTGCGCGGGCTCGCCCATGCCCATGAAGACCACCTTGTGCACCCGGCGCAGGCGGCGCGCGAGCGCGACCTGGGCGACGATCTCGCCGCTGTCGAGCTGGCGCAGCAGGCCGTCCTTGCCGGTCATGCAGAACACGCAGCCTACCGCGCAGCCGAGCTGGGTGGACACGCACAGGCCCTCGCGCGGCAGCAGCACGCTCTCGACCGCCTGGCCATCGGCGAGCTCGACCAGCAGCCGGATGCCGTCCTCGCCAGGGTGCTCGGAGCGCACGCGGGCCAGTGCTCCGAGTTCCGCCTCGAGCTCGGGCAGTGCAGCCTGCAGGGCCTTGGGCAGGCGGTTGGATTCGGTGCGCGGGCCGGCGTCGAGCGCGTGTCCCTGCAGCCAGGCGCGCAGCAGGCGGGCCTCGTGGCTGGGGCGGGCGCCGAGCGCACGCAGGTGCTGGCGGAGGAGTTCGATTTCCATGGCGCGCGATGCTAGCACCCGAAAAGGGCAGGCACACCCGGAATCGACGCCCGATCGGCTGCCCACCCGCTGCCCCCGGCCCTATAATCGCTCGCATCCGACACGAGGAATGCCGCATGACCGCACTACGCTTCGAAGGCGCCCAGGACTACGTCGCCACCCCCGACCTGATGCTCGCGGTCAACGCCGCGATCTGCCTGCAGCGCCCGCTGCTGATCAAGGGCGAGCCGGGCACCGGCAAGACCATGCTCGCCGAGCAGGTCGCTTCCGCGCTCGGGCTGCCGCTGCTGCAATGGCACATCAAGTCGACCACCAAGGCGCAGCAGGGCCTCTACGAATACGACGCGGTGTCCCGCCTGCGCGACTCGCAGCTCGGCGACGACCGCGTCAAGGACATCGGCAACTACATCGTCAAGGGCGTGCTGTGGCAGGCCTTCGAGGCCGAGCAGCCGACCGTGGTGCTGATCGACGAGATCGACAAGGCCGACATCGAGTTCCCCAACGACCTGCTGCGCGAGCTCGACCGCATGGAGTTCCATGTCTACGAGACCCGCCAGACCATCCAGGCGCGCCACCGCCCGATCGTCTTCATCACCTCGAACAACGAGAAGGAGCTGCCCGACGCCTTCCTGCGGCGCTGCTTCTTCCACTACATCCGCTTCCCCGACCGCGACACGATGCAGCGCATCGTCGACGTCCACTTCCCCGGGCTGAAGAAGGCGCTGCTGACCGAGGCGATGGAGGTCTTCTTCGGCCTGCGCGATATCGCGGGCCTCAAGAAGAAGCCCTCCACGTCGGAGCTGATCGACTGGCTCAAGCTGCTGGTCGCCGAGGACATCCCGCCCGAGGCGCTGCGCAGCGCCGACGGCAAGACGGCGATCCCGCCGCTGCACGGCGCCCTGCTCAAGAACGAGCAGGACATGCACCTGTTCGAGCGCCTGGTCTTCATGGCCCGCAACAACCGCTGAGCCGGCGCGAGCCGCCATGTTCCGCGCCCTGCTCGGCTGGCTCTTCGGCCGCAAGCATCCGGCTTCGCTCGCCACGCCGAGCGAGGCGGACGGTTTTCGCCGTCTCCAGCGCGAGGCGCCGCTGCGCACCGAGGAGGCGCCCGCAAGCACGGCCGAGGCCGGCGCGACCTTCCTGTGCCGCGAGGCGGTGCTCGGGCGCAACCAGCGTATCGCCGGCTACCAGTTCATGCTGCAGGAGGCGACGCGTGCGCGCATCCGCCACAGCAGCCGCAAGATCCACCATGTCTACGCCGAAGTGCTGGTACGCAGCCTGGTCCATGCCGACATCGGCGAGCTGCTCGGCGAGCGCCTCGCCTTCATCGACCTGCCCGACTCCTTCCTGTCCCACCCCAGCCTCGCCGCCCTGCCCGCACGCAACATGGTGATCGTGCCTACCGTGTTCGCCGATGCCGGCGCACCGGAGCCTGCCGCGCTGCATGCCACCGTGGCGGGGCTGCGCGAGCGCGGCTTTCGCCTCGGCCTCGCCGACCCCAGCGTGGTCACCGAACTCGCCCACCTGCTGCCGCAGGCCGAGTTCATCGTCGCCCAGGCCGAGGGCCTCGACGCCCGCCGCGGCCTCAAGCTCGGCAACATCGCCCTCGAGGTCGCGCACGACGCGCGCCTGGTCGTGCGCGGCCTGCCCTCGATCGACGACTTCCGCTTCTGCTACAAGCTCGGCGCCAGCCTCTTCCAGGGCCCCTTCATCACCAGCCGCGAGGACTGGAGCGCGCGCGAACCAGGCCCCAACATCGCGCGCATCGGCGCCCTGATCGCACGCCTGCGCGCGGACGCCGACACCCGCGAGCTCGCCGGGCTGCTAAAGCACGACGCCGCGCTGTCGCTGCGCCTGCTGCGCTACATCAACTCCGCGGCCAACGCCCTGCCGCAGCCGGTGTCCTCGATCGAGCACGCACTCGCCCTGCTCGGCCGCGAGAAGCTGCAGCGCTGGCTGATCCTGCTCGCGTGCACCGTGGACAAGGCCGAGGGGCGCGGCGGCGCGGCGCTCGAGACGGCGCTGGTGCGCGGCCGCATGATGGAGCTGCTCGGCGCCGGTCGCGCGGCGGCCGAATGCGATGCGCTCTTCCTGGTCGGCCTGCTGTCGCTGATCGACGTGATCCTGCAGGTGCCGCTCGACAAGGCGCTCGCCCCGCTCGCGCTCGGCGCCGGCATCGACGCCTCGGTGCGCGGCGAGGGTGGCCCCTACCAGGCCCTGCTCGCGCTCGCGGTGGCATGCGAACGGGGCGCGGATCGCGCAGCAAGCGACCTCCAGGCCACCGCCGCGGCCTGCGGCATCGCCCCCGAGCAGGCCTCCGAATGCCACATGCAAGCGCTGTCCTGGGCGATGCAGATCCAGGACTGACCGCGCCCGAAGGGACCCCTGCCATGCTGATCGACTTCTTCCTGCACCTCAAGACACGCAAGCTGCCGGTGTCGACACGCGAGTTCCTCACCGTGCTCGAGGGCTTGCGCGACCACGTCTGCGGCCCTTCGCTCGACGACTTCTACTATTACGCGCGGCTGTGCCTGGTGAAGGACGAGTCGCTCTACGACCGCTTCGACCAGGCCTTCGGCGAATATTTCAAGGGCGTCACCGCCCTCCCCGGCCTGGAGGCCGACCTGCCCGAGGACTGGCTGCGCGCGATGGCGAGGAAGCACCTCTCCCCCGAGGAGCGCGCCAAGCTCGAGAAGCTCGGCTGGGACAAGCTGATGGAGGAGTTCCGCAAGCGCCTGCAGGAGCAGAAGGGGCGCCACCAGGGCGGCAGCAAGTGGATCGGCACCGGCGGCAGTTCGCCCTTCGGCAACAACGGCACCCACCCCGAGGGCATCCGCGTGGGCGGCGAGTCCGCCGGCAACCGCACGGCGGTCAAGGTGTGGGACAAGCGCGAGTTCCGCAACCTCGACGACTCGGTCGAGCTGGGCACGCGCAACATCAAGGTCGCGCTGCGCCGGCTGCGCCGCTTCGCCCGCCAGGGTGCAGCCGAGGAGCTCGACCTCGACGGCACCATCGCCGCCACCGCGCGCAACGCAGGCTGGCTGGACCTGATGATGCGCCCCGAGCGCCACAACGCGGTCAAGGTGCTGCTCTTCCTCGACGTCGGCGGCTCGATGGACGACCACGTCAAGGTCTGCCAGGAGCTCTTCTCCGCCTGCCGGCTGGAGTTCAAGCACCTCGAGTACTTCTACTTCCACAACTGCGTCTACGAGGGCGTGTGGCGCGGCAACCGCCGCCGCCACAGCGAGCGCACGCCGCTGCTCGACGTGATCCACAAGTACGGTTCGGACTACAAGCTGATCTTCGTCGGCGACGCCACCATGAGCCCCTACGAGATCCTGCACCAGCATGGCTCGGTGGAGCACATGAACGCCGAGGCGGGCGCCACCTGGCTGCGCCGCCTGCTCGACGCCTATCCGGCGGCGGCCTGGCTCAACCCCGAGCCCGAGCGCCTGTGGCCTTATCGCCAGTCGATCGGCATCCTCGGCCAGATCATGGGCGAACGCATGTACCCGATGACGCTCGACGGCCTGGCGCGCGCGATGCAGGCCCTGTCGCGCCGGCACTGAGGGCGCCCACGCCGCGCTGCAAAAAAAGCGGCGGCCACGAGGGCCGCCGAATCTGCTGTCCGCACGGGGCGGTCACTTCATCTGAAGCACGGTCGAGGCAGACCGCCCCGGGCGGACTGCCGTTCATTCGGTGAAGGGCAGCGGCTGCATGCCGAAGCCTTCGTCGAGATTCTTGATCTGGCGCAGCAACTTCTCGAGCTCGCTCTGCAGGCTGGCGAGCCCCTCGTCGTCCATCAGGCGCAAGGCCTCGGGCAGCACGCCGCGTGCAGGTGAAGGCGCGCGCGCCAGCAGCGCCAGCCCCTCGTCGGTCAGGTACAGCCGCACCACGCGCTGGTCTGCGCTGGTGCGCTCCTTGCGGATCAGCCCCGAGGTCTCGAGCCGGTCCACCATGTTCGAGGTGGTGGACTGGTGCAGCGCCATCCGGTTGGCGAGCTCGCCCACGCGCAGCCCGGGCGCCTCGCGCAGCTCCTGCAGCGCCCACAGCTGGGCACCGGTGACGCCGCTCTGGCGCTCGATCCACTGGGAGTGCCGCTGCGCGGTGCGGATGAGGATCCGGAAACGCTGCAGCACCGACAGGGGGGTCGCCGGAGCCACCGGCTTCTTCACTTTCTGTTGCGTTTCCGCCATTCGAGTCTCGCTGGAACTATATTTACGCAAACAATGATTGTCAAAAAAACATCACGTCGTGCAACGACGCGTATGGTAGCGGTATCGTTCGTTTTTCGCATGTGCAGCATTGCAGAAATGCCTTTGAAAATGCTGCCAACGTCCACCTCGCCGGGAAGGAATCCCGCATGGCAGCAAAGACCCCGATGAGCACCGCACCGGACCCCGCCCCCCCTGCGCAGCTCGATGCTGCGACGGCTGCGGCGCCGCCTGCCGAGACAAGCGTCTCGCCGGCTCCCCAGGCGAGCGACCGGCCGGCTCTCGAGACGGGCGAATCTCCACCTCCCGACGCGAGCGACTCGCGGACGCCCGAGGCGAGCGAATCGCCGACGCCCGAGGCGAGCAGCCCGCCCACCGCGGCGGGCATCGCCGCGCGCGGGCGCGCCTTCGCCCGCCTGCTGCGCG
>NZ_AMXF01000205.1 GCF_000310225.1 Thauera phenylacetica B4P
CCGCCGCCGCCGCCAACATCGCCGCCGCGCGCGCCGCGCTGCTCCCGGGCATCAGCCTGTCGGCCGGCGCCGGGGTGGGCAGCGCCGCGCTGCTGTCGCTCGCCGATACCACGCGCACGCTGTCGATCTCGGCCAGCGTGGTGCAGAAGATCTTCGACGGCGGCCGCCTGCGCGCCGACGTGGACATCCAGCGCTCCCACCAGCGCGAGCTGCTCGAGACCCACCGCCGCGCCATCCTCGTCGCCCTCAAGGAGGTCGAGGACGCGCTCGCCAACGCGACCCGCGACGCCAATCAGGAATCCGCCCAGCGTGAGATCCTCACCGAAGCCCAGCGCAGCCTGCGCCTGGCCGAGCTGCGCTACCGCGAAGGCGCCGACGGCCTGCTCACGGTGCTCGACGCCCAGCGCACCCTGTTCTCCGCCCAGGATCAGCTGGCGCAGTTGCGCCTGGCGCGCCTCGGCGATGCGGTGAATCTGTACAAGGCGCTCGGCGGCGGGTGGAGCGCGGGGCGGGCGGACGGCTGAGCCGCGGCCGCAACTGCGAGCCGCTTGTAGTAGCGAATACGTCGCGATCGCAAGCCGGAAATCTTCTGGACTCGTTAAAACTTGTTGCGAACGATTCGCGTTTTTACCATAATTCGCAACGTCTCGCCCAGCCAGCCACCTGAAACGGTCATCGTCACTCCGTCGATCGGGAAGCCAGCCAGCACCGACTTCCCGATCCAATACCCCAGAGAGTCACGATGAAAGCTGCCGTTCGTTCCGGCGCGGCGCGGTCCGCGCACGCCCCCACCCGCCCGCTGCTGCCCCTGCGCGCGATCATGCTCGCCGTCCTGTCGGTGAGCGCGCAGGCGCAATCGACCCCCTCCTCGACCAAGACGCTACCGACGGTCACCGTCAACGCTGCCGAGGACGCTGCTCCGCAGGACGGCCACCGTGCCACCACGACCCGCGTCGGCAAGGTGCTGCAGGACCCGCACGACATCCCGCAGGCGGTCACCACGGTGACCAACAGCCTGATGGAAGAGCAGCAGGTCGGCAGCCTCAAGGAGGCGCTGCGCAACGTCTCGGGCCTGTCGTTCAACGCCGCCGAAGGCGGTCGCTCGGGCGACAACATGAACCTGCGCGGCTTCTACACCTTCGGCGACATGTACCTCGACGGCATCCGCGACACGGCGCAGTACAACCGCGAGACCTTCAACCTCGAGCAGATCGACGTGCTGCGCGGCTCGGCCGCGATGCTGTTCGGCCGCGGCCAGGCGGGCGGCGTGATCAACCAGGTCACCAAGACGCCGCTGCTCGGCAACCGCGGCCGCATCACCGGCAGCGTCGGCATCGACGACTACCGCGAGGTCACCGGCGACTTCAACAAGGAGCTCGGCGACACCACCGCGCTGCGCCTGAACGTCATGAAGCGCGACGAGGGCAGCTGGCGCAGCAACCCCGCCGACGGCGCCGAGCCCGAGATCCACCGCGAGGGCGTGGGCCTGAGCCTGGTCACCGGGCTGTACACGGACAACGAGTTCACCTTCAACCACTACTATCTGAAGACGCGCGACAACCCGGACTACGGTATCTCCTTCGATCCGGCGACCAAGCGCCCGACGAAGAACTTCTCCGCCGACACCTTCTGGGGCACCAACAACACCTTCGACGACAGCGACACTTCGATGAGCTCGCTGGTGCACCAGTACAAGCTGTCCTCGCAGGCCGAGATCCGCACCCAGCTGCGCCACGCGAGCTACGAGCGCGTGTACTGGGCGCAGGCTCCAACCCGGACGGCAGCCCCCAGCTTCGACGGCAGCACCGGGAGCCCGAAGGTCCGCCAGACCGAAACCGAGAACCTGACCCTTCAATCCGACCTCACCGCACGTACCGAACTCTTCGGCATGAAGCACGAGCTGCTCGCCGGCGTCGAATACCTCAAGGAGGACTCCAGCCGCTGGGGCTTGCAGGATCTGGATCCCGGGGCGGGCCGCTTCTATCGTCCGGGCGCCTTCACCTCGGCGCCGGCGATCACCTACGAGGGCGACACCCTGGCCTTCTACGCGCAGGACACGATCGAGTTCGTGCCGAACTGGAAGCTGACCCTGGGCGCACGCCACGACTCGCTGGACGCCGAATATTCCAGCCTCAACTCGCCACAGCTCGACTTCAGCGAGACCAGCCTCCGCACCGGCCTGTCCTGGCATCCGACCGAGTACACCCACTACTACATCAGCTATAGCGACTCCTTCAGCCCCACCGCCGACCTCTACCAGCTCTCCGGCGGCAGCTTCCCGGCCGAGCGTAGCAAGGTCACCGAGCTCGGCGCCAAGTGGATGCTGATGGAAGGCGATCTCGCCCTGCGCGCCGCGCTGTACCGCGCCGACAAGGAGTGGGAGCGCAATACCGACCTCGAGTCGAGCGCCGCGATCCTGACCAGGAAGCGCCGCACCGACGGTCTGGAGCTTGAAGTGGCCGGGCGCGTTACACCGAACTGGGAGGTCTTCAGCGGCTTCTCGCTGATGGACGCGGAGATCCTCGAGGTCGCTCCGGGCGCGGACGCACGCCTCGAAGGCCAGCGCCCGCGCAACACGCCCAAGCTCACCTTCAACCTGTGGTCGACCTACGCGCTCGGCGGCGGATGGAAGATCGGCGGCGGCGTCGAAGCCAAGAGCGACCGCTACGCCTACGTGCCGACCGCAGCCAACGCGAACAGCAACTTCATCGACGGCAAGTTCTCGCCCAACACCGCGCCCGGCTACGCACGCTGGGACGCGATGCTCGCCTACGAGCAGAAGAGCTGGGCCACGCGGCTCAACGTGAAGAACATCTTCGACCGGGTGTACTACGACGCCGTGTATGACCAGGGCGGCTTCGCCATCCCCGGCACCGGCCGCGCGATCATCCTGACCGGCGAATACAAGTTCTGATCCGAGCATCTCGATCGACGGGCCCCGACGGGTCCGTCGTTTCCACTGGAACACCCCGATGAACAAACGCGACTTCCTGCGCACGCTGGGCGGCGGCCTCTCGCTCGCCCTGCTGCCCCGCACCCTGTTCGCCGCCGCGGCAACGCCCGGCGCGCTCCCCGAAATCCGCCTGATCGCCGCCTGGCGCAGCCTGCACGAACTCGGCCGCGATGGCGCCTCGCACGGCGCGAAGGCGGAGGGCGGCACCGACTATGTCGGCATCCTGGCAACCGACTGGCAGCAAGGCGTCGCTCGCATCGAGACCGCGGTCGCGGTTCCCGACCGCGTCCACGGCCTGCTGCCCGACCGCGACGGCGGCTTCCTGGTCTGCGCCAACCGCCCCGGCCCCTGGCTGATGCGCTGCGCCGCCGACGGCGAAGTCCTCGCCCGCCAGGCGCTCGCGGACGAGAACAGCGGGCGCACGCTCAACGGCCACGCGGTCTTCGACCCCGCGGGCGAGTGGCTGTACACCACCGAATCCGAGACCGGCTCCACCCAGGGCTGGATCGCCGTGCGCCGGCGCGACAGCTTGCGCAAGGAAGCGGAATTCTCCACCCGCGGCATCGAGCCGCACGAGCTGCTGTTCGACGCCGAGGGCAAGCTGGTGGTCGCCAACGGCGGCATCCTGCGCGCGCCTGGAGACCGCAAGCGCGACCTCGACCGCATGGACTCCTCGCTGGTCCGGCTCGACCCGACGAGCGGCGAGCGCCTCGGCCAGTGGTGGCTGAAAGACAAGCGTCTGAGCCTGCGTCACCTCGCGCTCGGCGCCACACCGGCCGTGGGCGCGCGCGCGCTGGTCGGCGTGGCGCTGCAGGCCGAGCACGACGACCCGGCCGAGCGCGCCGCAGCGCCCATCCTAGCGGTGTGGAACGGCGACACCCTGGAGATCCCCAGCCGCGAGACGGTGGGCGCGGGTTACTGCGGCGACATCGCCACCGGGATGGACGGCGGTTTCTACCTGTCGGCCGAGCGCAGTCACCGCGTGACGCGCTGGCACCCGGCGGCGCCCGAACGCCTGGAGGTGATCGCCGAACTCAACAAGGCGGGCGCGCTCGCCGAGTTCCCGCTCGAAGGCACCCACGCGAGCCTGATCGGCTCGCCGCGCGGTCTCGGATTCTGGCACCCGCAGCGCGATCCCGTGCTGCTGCGCTGGGCGGTGGAGATCGCCCCGGACAACCACTGGACGGTGGTCAGAGCATGAATTTTCGCCCTCGGACTCCCGGGGGCGGCTCTGCGGGGAGCAATCATCGGCAGGTCGACCGGGGATTGGTGTCAAACTCTCCACTCCTCAGCCTCGATTCGACCGAAACCGAGGCACCCCGTCGAGGAGCCTGCCCATGACCAGAATCGCCTCATCCTCCCCGGGTCGCATCCGCATAAAGGATACCGCACTGCGCAGACAGGACTGCCTGTCCCGGGTACAGAAGGACCTTGCGCCACTCGAGGGCGTTCGAGAGCTGCGAGCCAATCCTGCCGCAGGAAGTATCGTGGTCTTCTTCGACCACGGACAGGTAAGCCCAGCCGAGCTCGAGCGACGGGTCGAACAGGCCGTGGATGCAGCACTCGCCGCCCCGCGAAAGGCACGGCGCTCGATCCACAACCGCCTCAACCGCGCCGCGAAGATCGGCATGCTCGGCAGCCTGGGCGCCTCGCTGGCGTTGGCGGCGACCGGCAACAAGCGTTGGCATGCGGTCACCGGCGGCGTCTTCGTCGCCTGTCTCGGGGTGCACCTCGGCCTGCATCGCAAGGCCTTGCTGCGCTGAGTCACGCGCGTGGGCGACGGCCCTCCTGCTCGCCGCCCTCCTCCTGCATGCACCCGACCGCAAGGCGGACCAGCCGGCGGGCGAGCGCCGCTCCGCTTGCATGCCCCCCGGCCGTTGCAGGCAGGTAGAGTTCCAGTCCCAGATAGGCGAACGCGGAGTTGTTCCAGATCGCCTCGGGGATCACCGTGCGCGCCTGCACCACGCCCGCCTGGCCCAGCGGCACGATCCGCACCGCGGCATCCGGCCGCGCCTTCCAGCCTTCCGCATCCAGTGCGCAACGCAGGCGCGCACGCAACGCCGCGTCCGCGCACAGCAGATCGGCACTCGGTCCCTGCTCGTCGAGGCCCGAATGCAGGTCGATCAGCAGGCCATGGGACTCTCCGAGATAGGGCAGCAGTTGCAGGTAGAGCGCCCGGTGCAGGGTGCCGTAGCGGAAGGTCTCGTCGGGCAACGGCCGTCGGCCCGAGAGCCCCTCGGGAATCTCCAGCACGTCGAGTCCCTCGACCTGCAGCCCCTGCACCACCTCCCGGCCGAAGGCGAGCTCCTCGCGATGGATGCCGATCACCAGCAGCGTGCGGACGCCGGGCACGTGCCGAGGGCCTCCGGCCTCAGGAGGCCGGCGCGTCGCCGGCCCACTCGAAGACGACGGTGCTCGCGGGATCGCACTTGCAGCAGCTCGTGCCGCAGCCCACCGCTGGGGCGACTCGCCGCACGCGGCCCTTGCGCTCGAGCGTGGCGAGCATGGGCTCGAGCGCCGAGGCCGCGCTGTCGAGGCCGATCGCCATGTCGGCCAGGCTGGCGCG
The DNA here is from genome assembly GCF_000310225.1 of Thauera phenylacetica B4P. GTDB lineage: Bacteria > Pseudomonadota > Gammaproteobacteria > Burkholderiales > Rhodocyclaceae > Thauera > Thauera phenylacetica. The sequence continues at coordinate 5,520 of NZ_AMXF01000205.1, forward strand.
GCGGCGTTCGCGCAGGTAGTCGCTCAGGCGGGACAGGATCATCGCCGCCGCCTCAGGCCTGCTGCGGCAGCGGCAGACGGCCGTCCGCCTCGCGCGCGCCGTAGCGCCGCAGCCCCCACAGCGCGAGCAGCAGGCACACGCTCACCGCCGCGATCCAGGCGAAGGAAGAGCCCGGGTGCTGTGCCCACGTCGCGGCCTGGTAATACACGGTGGCCACGCCCCAGCCCAGGCCGGTGGTCCACATGGTGACGAACACCGCCCAGCGCGTGCCCGCCTCCTGGTAGATCGCCGCAATCGCCGCGGTGCATGGCGCGTAGAGCAGGATGAAAAGCAGGTAGGCGAAAGCGCCGGCCGCTCCGTCGAAGCGCGCCGCCATGGCGCCGAAGGTGCCGGTGGAGACTTCCTGCTCCTCGGCCACCGCGGTCTGATCGCTGAGGTCGCCGACATCGAGGCCGATCGGGTCCGCCCACGCACCGAGCGCATCGGCGAGGTTCGCCGGAATGGTGGCGAAGGCCGCGGCGAGGCTGTCGGCAAGGCTGAAGGCCTCCTCCTCGCCGCCTCCCTCACCCGCATCCTCGGCCGCGAGCGCGGTGTAGGCGGCATCCAGCGTGCCGACCACCGCCTCCTTGGCGAGCACGCCGGTGAAGATGCCGACCGCGGCCGGCCAGTTCTCCTCGGTCAGGCCCATCGGCGCGAACGCCGGGGTGATGCTGCGGCCGATCTCGGCGAGCACCGAGGCCTCGCTGTCCTCGTTGCCGTAGCTGCCGTCGGTACCGACCGAGTTGAGCACGTTGAGCACCAGCACCATCGGCACGATCACCCGGCCGGCGCGCACGATGAAGGCCATCAGGCGCTCCGACGCATGGCGCAGCACGCCACGCACCGTGGGCAGGTGGTAGGGCGGCAGCTCCATGATGAAGGGGGTCGGCTCGCCCTTGAGCAGGGTGTTGCGCAGCACCAGGCCGGTCATCACCGCCACCGCGATGCCGATCAGGTAGAGCCCGAACACCACGTTCTGCGCCCCGGACGGGAAGAAGGCGGCGGCGAACAGCACATACACCGGCAGACGCGCGCCGCAGGACATGAAGGGCGCCATCGCGATCGTCATCAGGCGGTCGCGGCGATGCTCGAGCGTGCGTGTCGCCATGATCGCCGGTACGTTGCAGCCGAAGCCGACGATGAGCGGCACGAAGGACTTGCCGGGCAGGCCCACCCAACGCATGAAGCGATCCATGACGAAGGCCGCGCGCGCCATGTAGCCCGAGTCCTCCAGCACCGACAGGAACAGGAACAGGAAGCCGACCACCGGGATGAAGGTGGCGACGACCTGGATGCCGCCGCCGATGCCCTGCGCCAGCAGCACCGTCAGCCACTCGGGCGAACCCAGGCCGGTGAGCACCGCGGCCACGCCATCGACCAGCAGCGCCCCGGCAAACTGGTCGAAGAAGTCGATGAAGGCGCCGCCGATGCTGATGGTGAACAGGAACATCAGATACATCATCAGCAGGAAGATCGGCACGCCAAGTGCCCGGTTGAGCACGACACGGTCGATGCGGTCGGTCAGGTCGCGGCCGGCGCGGCCGCTCACCGTGACCGCGGCCGAGGCGACGCGGTTGGCAAGCCCGTAGCGCGCGTCCGCCACCATGATGTCGATGTCGTCGCCGAGCTCGCCCGCGAGCCGCTTCGCCTCGGCCGCGGTGTCGGCGCCCGCGGCGCCGAGCGCGAGGTC
>NZ_AMXF01000206.1 GCF_000310225.1 Thauera phenylacetica B4P
CGCCTGCCCGAGCCGCTGCGCTGGCGCGCGCCGGACGGCAGCGCGCGCGCCCTGCGCATGACCGCCGCACCGATCGGCGAGGGCGGCGAGGGCGGCGTCATCGTGCTCAGCGACGTCACCGAGACCCTCGCGATCACCGCCCGCCTGCAGCACGAAGCCACCCACGACCTCCTCACCGGCCTGCCCAACCGCGCCCTGCTGCTCGACCGCCTGCAGCAGGCGCTCGCCGGGGCGGTCCGCCGCGGCAGCCTGGTGGCGCTGCTGTTCGTCGACCTCGACCGCTTCAAGCGCATCAACGACAGCCTCGGCCACTACGTCGGCGACGAGGTGCTGCGCGTGGTCGCGGAGCGCCTGCAGGCCGCGGTGCGGGCGGGCGACACGGTGGCGCGCTGGGGCGGCGACGAGTTCATCGTCCTGATGGACAACCTCGCCGACCACGGCGCGGTGGTGGCGGTGGCGCGCAAGCTCATCGACCTGCTCGAGCGCGAGGTCGAGACCACCGGCGGCACCGGCATCGTGCTGTCGTGCAGCGTCGGCATCAGCATCGGGCCGCAGGACAGCGCCGACGCCCAGACCCTGCTTTCAATGGCGGACAAGGCGATGTACCGCGCCAAGACGGAGGGCGGCAGCCGCTACACCTTCTACGGCCCCGAGATGAACACCTGGTCGCGCGACCGCCTGAGCATGGAGGCGGCGCTGCGCCGCGGGCTGACGAACCGCGAGTTCGAGCTCTTCTACCAGCCGCAGATCGACATCGCCAACGGCCGCCTCGCCGGGCTCGAGTCGCTGATCCGCTGGAACCGGCCCGAGCGTGGCCTGGTGCGCCCGGACGAGTTCATCCCCGCCGCGGAAGAGAGCGGGATCATCCGCAACATCGGCGAATGGGCGATCCACGAGGCCGCCGGGCAGGCCGCGCGCTGGAACCGCGAGGGCCTGCTCGGCGTCCCGCTGGCGGTGAACGTGTCGGCCCGCCAGTGCTCGGACATGGCGATCGTGGACACCATCCGCGCCACCCTCGCCGAGACCGGGCTGCCCCCGCGCATGTTCAAGGTGGAGCTGACCGAGTCGACCGCGATGCGCGACCCCGAGCGCGCCGCCGAGCTGCTGCGCAGCATCCACGCGCTCGGCGCGGGCATCGCGGTGGACGACTTCGGCACCGGGTATTCCTCGCTCTCGCTGCTCAAGCGCTTCCCGATCTCGGAGCTCAAGATCGACAAGAGCTTCGTCGGCGACATCGCCAGCGACAGCGACGACGCGGCGATCGTGCGCAGCACCATCGCGCTCGCCCACGGCCTCGGCATCGAGGTCGTCGCCGAGGGCGTGGAGACCGAATCCCAGCTCGCCTTCCTCGCCCGGCACGGCTGCAACTCGGCGCAGGGCTTCCTGTTCGCCAAGCCGCTCCCCGCCGGCGAGATCCGCGCCTGGCTGGAAACCCCGCCACCCCACGTCGAGCGCGCGGTGCGGAATTCGAGGCGTGGGGCGTGAGGCGTGAGGGGCAAAGCCGGTGCGCTGCGCTCGGAAGGGAAAGCGTGCACTCAAAAAACGCAGCCCCGGACGGCGCAGACGCCGTGCGGGGCTGAAGCGTCCCGGGCCGAAGGGAGGACGGCCCGGGCGAGGGAGAGGATGCTGCGGTGCCCGGCTCAGGGATGCCCGGACTTGCCCGCCTTGATGTCGTGGTACCACTGCTCGTGGTGCTCGCGCGCCCAGGTCTCGTCGACATAGCCGGTCTTCATGGACTCGTAGGCGCCCTCGGCGCCGAGCGTGCCCATGTAGATGTGGCCGAAGGCCAGCGCCAGCATCAGGATGGCGCCGATCGCGTGCACGATGTTCGCGGTCTGCATGTCGGAGCGCGTCCACTCGCCCAGGTTCGGGAAGTCCATGATCAGCCCGGTCACCGCCACGGTGAAGCCGAGGATGGTGACGCCGAACCAGAACCAGGTCTTCTCGCCGAAGTTGAAGCGCCCCGAGGGCACGTGGCTGCCGTCGAGCAGGCCGCCGGCGCGGCGGATCCACACCGCGTCGATCGGCCGCCACACGTTGTCGCGCAGGAAGGCGAAGAACATCAGCAGCACGAAGACCCCGAACAGCGGACCGACGTAGTTGTGCACCAGCTTGCCGGCGTTCAGCAGCAGCCCCAGCCCGCCGTGGCCGATGAGCGGCAGCAGCACGTGCTTGCCGAACAGGATCGCCACGCCGGTGACCGCGAGCAGCAGGAACGTGATCGCCGTGCCCCAGTGCACGAAGCGCTCGAAGCCCGAGAAGCGCAGCATCTTGCGCCCGGTCTTCTGGCCATGCAGCTTCATCGTGCCCTTGATCATCCAGAACAGCAGGATGGCCGAAGGCACGAGGATGAGCAGCCAGCCGCCGTACAGCGTGACCGGCCCGTTGCGCAGCTGGCGCCAGGTGTTGCCTTCGCTCTGGATCAGCACGCCGGCCTCGGGACCGCGCACGGTGGTGAAGTGCTCCTCGCCGGAGCGCACCGCGCGCCACACCGGCGCGTTGTTGAGCGGCCGCTCGACCTGGCGCTGGGCCTGGTCCGCGGCGCTGCTGCCGGGCGGCGGTTCGGCCGCGTGCAGCGGCAGCGCCGTCGCCCACAGCATGAGCGCGAGCAACAGCACGGCCAGCCAGCCGCCGTGCCGCACCCGCATCGATGGTGTCGTCATGGCGCTCTCCTCACTGGATGCGGTTGTACTCGTTCTGGCCACGGGAACGCTCCTTCAGCGCCTTCTCCCAGGCCGCGCGGTCGCCCTTGAACTCGCCGCCTTCCCAGGGGCGGGCGTCGGTCTTGCCGCGGTACTGGCCCTGCTCGTACACGGTGACCTGCGGCACCTCGCTGCAGGCCGCGAGGCCGAGCAGCGCGGCGCCGGCGAGCGCCGCGAGCGGGATCGACTTCAGTTTGCGCGCGCTCATGACTGGCCCTCCCGCTTGCGTTCCTGCTTGCGCTCGCCGCCGCCGTAGGCGGCATCCCAGCCCCACACCTCGGCGCCGGTGCCGCGGCGCAGCACGCGCTCGCGGAAGATGTTGGCCACCACGTCGGCGTCGCCGGCGATCAGCGCCTTGGTCGAGCACATCTCGGCGCACAGCGGCAGCTTGCCGTCGGCGAGCCGGTTGGAGCCGTACTTCTCGTACTCGGCGGCCGAGTTGGTTTCCTCGGGGCCGCCGGCGCAGAAGGTGCACTTGTCCATCTTGCCGCGCGCGCCGAAGGCCGCCGGGCCGTTGGGGAACTGCGGCGCGCCGAACGGACAGGCGTAGAAGCAGTAGCCGCAGCCGATGCACTTGTCCTTGTCGTGCAGCACCACGCCGTCTTCGGTCTTGTAGAAGCAGTCGGTCGGGCACACCGCCATGCACGGCGCGTCCGAGCAGTGCATGCAGGCCACCGAGATCGAGCGCTCGCCCGGCACGCCGTCGTTCATCGTCACCACCCGGCGGCGGTTCACGCCCCAGGGCACCTCGTGCTCGTTCTTGCACGCGGTGACGCAGCCGTTGCATTCGATGCAGCGCTCGGCGTCACAGAGAAATTTCATGCGTCCCATCGTGTTCTCTCCTCGTCCTTACGCCTTGCTCACGCGGCACAGGGTGGTCTTGGTTTCCTGCATCATCGTCACCGAGTCGTAGCCGTAGGTCGTGGCGGTGTTGACCGCCTCGCCACGCACGACCGGCGCCGCACCCTCGGGGTAGAACTCGAGCATGTCCTTGCCCTGCCACCAGCCGGAGAAGTGGAAGGGCAGGAAGACCGTGCCCGGCGCCACGCGCTGGGTGACCTGGGCGCGCACCTTGAGCTTCGCCTTGGTGGGCGACTCGACCCAGATGTACTCGCCGTTGCGGAAGCCTGCGTCGTTGGCGTCCTTCGGGTTCACCTCGGCGAACATCTCCTGCTGCAGCTCGGCCAGCCAGGGGTTGGAGCGGGTTTCCTCGCCGCCGCCCTCGTACTCGACCAGACGGCCGGAGGTCATCACCAGCGGGTAGTCCTTCGAGATGTCCTTCACCTTCTCCTGCATCGACTTGTACAGGGTGGGCAGGCGCCAGAACTTCATCTTGTCGTCGTGGGTCGGGTACTTGGCGACCAGGTCCGGGCGCGGCGAGTAGATCGGCTCGCGGTGCTGCGGCACGGGGTCGGGGAAGTTCCACACCACCGCGCGCGCCTTGGCGTTGCCGAAGGGGTGGCAGCCGTGGTTCTTCATCGTGACGCGGATGATCCCGCCCGAGGGGTCGGTCTTCCAGTTCTTGCCCTCGGCCGCGGCCTTCTCTGCGTCGGTGAGCTCGTCCCACCAGCCCAGCTTCTTCAGCAGCACGTGGTCGAACTCGGGGTAGCCCATCTGCAGGTCGGCGCCCTTGGAGGCCGAGCCCTCGCCGGCGAGCAGCGACACGCCGTCCTTCTCGACGCCGAAGTTGGCGCGGAAGTTGCCGCCGCCGTCCATGACGTGCTTGGAGGTGTCATAGAGGTTGGGCGTGCCCGGGTGCTTCATCTCGGGCGTGCCGTAGCACGGCCACGGCAGGCCGAAGTACTCGCCGTCGCAGGGGCCGCCCACCGCCTTCAGCGTCTTCACGTCGAAGGTGTGCATGTTCTTCATGTGCAGCTTGAGGCGCTCGGGCGACTGGCCGGTGTAGCCGATGGTCCAGGTGCCGCGGTTGATCTCGCGCAGCGTGTCCTCCATGCTCGGCTCGTCCCAGCCCTGGGCGTCCTTCTCGAGCTTGATGTTCTTCACGAACTGCTCGCCCCAGCCGAACTTCTTCGCGAAGGCGTACATGATGGTGTGGTCGGGCTTGGACTCAAACAGCGGCTCGATGACCTTCTCGCGCCACTGCAGCGAGCGGTTCGACGCGGTGGCCGAGCCGACGGTCTCGAACTGGGTGCAGGCCGGCAGCAGGTACACGCCCTCCTTCCTCACCATCGCCGCCATCGCCGCGGTCGCCGACGGGTAGGGGTCGATCACCACCAGGGTGTCGAGCGCCTTCATCGCCTCGACCATCTCGGCGCCGCGCGTCTGCGAGTTGGGCGCGTGGCCCCAGTACACCACCGCGCGCAGGTTGCCCGCAGGCTGGTCGATGAGCTCCTTGTTCTCGAGCACGCCGTCGATCCAGCGCGACACCGTGATGCCGGACTTCTCCATCAGCTCCTGCGAGACGTAGCGGCTCTTGACCCACTCGTAGTCCACGCCCCACACGCTGGACCAGTGCTTCCACGAACCGGTGGCCAGCCCGTAGTAGCCGGGCAGCGAGTCGGGGTTGGGGCCGACGTCGGTCGCGCCCTGCACGTTGTCGTGGCCGCGGAAGATGTTGGCCCCGCCGCCCGCCTTGCCGATGTTGCCGAGCGCGAGCTGCAGGATGCAGGAGGCGCGCACCATCGCGTTGCCGATCGAGTGCTGGGTCTGGCCCATGCACCAGACGATGGTGGAGGGGCGGTTCTCGGCCATGGTGCGCGCGGCCAGCAGCATCTGGTCCTCGGGCACGCCGCAGGCTTCTTCCACCTTGTCCGGCGTCCATTTGGCGAGCACTTCCTCGCGGATCTTGTCCATGCCGAAGACGCGGTCGTCGATGTACTGCTTGTCTTCCCAGCCGTTCTGGAAGATGTGGTAAAGCAGGCCGAACAGGAAGGGCACGTCGGTGCCCGAGCGAATGCGGATGTACTGGTTGGCCTTGGCCGCGGTGCGGGTGAAGCGCGGATCCACCACGATCATCTTCGCGCCGTTTTCCTTGGCGTGCAGGATGTGCAGCAAGGACACCGGGTGCGCCTCGGCCGCGTTCGAGCCGATGAACAGCATCGCCTTGGCGTTCTGCATGTCGTTGTAGGAGTTCGTCATCGCGCCGTAACCCCAGGTGTTCGCCACGCCCGCCACGGTGGTGGAGTGGCAGATGCGCGCCTGGTGGTCGCAGTTGTTGGTGCCCCAGAAGGAGACGAACTTGCGCAGCAGGTAGGCCTGCTCGTTGTTGTGCTTGCTCGATCCGATCCAGTACACCGCGTCGGGGCCGGATTCCTCGCGGATCTTGAGCAGGCGGTCGCCGACCTCGCTGAGCGCCTGCTCCCACGAGATCTTCTGGTACTTGCCGTCGACCAGCTTCATCGGGTACTTGAGGCGGTATTCGCCGTGGCCGTGCTCGCGCAGCGCCGCACCCTTGGCGCAGTGCGCGCCGAGGTTGATCGGCGAGTCGAACACCGGCTCCTGGTGCACCCACACGCCGTTGCGCACGATGGCATCGCTGGCACAGCCCACCGAACAGTGGGTACATACCGTGCGACGGACCTCGGCCTTGCCCTCGGCGCGCGAGGCGCCCGCGGGCGCGGCGGCCTCGGCGGCGCCGATGAAGTTATAGGGCAGCTGGGTGGCGAGCGCGCCCGCACCCACGCCCAGGCCCGAGCGCTTGAGGAAGGCGCGGCGGTCCATGGTCTGGCCGAGCTGGCGCGCGGCGGCGCCGCGCAGGCGACGCGCACCGGTGGCGGCGGTCGCGGATTTCTTGGTCAACATCCTCGCGTCCTCCTCAGATCCGCGTCGTGCGGTAGTAATTGCGCACGTGCTCGCTCACGCCCTGGTCGGCGGCCTCGCGGCGCGCGTCCTCGACCACCTTGGCGGTAACCGGCGTGGCCTGCGCGGCGGTCGCCGCCAGCGCGGCGGCACCCGCGGCCCCGCCGGCACCGATCGCGGCCAGGAAGTTGCGGCGCGACAGCTTGGTGTTTTCGTCCTTCATCCTCGCTCTCCCCTCTATGCGCCGGAGCGGCTCGTGCCGGCCCGGCCTCGTTTCCATGACGGCCGCGCTCAGCGCGCTTCCGCCTCCAGCATGTCGAACGCCTCGCGCTCGATGTCCATGAAGGCCGCCAGCAGGCCGCCGACCTTCGCGTAGAAGTCCGCCCCCGGCGCCGCCGCCAGCGCACCGGCGAACTGCGCGTACCAGGGCGCGATGTGGCGGCCGAAGAAGCGCCGCTGGCGTTCAAGCCCGGCCTCGTCCGGCCCGGTCAGCACCAGGTGGCGCATGACCTCGGCGAGCGCGGCGATGTGGTCCTCGGTCTCGGTGACGCCCGGGCGACGGCCGAGACCGAGTTCGGCGAGGTCGTCGCGCAGCTCGGCGAGCGGCTCTTCCTGCAGGAAGCCGGTGAGGTACCAGGAGCCGTTGCTCATCACCTCGGGCTTGCCGACGCTGACGAAGAGCGCGTCGAACTCGTCGGCCACCGCCTGCGGCGCCATCGCCTGCGCGGCGGCGCCCAGGGCGGCCCAGGCGCGCGGCAGCTCGCCGCCCTCGCCGCCGAGCGTG
>NZ_AMXF01000207.1 GCF_000310225.1 Thauera phenylacetica B4P
CGCTCGCCCAGCGCGCCCAGGCCAACGCCGCGGTCGCCGCCGAGAACGCCGACCGCGCCGCGCTCTATCGCGAGATCGCGCGCGCCAACGGCCACCCCGAGTGGGAGGCCGAGGTGCGGCGCACCTTCGCGCAGCGCTGGGTCGACCGCGCCCAGCCGGGCTGGTGGGTGCAGCAGGGCGCCTCGTGGTCGAGGAAATGATGCCCGTCCTCGTCTTCGACATCGAAACCATTCCCGACGTCGCCGGCATCCGCGCGATCGAGAACCTGCCTGCCGGACTGTCCGACTACGAGGTCGCGGAGTGGGCCTTCCAGCAGCGCCGCGCCAGCCACGGCAACGACTTCCTGCCGCACCACCTGCAGCGCGTGGTGGCGATCTCCTGCGTGCTGCGCGACGCGCAACACTTCCGCGTGTTCTCGCTGTCCGAGCCCGAGAGCGGCGAGGGCGAGATCATCCAGCGCTTCTTCGACGGCATCGAGCGCTACTCGCCGCAGATCGTGTCGTGGAACGGCGGCGGCTTCGACCTGCCAGTGCTGCACTACCGCGGCATGCTGCACGGGGTCGCGGCGCCGCGCTACTGGGACCAGGGCGAGGGCGACTACCACGACTCGCGCGACTTCAAGTGGAACAACTACATCAGCCGCTACCATAGCCGTCATCTGGACCTGATGGACTTGCTGGCGCTCTACCAGCCGCGCGCCAGCGCGCCGCTCGACGATCTCGCCAAGCTCATGGGCTATCCCGGCAAGCTCGGCATGGACGGTTCGGCGGTCTGGCAGGCCTGGCAGGAGGGGCGGATCGCCGAGATCCGCGACTACTGCGAGACCGACGTCGTCAACACCTACCTCGTCTACCTGCGCTTCGAGCGCATGCGTGGGCATCTCGACGCCGCCGCGTGGGCGGCGGAGGTGGCGACGGTGCGCGAGGCGCTCGGCCGCATCGACGCACCGCACTGGAAGCAGTTCCTCGACGCCTGGCCGCAGGGCTGAGCGGCGCGGCGTCTGCTCCATCCCCATTCCCTTACAGGAGAGCAACATGGGCATCATCGGAACCATACTCATCGGCCTCATCGTCGGCTTCGTCGCGCGCCTGCTGCACCCGGGCAAGGACGGCCTCGGCATCATCATGACCTCGCTGCTCGGCATCGCCGGCTCGTTGGTCGCCACCTACGGCGGCCAGGCACTGGGCATCTATCATGCGAACCAGGGAGCGGGTTTCCTCGGCGCGGTCGTCGGCGCGGTGGTGATCCTTTTCGTGGTGACGCGCCTCAAGAAGTGATGCCGTCCCGCTTGGCTGCAAAAAAACTTTGACAAGTTCCTTGTGGTGTCTATAATGCGGGACTTCAGCAGGCGCGTAGCTCAGTTGGTTAGAGCACCACCTTGACATGGTGGGGGTCGTTGGTTCGAATCCAATCGCGCCTACCAGGATTATGGAGTCGAAAAGTCATGTTCCGAACTACCACTCAGGCCGGAAACTGAACAGGTCGGCTCCGCTTGTCTGCTAAGAGAAAAAAGCGCGCCAAGACCGCGCTTTTTTTTCGTCCACGTTTTCCCGATCGCGTTTCCCCGATTTCTCCTGTCCCTCCTGTCTCGCGCGGAGCGGACCACAGTCCGAGGCTTCAGCCATGCCCAACATCACGCTTCCCGACGGTTCCGTGCGCAGCTTCGACCATCCGGTGACCGTCGCCGAGGTTGCGGCCTCGATCGGTGCCGGCCTCGCAAAGGCGGCGATCGCCGGCCGCAGCGACGGGAAGCTGGTCGATCTCTCGCATCGCTTCGAGGCGGACGCCGATCTCGCCATCGTCACCGACAAGAACGCCGAAGGGCTCGAGATCATCCGCCACTCTACGGCCCACCTGCTCGCACACGCGGTGAAGGAGCTCTTCCCCGACGCCCAGGTGACGATTGGGCCGGTGATCGACAACGGCTTCTACTACGACTTCTCGTACAAGCGCCCCTTTACCCCCGAGGACCTGCAGGCGATCGAGCAGCGCATGGCCGAGATCGCCAAGCGCGAGATTCCCGTGCATCGCGAGGTGTGGCCGCGCGACAAGGCGGTGGACTTCTTCAAGGGCATCGGCGAGCACTACAAGGCCGAGATCATCGCCTCGATCCCCGCAGGCGAGGACGTGTCGCTGTACCGCCAGGGCGACTTCATCGACCTGTGCCGCGGCCCGCACGTGCCCTCGACCGGCAAGCTCAAGGTCTTCAAGCTCATGAAGCTCGCCGGCGCCTACTGGCGAGGCGACTCGAAGAACGAGATGCTGCAGCGCGTGTATGGCACGGCGTGGACGAAGAAGGACGAGCTCGACGCCTACCTGCACATGATCGAGGAGGCCGAGAAGCGCGACCACCGCAAGCTCGGCCGCCTGCTCGATCTCTTCCACATCCAGGACGAGGCGCCGGGCATGGTGTTCTGGCACGCCAAGGGGTGGACGCTGTGGCAGCAGGTCGAGCAGTACCTGCGCCGCACGATCGGCGAGCACGGCTACCAGGAAGTGAAGACGCCGCAGATCGTCGACCGCTCGCTGTGGGAAAAGTCGGGCCACTGGGGCATGTATTCCGACCTGATGTTCACCACGCAGTCCGAGAAGCGCGACTACGCGGTCAAGCCGATGAACTGCCCGTGCCACATCCAGATCTTCAACCAGGGTCTCAAGAGCTACCGCGACCTTCCGCTGCGCATGGCCGAGTTCGGCTCCTGTCATCGCAACGAGCCCTCGGGTTCGCTGCACGGCATCATGCGGGTGCGCAACTTCGTGCAGGACGACGCGCACATCTTCTGCGCCGAGAGCCAGGTGCAGGTCGAATCCGCCGAGTTCATTCGCCTGTTGCAGCAGGTCTATCTGGACTTCGGCTTCACCGACGTGCAGGTGAAGCTGTCGACCCGCCCCGAGAAGCGTGTCGGCACCGACGAACAGTGGGACGCCGCCGAGGCGGCGCTCGCCGCCGCGCTCGACGCGCAGGGGCTGCACTACGAGCTGCAGCCGGGCGAGGGGGCCTTCTACGGCCCGAAGATCGAGTTCTCGCTCAAGGACTGCCTGGGTCGCGTGTGGCAGTGCGGCACGCTGCAGCTCGACTTCAACCTGCCGGTGCGCCTCGGTGCCGAGTATGTCGACGAGGACAACACCAAGAAGATCCCGGTGATGCTGCACCGCGCCATCCTCGGGTCGCTGGAGCGCTTCATCGGCATCCTGATCGAGCATCACGCCGGCGCCATGCCCTTGTGGCTCGCCCCGGTGCAGGCGGTGGTGATGAACATCTCCGAGGGCCAGGCCGAATATGCCGAGGAGGCCGTGGTGAGGCTGAAGAAGGCCGGCTTCCGTGTCGAAGCGGATTTGCGCAACGAGAAGATTAACTATAAAATTCGAGAACATAGCGTACAGAAGCTGCCCTACCAGATCGTTATCGGCGAGAAGGAAAAGGCGGCTGGCCTGGTGGCCGTGCGTGCCCGAGGCGGCCAGGATCTTGGCCAAATGTCCCTCGATTCGCTGATCGAACGCTGGCGTCGCGAAGTCGAAGCGAAAGCCGGCACGGTCTGATTTTGTGGTTTTCGTGGAGAGTTGAACCATCGCTCAAGATAAGAAGCAGCGCGTAAATAGGGAGATCAACGCGCCCGAGCTCCGGCTGGTCGGCGAAGAAGGCGAGCAGCTCGGAATCGTGTCCCTGAACGCAGCCCTCAACATGGCCGAAGAAGCCGGGCTGGATCTGGTCGAAATCGCACCGATGGCCGTGCCGCCGGTGTGCAGGCTGATGGATTTCGGCAAGTTCAAGTATCAGGAACAGAAGAAGGCCCACGAAGCCCGACTCAAGCAGAAGCAGGTGCAGGTCAAGGAGGTCAAGCTCCGCCCCGGCACCGACGAGAACGACTACCAGATCAAGCTGCGCAACCTCAAGCGCTTCCTGGAAGAGGGCGACAAGTGCAAGGTCACCTTGCGCTTCCGCGGACGCGAGATGGCGCACCAGGAGTTCGGCCTGCGCCAACTCGAGCGCGTCAAGGCGGACCTCGAGGAGCTCGGTCAGGTCGAGCAGATGCCCAAGATGGAAGGGCGCCAGATGATCATGATCATCGCGCCGAAGAAGAAGCACTGAGCTTCTTTCTGAAATTGCCCCGCGAGGGGCGAGACCGCGGGAAGGGATTTTCCTCCGGCGGAAAACAAGTGGTGCCGGGTAACAAAACGCGCCGGGCTTTTCGGCGCTACCTGGTGTCATCCAAAAACATGGAGTCTCAGCAATGCCCAAGATGAAGACCAAGAGCGGAGCGAAGAAGCGCTTCAAGGTCCGCTCCAGCGGCGGGATCAAGCGGTCCCAGGCGTTCAAGCGCCACATCCTGACCAAGAAGACGACGAAGGTGAAGCGTCACCTGCGCGGCATGACCGAAGTGCATGCGGCAGATGAAAAGCTGATCCGCGCCATGCTTCCGTACGCCTGATAGGAGACCGCAATGCCCCGAGTCAAACGTGGTGTAACCGCCCGCGCCCGTCACAAGAAAGTCCTCTCCCAGGCCAAGGGTTACCGTGGCCGCCGCAAGAACGTCTATCGCATCGCCAAGCAGGCGGTGATGAAGGCGGGTCAGTACGCCTACCGCGACCGTCGTCAGCGCAAGCGCCAGTTCCGCACCCTGTGGATCGCGCGTATCAACGCCGCCGCACGCGAACTGGGCCTGACCTACAGCGTGTTCATGAACGGCCTCAAGAAGGCCGCGATCGAGATCGATCGCAAGGTGCTGGCCGACCTTGCCGTGTTCGACAAGCCGGCGTTCGCCGCGATTGCCGAGCAGGCCCGGGCCAAACTCGCTGCGTAATCGCGCGCAGCCAAAAAAAAGGAGGCCTGGCCTCCTTTTTTTTTCTGGATTCCCGGCGCCCGGCGGGCGCCGTGACCGGACCCCCGAATTCCCGATGAGCGGCGCGCCCCGCGGCGCTCATCCCGCAACACCGCATTCCGCCAGGGCAGGGACATGGAACAGCTCGATCAACTGGTACAACAGGCCGCCGCCGAATTCGCCGGCGCGGCCGACGGCGCGCAGCTCGAACAGGCCAAGGCGCGCTATCTAGGCAAGGCCGGCGCGCTCACCGAGCGCCTGAAGGCGCTCGGCAAGCTCGAGCCCGAGGCGCGCCGCGAGGCGGGCGCCGCGATCAACGCCGCCAAGACCGCGATCGAGGCCGCGCTCGAGGGCCGCCGCAACGCACTGCGAGAAGCCGCGCTGCTCGCCCAGCTCGCGGCCGAGGCGCTCGACGTCACCCTGCCCGGGCGCGGTGGCGTCCAGGGCGGCCTGCACCCGGTGAGCCGCACCCTCGAGCGCGTCGAGCGCCTGTTCGGCTCGATCGGCTTCGTGGTCGCCGACGGCCCCGAGATCGAGACCGACTGGCACAACTTCACCGCGCTCAACACGCCCGAGAACCACCCGGCGCGCTCGATGCACGACACCTTCTACCTCGAAGGCCACGACGACGTGCTGCTGCGCACCCACACCAGCCCGGTGCAGATCCGCGCCATGCAGGCCCACGTCGAGCGCCACCGCGACGCCGACGCCATGCCCGACCTGCGCATCATCGCGCCGGGGCGTGTCTTCCGCGTCGACTCGGACGCCACCCACTCGCCGATGTTCCACCAGGTCGAGGGCCTGTGGGTGGGCGAGACGGTGAGCTTCGCCGACCTCAAGGGCGTGATCGCCGACTTCCTGCGCCGCTTCTTCGAGACTGACGACCTGCAGGTGCGCTTCCGCCCGTCCTTCTTCCCCTTCACCGAGCCTTCGGCCGAGATCGACGTCGCCTTCATGAGCGGCGCGCTCGAGGGGCGCTGGCTGGAGATCGCCGGCTGCGGCGTGGTGCACCCCAACGTGCTGCGCTTCGGCGGCATCGACCCCGAGCGCTACACCGGCTTCGCCTTCGGCATGGGGCCGGACCGCCTTACCATGCTGCGCTATGGCGTAAACGACCTGCGCCTGTTCTTCGAGGGCGACCTGCGCTTCCTCGGCCAGTTCCGCTGAGCGGCTTCGCACAAGTTGCGCCCTACCACGCAATCCGGGTAATCGAATCATGCAATTCTCAGAACAGTGGCTGCGGACCTTCGTCGATCCGCAACTGGACAGCGCCGGACTCGGCCATCTGCTGACCATGGCCGGCCTCGAGGTCGAGGAGGCCGAACCTGCCGCGCCCGCCTTCCGTGGCGTCGTGGTGGCGAAGATCGTCGAGGCCGAGAAGCACCCCAACGCCGACAAGCTCAAGCTCTGCAAGGTCGACGCCGGCACCGGCGAGCTGCTGCAGATCGTCTGCGGCGCGCCCAATGCCGCCGCCGGCATGAAGGTGCCGTGCGCGGTGGTCGGCGCGGTGCTGCCCGATGAGTTCGAGATCAAGAAGGCCAAGCTGCGCGGCGTCGAGTCCTTCGGCATGCTGTGCTCGGCGCGCGAGCTCGGTTTCTCCGAGGACCACTCCGGCCTCTACGCGCTGCCCGAGGACGCGCCGGTGGGCACCGACATCCGCGCCTACCTCGGCCTGGACGACACCCTGTTCACGATCAAGCTGACCCCCAACCGCGCCGACTGCCTGAGCCTGACCGGCGTGGCGCGCGAGGTCGCGGCGATCACCGGCGGCGAGTTCCGTGCGCTCGCGATCGAACCGGTTTCGCCTTCGATCGATACGCGCCGCGACATCGTGCTGGATGCGCCGCAAGCCTGTCCGCGCTACTGCGGCCGCATCCTGCGTGGCGTGGACGCGCGCGCTGCGACTCCCGACTGGATGGTGCGCCGCCTGGTGCGCAGCGGCGTCCGCTCGATCAGCGCGCTGGTCGACATCACCAACTACGTCATGCTCGAGCTCGGCCAGCCGCTGCACGCCTTCGACAACGCCAGGCTGCAGGGCGCCATCCATGTACGC
The DNA here is from genome assembly GCF_000310225.1 of Thauera phenylacetica B4P. Taxonomy (GTDB): domain Bacteria; phylum Pseudomonadota; class Gammaproteobacteria; order Burkholderiales; family Rhodocyclaceae; genus Thauera; species Thauera phenylacetica. The sequence goes on from NZ_AMXF01000207.1 coordinate 6,874, forward strand.
CTGCCGCGCGCGGGCGAGCAGGTGCTGCTGCTCAACGAACAGACCGTGACCCCGGCGGCCGACACCCTGCTGATCGCCGACGAGGCGCGCGCGCTCGCGCTCGCCGGCATCATGGGCGGCGAGGACAGCGGCATCACCCTCGACACCACCGAGGTCTTCCTCGAGAGCGCCTTCTTCGCGCCCGACGCGATCGCCGGCCGCGCGCGCGGCTACGGCTTCGGCTCGGATGCCTCGCACCGCTTCGAGCGCGGCGTCGACCCCGAGCTCGCGCGCAGCGCGCTGGAGCGCGCCACCCGCCTCGTGCTCGAGCTCTGCGGCGGCGAGGCCGGCCCGGTGGTCGAGGCCGTCGCCACCGAAGCGCTGCCCGC
>NZ_AMXF01000208.1 GCF_000310225.1 Thauera phenylacetica B4P
CACGAGGAAGCGGCGCAACCACGCCTCCTTGGTGCGCGCCCAGAAGGTGATGTCCTCGACCGTGTCGCAGTCCGAGAGCACGGCCGCGATCAGGATCACCAGGATCTCCCGAAAGTCGTGCAAGGTGCCGTTGCTCGGCTTGCGCGGATCATCGATTTCGTCCAGATAGCTCATCAGGGAACCCCTCTGCGTCGCACTCACGCTCTTCGCCCAAAAGACGAGAGTAGACGTGATTTTCGAAGGGTCCACAAGATGAGTGCATAAGATGTTGAATGTGAACGACTATTTCCAGGTGCTTATGCGATCAGGGAGAATGCATTCCGAGTGCGGAGGCCCTGATGAAGCCGTAACGCAAGCCTACGACAAGAAAATAGGCATCGCAGCGCCCTACGTCCTCAAGGCAGCTGCTTACCAGATCCTTCTCGCCGGCAAGGTAACTATGCTTCACGACGCATTCGTCGCTGAGCGCTTTCCGGATCGCCTCGCGTTCATCGGCCAGATCGTTCAGTGTCGATGAGAGATACCTGAATCCGTGTTCGCTTAGCCGGAAATCCAGCCTAACGCATTGATGTAATTGTATAATTACGCATCCGAGCCTTTCACCCAACCGACCATGCCGCGCTTCGAAGTCAAGCAATCCGCCAAGCTCAATCTGACGTCCTACTCGGGCCTGGCGTTGATCGGGCAGTGCTGCCAGGCGGCACAGGTCGAGGCGGTGATCGACCCGAGGCTGCCGGTGTCGCAGGGTATGCGGAGCTCGGACCTGGTCAAGTCGGTGGTGGGGCTGCTGAGCCTGGGCAAAAGCGACTTCGAGGCGATCGAGCCGTTTCGCGGCGACCGCTTCTTCAAGGAAGCGCTCGGGCTCGCCAAGGTGCCCGGCAGCGTGTGGATGCGCCAACGGCTCGATGCCCGCGCGGCCGAGCTGCGCGAGCTGACCGACGAGCTGAGCCTGCGCCTGCTCGAGCGCACCGAGGCGCCGATCACGGCGCACAAGGGCTACGTCTGCGCCGATCTGGACACCTTCGTGATGGACAACTCCGACACCAAGAAGGAGGCGGTCAGCCGCACTTACCAGGGCGTCGATGGCTACACGCCGATCGCGCTGTACCTGGGCAACGAGGGCTGGAACCTCGGCCTGGAGCTGCGCGCGGGGTCGCACCACTCGGCGCTGGAGACCGAGTATTTCTTCGAGCGCGCGTTCCCGCGCCTGCGCCGGGTGTGTGCGGCCGATGCGAAGCTGCTGTGGCGGGCCGACAGCGGCTTCGACAGCGCCCGGCTGCTGTTCGCGCTGGCCGACGAGCGCGATCGCTGGGCAGCGCTGGGGCGTTCGTTCGACTACCTCACCAAGTGGAATCCGCGCCGTCAGGACAAGACCGCCTGGGTGGACCGGGCCGAGGCCGCCGGCGTCTTCGAGGAAGTGCGCGCGGGCAAGCGGGTGGGGCTGCTGGACCTGAAGATCGACCGTGCCTGGAAGAAGGCCAAGCGCACGCTGCGTCTGGTGGTGCGGGTGACCGAGCGCACGATCGACAAGAAGGGCCAGCACCTGCTGACCCCCGAGATCGAGATCGAAGGCTGGTGGACCAGCCTCGAAGTGGCGATGGCCGACGTGATCGAGCTCTACAAGCACCACGGCACGCACGAGCAGTTCCACTCCGAGATCAAGACCGACCTGGACCTCGAGCGCCTGCCCTCGGGCAAGTTCGACACCAACGACGCGGTCATGCATCTGGCCGCGTTCGCCTACAACTGCCTGCGCCTGATCGGCCAACTCGGGCTGACCGGCGAGCTCTCGCCGATCCGTCACCCGGCCAAGCGCCGACGCATCAAGACAGTGCTGCAGGAGGTGATGTACCGTGCGGCGAAGTTCGTCGAACACGCCCGCCGCCTGGTGCTGGACTTCGGACGCGGCGTCGCCGCGCATGTGAAGGTGTTCACCACGGTGCAGGCGCGACTGTGCGCGGTGGCTTCGCCGTGATGCAAATCCGACGGCCGAATTCTCCGAATCGAGGCCATTTCGCTGCGGCGAAAGGGCGACGGCCGCGTGGGAGCAGGAAAATGACGTAGCGCACCCCCCGTAAGCCCGGCTCGCCGGGCCTCCGGGCCGTGAAAGGACGGTGCTCGGGGCTGCGGTGAGCTGAGATTGGGAGTCAGGCAGCAGAAAAATCATGCGCTGGGGCTCGCGGAGCGGGTACGCGCTGAAGACAACACGGATTCAGGAGATATATCGAATAGTTCATATCCTGGCGATCCACGGAAATTTCGTAATAGAAAGATTGTGACTGAGATCGACCCAGACGTTGCCGTTCGCGGCGTCGATCCGGGAAATGCACGTTTCGGCGCTATCCAGCCTGGATGGTGCCGCTGAAAATGACAAGACGGCGGATCGAAAGACTCCGCTCATCCGCCCATGGCGATCACGAGAACAAACCGGCGCGCGTCGAAGGCGCAGCTGCCAGGATGCCTGGGCGCCGGCCGGGGATGCATCAATCAACGTCCAGCAGCCGCGCGCACTCGTCCATCATCGAGCGCGCCAACGCCGAGTCGTAGTTCGGATCGAGCGCCTCCATCATCTCGTGCGTGGTGTAGAGGCCCGCTTCCCGTGACAGCGAGCCGGCGATCTGTCGCGCCAGGCCGTCGCTGAGCGCGGAGAGCTGGCGGCGCTCCGCCAGTGGCAGTGCGCGCTCGCTGCGCCGGAGCCAGTCGGCGATGAAGCTCGCGCCCTGGGCCTCGGTGAGCCACTGGCCGTGTTCGTAGTGGATCGACAGGCGCTCGGCGGTGAGCGCGAAGATCAGCGCGGCGCGCGTTCCCCGGCTGTCTGCGGGCGGTGTCGGAAGGGGGAGTGGGGGCATGGTGAATCGGCCAGGCAAGCTGAGGAGACGGCGCGATGCTATCAGCCCACTGGCGAGTTTGAAGGAGCGTTGTACTGGCTTGGAGCGGTCAAACTCGGGGGCGGCGAGAAGTCACGCGCTGGCGGGCTCCCCGTGTCGACTGCTTGGTCGAGATGTCCTCGATGCGCGCAGGCAGTTGTTCGCGTTGGGGATGGGCACCTTCTCTCGGTAGGGTGGAGTACGGGTATTGCCAAATTTTGGCAAACAACCCACACTTTCGCCATGAGCACGATGAACATTTCCCTCCCCGATGCCCTGAAATCCTTCGTGGACGAACAGGTCAGCCAACGTGGCTACGGAACGAGCAGCGAGTACGTGCGAGAATTGATCCGCAGGGATCAGGATCGCCAGCAACTCCGTAACTTGCTGTTGGCCGGAGCAGCCTCGGCCCCGGCGGCCCCCGCCGACACCAGCTACTTCGAGGGCCTGCGTGACCGGGTGCGCAAGGGCGCCAAAGCCCGCGCTCAGGGGTGAGGGTCAAGCCGGCCATCCCGCGTGAGCAGGCCAACGGGGATGTGGACGAGGCCGTTGCCTACTATCTGAACGAAGCCAGCGAGGCCGTGGCGTTCGGGTTCATCGATGCGCTGGAGAAGGCTTACCGGCACCTTGGTCGCCAGCCGGCCACCGGCTCGCCACGCTACGCTCATGAACTCAACCTGCCGGGGCTGCGCGCGTGGTCGCTGACGCGCTACCCGTACCTCGTGTTCTATGTCGAGCGGCCGGACCACATCGATGTGTGGCGTGTGTTGCACGGCCAGCGGGACATCCCGGCGTGGATGCAGGAGCCCGACGGCGCGTGACGGTCACCCGCTCTGTGCAGATCCTGCAGGAAAAGGGAAACGCCATGCCGATTAAAGAAGCCATCCGCACCCAGCGCATGCCCGTCAGGATCTGGACCGACGACATCGACGAAGGCTCGAAGGCGCAGCTCGCCAACATCGCGAGCCTGCCGTTCATCCACCACCACGTGGCCGCCATGCCCGACGTGCATCTCGGCATCGGCGCGACGATCGGCTCGGTGATCGCCACCCATCAGGCGATCATCCCGGCAGCGGTGGGCGTCGACATCGGCTGCGGCATGGTCGCCGCGCGGCTGTCGCTCACCGCGAACGACATCGATGAGAAGCGCCTGAAGAAGGTGTTCGATCAGATCAGCCGCGATGTGCCGGTCGGTCGAGACCAGCACGCGGACGGTCGGGTGCTGGTCGACGCGGTGCGCCCCTTCGAGCCCGGCCTCAAGGCGCTGACCGACCGCCATCCGCAACTGCTCAAGGCCTTCGGCAAGTTCTCCAAGTGGGCCAACCAGATGGGCACGCTCGGGGGCGGCAACCACTTCATCGAGGTCTGCCTGGACGAGTACGAGCAGGTCTGGGTGATGCTGCATTCGGGCAGCCGTGGCATCGGTAACGCCATCGCGACGTACTTCATCGAGCTGGCGAGGAAGGACATGGCGCGCCACATGATCCACCTCCCCGATCGCGATCTGGCCTACTTTGCCGAGGGCAGCGAGCACTTCGCCGACTATGTCGAGGCGGTGCATTGGGCGCAGGAGTACGCGATGGCCAATCGCCAGGCGATGCTCGATCTCGTGCTCACGGGGCTGGCGCGCCACCTGCCGCCCTTTACCGTCACCACCGAGGCGGTGAACTGCCACCACAACTACGTCGCCCGCGAGCACCACTACGGCGCCGACGTGTGGGTGACGCGCAAGGGCGCGATCCGTGCGGGGGAGGGCGAGCTCGGCATCGTCCCCGGCAGCATGGGCGCGCGCAGCTACATCGTGCGCGGCAAGGGCAAGGCGGAGAGTTTCTGTTCCAGCGCGCACGGCGCCGGCCGGCGCATGAGCCGCACGGCGGCGACCAAACGCTTCACCGAGGCCGACCTCGCACGCCAGACCGAAGGGGTGATCTGCCGCAAGGACAAGGGCGTGGTCGATGAGATTCCCGGGGCGTACAAGGACATCGATGAAGTGATGGCCAACCAGCGCGACCTGACCGAGATCCTGCATACCTTGAAGCAGGTGGTGTGCGTGAAGGGGTAGGGGATCGATGTGGGGCGGCGTCGCCAGGCTGCTCACGGCGCTGGGGTGCCCTGGTACTGCACCAACGCATGCGTCGGATGAGGCTGCTGTGGTCTGAATTGTAGTTTACATAACACATATTCTCGCTGTTTTAGCTGTGGAGCTTGATGGGGTAAATCACCCTCGAACGTTCGACCAGGCACCTTGCAGCGCGCGTTCGTGCTGTGCCTGATCGAAAACCCTGGTGCGGGGAAAGAGACTCGAACTCTCACGCCTTGCGGCGCTGGAACCTAAATCCAGTGCGTCTACCAATTCCGCCATCCCCGCACACACCCGAACAAGCGAAGCGGCGCGAATTATACACGCGCAGCCTGGCGTCCCGGCAGGCTCGAATCGAAGCCCGTCGACCCCGCACCGCCCATTCGCGGCTGCCGCCGCTCCACATGAACCATCACGGCTCCGGTTTTACGCAGGAGCGGCGGCAGCCGCGAATCGGGCTTGCGGAATGGCGACATAGCCGCTTGCCCCGCCGCCGCTTTCGCGCCCGCCGGCGCTCCTACATTGGACGGAAGCGCGCCGGTTTCTGTAGGAGTGCCGGCAGGCGCGAATACGGCGAGTGGACATCACCCGCGCTGCTTCAGCGGCCAGCGCCCGATCACCCGGTAGCGCGCGCCGGCGGCGCTGCGCTCGGAGGCGACGAGAACGAAGCTGGCCACCCTCCAGCGCAGGGGCGGCAGCGGTGCCTCGGCGGGCGCGACGCGGGCGTTACGCACCAGCGTGACATGCGGGGAGAAGGCGCGCTCCTCGAGCGCAAAGCCGGCAGCGCGCAGGCGGGCTTCCAGGTCCTGCGCGAGCGCGGCCAGCGCCGGCGGCACGATGGACGGTCCGGCCCACAGGACGCGGTTGCGCTTCCAGCTCCCGACGCGGTCGAGCGCGAGCGCGAAGCTCTCCCCCTCGACCTGCGCAGCCAGCGCCTGCAGGCGCTCCACCTCCCGCGCCGGCGTGTCGCCGAGAAAGGCCAGGGTCAGGTGGATGGTGTCGCGGCGCATCGCGCGACCGCCGCACTCTAAGTGCAGCGCCCGTGCGCGCGCATGCAGCGCGGCGCTGGTGGCCGAGTCCGGCCACAACGCGAAGAAGAGCCGCAGCCCCGGCTCCTGTCTTGCGGCCCCGCCCCCGCCCTCGCCCGAGTCCGTGCCTCCGTCCACGCCATCCTTCGCTGCGGCCGGCTTCGGACTTCCGCCTGCGCCCACGCCTCCGCCACCGCCCGCGCCTGCGCTCGGGCTCGCGCCCGCCTCAGCCATGCCTCGTCTTCCCGTCCGCACCGGCCATCGCCATGACGCGCCTTGCTCAGCCCTGCCCCGCCCGCGCGATGAGCGCGACCACCTGCGCGGCGATGCCCTCCCCCCGCCCGGTGAAACCGAGCTTCTCGGTGGTCTTGCCCTTGATGTTGATCGCCGCTGCGTCCATGTCGAGGTCGGCGGCGAGGTTGGCCACCATCGCCGGCGCGTGCGGCAGGATGCGCGGCGCCTTGCAGATCAGCGTGGCGTCGATATTCACCACCTCCCAGCCCGCGGCGCGCACGCGCGCGAAGGCCTCGCGCAGCAGCACGCGGCTGTCGGCACCGGCGTGGGCCGGGTCGGTGTCGGGGAAGAGCCGGCCGATGTCGCCCAGCCCGGCGGCGCCGAGCAGCGCGTCGGTCACCGCGTGCAGCAGCACGTCGGCGTCCGAATGCCCGAGCAGGCCGCGCTCGAAGGGGATGGTGACGCCGCCGACGATCAGCGCCCGGCCGGGGACCAGGGCGTGCACGTCGAAGCCCTGGCCAATGCGAAAGGGGATGAAGGGGATGCTCATGCGTTGTGGCCCTCGCGGTTCTTGAGGATCCACTCGGCCAGGTGCAGGTCGAGCGGAAAGGTGACCTTCAGGTTGGTGGCGTCCCCCTGCACGAGGCGCGGACGCAGGCCCGCGGCCTCGATCGCGCTGGCCTCGTCGGTGACCTCGCGCGCGCCCTCCAGCGCGCGGCGCAGCATGGCGTAGCGGAACATCTGCGGCGTCTGCGCCTGCCACAGGCTGTCGCGCGGCACGGTCTCGCAGACGTGGCGGTGCTCGTCGGCGCGCTTGAGGGTGTCGGCCACCGGCACCGCCAGCAGCCCGCCGACCTCGTCGTGGGCGAGCTCGCGCACCAGCTTGTCGACATGCCAGGGCGCCAGGCAGGGACGCGCGGCGTCGTGGACCAGCACCCAGTCGCCCGCCGCCGCCTCGCCGGCGATCGCGCGCAGGCCGCCGAGCACGCTGTCGGCGCGCGTGGCGCCGCCGCA
>NZ_AMXF01000209.1 GCF_000310225.1 Thauera phenylacetica B4P
CGGGCTTGCCCGCGAAGCTGGCACCCGTCGAGCGCAGCGTTCGCGGGCAAGCCCGCTCCTACAGGCGAGCCCTGCGCGATGCGACGGCCAGACAGGGCAGGAATGCGCGGCACCGTCACCCTCCTCAACCGCGCGCCGGGAACAGCCCCGCGGGCTTGAGCGTCAGCACCGCCGCCATCAGCACGTACATGGCGATCCCCGCCAGCGCCGGGCCGAGGTCGGCCGCGACCGAGGGCGGCAGCACCGCGCGCAGCGCCGGTGGCAGGAAGGCGCGCCCGGCGGTATCGACCATCCCCACCAGCAGCGCGGCCACGAAGGCGCCGCGCACCGAGCCGATGCCGCCGATCACGATCACCACCAGCGCCGGGATCAGGATCGCCTCGCCCATGCCGATCTGCACCGCGCTGATCGGCGCCATCAGCGCCCCGGCCAGCGCCGCCAGCCCGGCACCGAGCGCGAACACGAAGGCGAACACCGCGCCCACGCGCACGCCCATGAATTCCGCCATCTGCCGGTTCGACGCCCCGGCGCGCACCAGCATGCCGATGCGGGTGTTGTTGACCAGCAGATACAGGCCCAGCGCCACCGTCAGCCCGGCGCCGATCAGCAGCAGGCGGTAGGACGGATAGGGCAGGCCCTCGAACAGTTGCACCGGCCCGGCCAGCGCCGCCGGCGTCGAGGCCAGCAGCGGCGCCACGCCCCAGATCGCCTTCACCGCGTCGTCGGCGATCAGGATGATGCCGAAGGTCGCCAGCACCTGGACGAGGTGGTCACGCCGGTACAGCCGGCGGATGACGACGAACTCGAGCGCCGCAGCGACCGCCACCGTCACCAGGACCGCAGCGGCAACGGCGAGCGCGAACGCCCCGCTCGCCTCATGCACGCGCGCGGCGACGTAGGCGCCGGCCATGTAGAGCGAGCCGTGGGCGAGGTTCATGGTGTCCATGATGCCGAACACGAGCGTGAGCCCGGCGGCGATCAGGAACAGCATGAGCCCGTAGCCCAGGCCGTTCAGCACTTGCTCGAAGACGAAGATGGCATCCATCGGCTTATCCGGAGTTCAGGGCCGCCGCCGCACATGCAGGAGCGCCGGCAGGCGCGAAAGCAGCGGTGCCATCTGCACCCGCGCCGATCGCCCGCGGACCGTCTTCGCGGCTGCCGCCGCTCCTGCACATCGGACCACGACCATTCATGTAGGAGCGCCGGCAGGCGCGAAAGCAACGGTGCCATCTGCACCCGCGCCGATCGCCCGCGGACCGTCTTCGCGGCTGCCGCCGCTCCTGCATTTGGGGACCGCCGCCGCTCCTGCATGGGATCACATCTTGCACGCGCCCACGTACGCGTCCTGGTGCTTCTCCAGCGTGGTGCCGACCAGCTTGTTGGTGATGCGGCCCTCGGCGTCCTTGCCGACCTCGCGCAGGTAGTAGTTCTGCACCGGGAAGTTGTTGGCGCCGTACTGGAACTCGCCGCGCAGCGACTTGAAGCTCGGGTTCTTCAGCGCCTTCAGCACCGCCTCGCGGTCGTCGATCTTGCCGCCGACGTCGCGCACCGCGGCATCCATCGCCATCAGGGTGTCGTAGGCCATCGCCGCATACACGGACGGATAGCGCCCGGCGTACTTCTGGCGGAAGGCGGCGACGAACTCGGCGTTGGCCGGGTTCTGCAGGTCGTGCGTCCAGTGCGCGGTGTTGAGCACGCCGAGCATCGGCTCGCCCACGGCCTGGATCACGTCCTCGTCGGCCGAGAAGCCGGGGGCGATCAGCGGCACGTCCTTGAGCCCGCCGCCGACGAACTGCTTGACGAAGTTGATCCCCATCGCACCCGGCAGGAAGAAGAACACCGCATCCGGCTTGGCGGCGCGGATCTGCGCGATCTCGGCGGCGTAGTCGATCTGGCCGAGCTTGGTGTAGATCTCGTCCTTCACGCCGCCCTTGTACAGGCGCTTGAAGCCGTTGAGGTGGTCCTTGCCCGCCGGGTAGTTGGGCGCGATCAGCACGACGTTCTGGTAGCCCTTCTCGTTGGCGACCTTGCCGGCGGCCTCGTCGTAGGTGTCGTTCTGGTACTGCGCGAAGAAGTACGGGTTGCACTTCTCGCCCGCGTAGGCGCTCGGGCCCGGGTTGGCCGACAGGTAGGGCACCTTGGCGGCGAACAGCGCCGGGCCGACCGCGAGCGCGGCGTTGGAGCCGATCGGGCCGGTGAAGAAGTGGATGCCGTCGCGCTGCAGGAAGCGGGCGACGAGCTGGTTGGCCTGCTCCGGGTTGCCGCCGAAGTCGTTGCGGATGAACTCCGCCGGCTGGCCGCCGAGCTTGCCGCCGAGCTTCTCGATCGCCAGCTCGAAGCCGTCGCGCGCCTCGGCGCCGAGCGCCGAGAACGGGCCGGAGAGGTCGAGCGCGATGCCGACCTTGATGTCGGCGGCGTGGGCGGTCGCGTTGAGGGCGGCTGCGCCGCACAGGGCGAGCGCGACGGACAGCTTCTTCATCTGCAGCATGGGGGTCTCCTCGATTGGTCTCTTTGCCGCACGCCACGCCGACGCGCGAGCGCCGCGCCACGCGCGAAGGCCGCCGATTCTACCCCAGCCAGCCCGCGCCTCGCGCCGCCCGTCGGCGCCGCTGCTGTATGAAACCGCAGGCCGCATGCGTGCGGCCTGATAGACTTGCACATCCGCATTTCCCACGCCCCGCCCCATGATCGGACGCATCACCGGCACCCTGCTGGAAAAGAACCCGCCGCAGATCCTCGTCGACGTGCACGGCGTCGGCTACGAGATCGACGTGCCGATGAGCACCTTCTACAACCTGCCCGCCAGCGGCGGCGCGGTGAGCCTGCACACGCACTTCGTGGTGCGCGAGGACGGCCACTTCCTGTTCGGCTTCGCCACCGACGAGGAGCGCGCCACCTTCCGCCAGCTGCTGAAGGTGTCGGGCGTGGGCGCGCGCATGGCGCTGGCGGTGCTGTCGGGGCTGTCGGTGAATGACCTCGCGCAGGCGGTGGCGCTGCAGGAGGCCGGGCGGCTGGTGAAGATCCCCGGCATCGGCAAGAAGACGGCCGAGCGCCTGCTGCTGGAACTGCGCGACAAGCTCGGCAAGGGGTTGCCCAACATGGCGGGCGTACGCCTGGCCGCGGCACCGGGCGCCGCCCCGGATGCGAAGAGCGACATTCTCAACGCGCTGCTCGCGCTCGGCTACAACGAGCGCGAGGCGCTCGCGGCGATGAAGGGCCTGGCCGAGGACGTCGGCGTGTCGGACGGCATCCGCCAGGCGCTGAAGGCGCTGTCGAAGCCATGATCGACGCAGTCCGTGCTCGCACCTTCGATACGCGCGGCAGCGACCACGGGCTTAGTGCGCCGGCGCAGCCGTGGCGCGCACGCGAAGCATTCCCGGCGCGCACCACGCCTGCAGCACGCGGGGCGATGACCCGGCAGAGGACACTCCGATGATCGAAACCGACAAGCTCAAGGCCGCAGCCCCCGCCGAGCGCCTGATCTCCGCCGCCCCCGCCGACCGCCAGGAAGACGCGATCGAGCGCGCGCTGCGCCCCAAGCGCCTCGCCGAATACGTCGGCCAGGCCAAGATCCGCGAGCAGCTCGAGATCTTCATCCAGGCCGCGCGCAATCGCAGCGAGGCGCTCGACCACGTGCTGCTGTTCGGCCCGCCGGGGCTGGGCAAGACCACGCTCGCCCACATCGTCGCCGCCGAGATGGGCGTGAACATGCGCCAGACCTCCGGCCCGGTGCTCGAGCGCGCCGGCGACCTCGCCGCGCTGCTCACCAACCTCGAGCCGCACGACGTGCTGTTCATCGACGAGATCCACCGCCTGTCGCCGGTGGTGGAGGAGATCCTCTACCCCGCGCTCGAAGACTTCCAGATCGACATCATGATCGGCGAGGGCCCGGCGGCGCGCTCGGTCAAGCTCGACCTGCCGCCCTTCACGCTGGTCGGCGCCACCACGCGCGCCGGCATGCTCACCAACCCGCTGCGCGACCGCTTCGGCATCGTGTCGCGGCTGGAGTTCTACACCGCGGACGAGCTCGCCTTCATCGTCGGGCGCTCGGCGCGCCTGCTCAACGTCGAGATCGACGACGCCGGCGCGCTCGAGATCGCCCGCCGCGCGCGCGGCACGCCGCGCATCGCCAACCGCCTGCTGCGCCGGGTGCGCGACTACGCCGAGGTGAAGGCCGGCGGCCATATCACCGCCGAGGTGGCCGACGCGGCGCTGAAGATGCTCGATGTGGACACGCTCGGGCTCGACCTCATGGACCGCAAGCTGCTGTCGGCGATGCTGGAGAAGTTCGGTGGCGGCCCGGTCGGGCTGGACAACATCGCCGCGGCCATCGGCGAATCCACCGACACCATCGAGGACGTCATCGAGCCCTACCTGATCCAGCAGGGCTACCTGCAGCGCACGCCGCGCGGGCGCATGGCGACGCACGCGATCTGGCAGCACTTCGGGCTGGCGCCGCCGCGCGCCGGCGGCGACCTCTTCCAGTAGGCGGCGGGGCCGCCGATGCGCTCGCTGCAGGTGGTGATGCTGATGCTGTGCGTGCTGGGCGGGCTGTTCCTGCTCGTACGCGCGCCGGAATTCTTCCTGCCCGCGCAGTGGGACCCCTCGATCGGGCGCAGCTTCGATCCGCTCGCCTCGCGCCTGCTCGGCGCCGGACTGCTCGCGCTCGCCGCCGCCGGCGCGGGTTACATCCACGCGATGTATTACTCGATGCCGCGCCGCTTGCCCGGCCCGGCAGCGCAGCGTCGCCACTTCACCCTGCTGCTCGCCGCCCTGGTGCTGATCGGCGCGGCGCTGGCGCGCGCCGAGCCAGGTCCGAATACGGACTATCGCCCGCCGCTGCGCACCCTTTAGGAGCGGCGGCAGCCGCGAAGATGGCGGTCCGGCGAGCGCGTCGCGCATTCCGTGCGCCGCGGTTCGCGCCTGCCGGCGCTCCTACAGGAACCTTCCCTTCCCCGAGCGACGCCGTGGCCCCGCCACGACACGCCCTGTAGGAGCGGCGGCAGCCGCGAAGATGGCGGTCCGGCGAGCGTGTCGCGCATTCCGTGCGCCGCGGTTCGCGCCTGCCGGCGCTCCTAAAGGAACCTTCCCTTCCCCGAGCGACGCCGTGGCCCCGCCGCGACACGCCCTGTAGGAGCGGCGGCAGCCGCGAAGATGGCGGTCCGGCGAGCGTGTCGCGCATTCCATACGCCGCGGTTCGCGCCTGCCGGCGCTCCTACAGGAACCACCCTTTCCGAAGCGACACCGCGACGCCCGCCGCAACACGCCCTGTAGGAGCGGCGGCAGCCGCGAAGATGGCGGTCCGGCGAGCGCGTCGCGCATTCCGTGCGCTGCGGTTCGCGCCTGCCGGCGCTCCTACAGGAACCTCCCTTTCCGAAGCGACACCGCGACGCCCGCCGCAACACGCCCTGCGACACGGCGACCCGCCCTGTAGGGGCGTCGCCGGGCTCAGGCGGGCTTTTCTTCGAGCAGGGTGCGGACGTGGTCGGCAGTTTCGAGGAGTTCGCCGAGCGCACGCGAGCTGAGCATGGAGCCGAACTGCTCGAGCGCGATCTCGGTGATGAAGAGGTGGCCGTTGTCTTCGCGGCAGATCCAGCCGAGCTCGATCAAGCGCCCGATCTTGCGCCGCACCGTCTCGCGCGGCAGGCCGGTGGCAGCGGCGATCGAGTAGGCGTTGCAGGGCTTGAGGCCGCAATCCGGCGGGCGGCTGTCGCGCGGCACCGAGGGCGTCGCGGTGATCGGGCGGGTGCTCTCGCGGCGCGCGACGCCGTTTTGCAAGGCGCCGATGTTATGCAGCGCGATCTCGCCGAGCAGGATGGGGAGCAGGATGTCGCGGTCGAAGTCCTCGAACCATCGTCGCAGGCTGCGGATCTCGTGGCGCGCGAGCACGAGTGCGACCGCCTTGATCGTGCGGCGTGCCGAAACCGCTTCCTTGTGGTGGCTGGAATGCGTAAGGGACGCCGCATTCGGGTGTTCCGGGTGCGCTGTTGGGCTCATTGGGCTTGAATGGCGCGCTTCACCCTTTTATTGATTCCGGGAGTTCGCGGCTTTTTTTTTAGAAAATTATTAAATTAACAGACGCCATGAGCATAGCCCAAGCCAAATGAATTCCATACTCGGGAATACCCACGATGGGGAAAGTCACATTGTGATCCGAACCGCTCTGCCCTTGCGCCTGCAATTCCCCGAATTGGGGCGTGGCCTGCGCGGTGGCGAGCACGTGCGTCACTTGCGCGCGCGCGGATGTGCCGCGTCGTACACGGCAGCCAGGTGCTGGAAATCCAGATGCGTGTAGATCTGCGTGCTGCGGATGCTGGCGTGGCCGAGCAGTTCCTGCACAGCGCGGAGATCGCCGCTCGATTGCAGCAGATGGCTGGCGAAACTGTGTCGCAACATGTGCGGATGCACATGCACGCCGAGACCGAGCGCCTGCGCGCGCGTGCTCAGCCGGCTGGCGATGCCGCGGGTGCTGAGGCGGTGGCCGTCGCGGGTCACGAACAGCGCTTGCTCGCCCGCCGTGGCGAGGCTGGCGCGCAGCGGCAGCCAGTGGCGCAAGGCCTCGATCGCCTTGCCGCCCACCGGAACGGTGCGCTGGCGCTGGCGCTTGCCGGTGACGGTGACCAGGCCCTCGGCGAGGTCCAGCCCGGCATCGATGTCGAGTCCGGCGAGTTCCGCGACTCGCAGCCCGGAAGAATAAAAAAGCTCGAACATCGCAATATCACGAGTTTCGAGCAGATTTTGCGGTTCTGGATCGAGCAGTGCGTTCGCCTGCTCGGGCGAGAGCACGCGCGGCAGCGTGGACGGCGACTTGGGCGGGCGGATGCCGAGCGCCGGATTGACGCGCACGCCGTGCTCCCGCACCAGCCAGCGGTAGAAGCCCCGCCACGCCGACAGATGGCGCGCGATCGAGCGCCCCTGCTGGCCCTCGCCGTGCAGGCGGGCGACGAAGCGGCGGATGTCGGCAGGCTGGAGCTCCTCCGGCGGGCGCGCCTCGGCCAGGCGCAGCAGGGCCTGCAGCCCGGCGCGGTAGGCGGTCAGGGTCAGCGGCGAGACACGGCGCTGGGTGGCGAGCCAGTCCAGCCAGGCCTGCATGCGCTCGGGCAGCGCCGCCGGCGTATCGGCAACGCAGCCG
>NZ_AMXF01000210.1 GCF_000310225.1 Thauera phenylacetica B4P
GCGACCGCCTCGCCGCCGCACGCGACCGCCTCGCCGCCGCACGCGACCGCCTCGCCACCGCACGCGACCGCGCACGCGACCGCCTCCCCGCCGCGACGCCTCCATGTAGGAGCGCCGGCAGGCGCGAAAGCGGCGGTGAAATCACCGCAGGCGCCGGTCGTACTCGAAGCGGCGCAACTTCACCGCCCGGATCCCCGCCGCGTCCGGGTGCTGCGGGTTGATAAGGAAATTCGACTCCTCCGCCAGCACCACCGACGGCACCTCCAGCACCGCCGAGCGCATCCCCTCCGCCCATGCCGTCCCCAGGTCCAGGCTCACCTTTCCCGCCGGCTCCGCGTCCCAGCCCACCTGGCGTTCCGCCGCCACCAGCTCGTCCAGTTGCAGCCGCGCCATGAAAACCGCATACGGAATCTCCACCCGAACCAGATACCGGTTCAAGGGCAGCGGATTCACCGCCAGATGCACCAGCGTCTCCAGGCAGGCCAGCGCCGCCGAGCCGGACGTGTACACCATCGCCGTCCCCTTGCGGTTCCAGCGCCCGCCGCTCGACTTCGCGCCCGTTCCGGCCAGGTCGTCCGCGGTGTAATCCGGCGTATCGGTCGCGATCCGCCACACCGGCACTGCTACCTTCACGCGTAGGCCCCGCTTTCCATCCGCGCCAGCACCCCGCGCACCACCTGGATGCCCTCGTTGGTGTCGAGGTAATCGCTCGGCCGCTGCCCGCCCAGCGCGGGGCAGGGCGCGTCCAGCCAGCCCGCGAGCCACAGCGCCGCGTCGAAGCCCGCCGGGTCGCCCGAGCGTGTCACCATGCGCTCGACCTGCGCGATCATGTCCATCACCGCCATCAGGCGTTCGGAATCCGGCGTGTCGAGCCGCCGCGCCTCCTTGATCTTGCGCAGCACCGTCGAGCGCTTGAGCTTGAGCGCATCGATCGCGCGCTCCTTCGTCCACCCCATGCGCCCGGCCAAGTGCGCCACGACCCCGGCCGGAAAGCCGCTGCGCAGCACATCGATCCGATCATCCGGCGCCCAATCGACCACCGCGTCAATCACATCCGCCATCGCCAAACTCCGGCCCGGCCCCAAGCTCGAAACCCCCGCAAGCGAAGTCATGACCATCCTCCTTTCGTCTCATTATAGACAAACGAATGGCCAGGCCAGGACGAAGTGAGGCCGCCTCAACCGCGACGCCCTCGTGTAGGAGCGCCGGCAGGCGCGAATGGGGCGTCGATCTCCCGCGCCGCCGTCGATTGCTCGTCGGCCTCATTCGCGGCTGCCGCCGCTCCTACATTGCACCGGGCGCGATCACGTTGCCGGGTGGCGACCACGTTTTCGGGCGCGATTGCGTCCTCGGGCGCGGTCACCTTCCCGCCGTGACGCCCTCGTGTAGGAGCGCCGGCAGGCGCGAATGGGGCGTCGATCTTGCGCGCCGCCGTCGATTGCTCGTCGGCCTCATTCGCGGCTGCCGCCGCTCCTACATTGCGCCGGGCGTGATCACGTTGCCGGGTGGCGACCACGTTTTCGGGCGTGATCACGTTGCCGGGTGGCGACCACGTTTTCGGGCGCGATTATGTTGCCGGGTGGGGACCACGTTCTCGGACGCGATCACGTCCCCGGGGCGCGATCACGTCCCCGGGGCGCGATCACGTCCCCGGGCGCGATCACGTCCTCGGGCGCGATCACGTCCCCGGGCGCGATCACCTTCCCGCCACGACGCCCTCCTGTAGGAGCGCCGGCAGGCGCGAGCTTCTACGGCCGAACTACAACCTCGCGGTGCTGAACGTATCGCAAGCCTGGAACCGCCCCTCCTGCAGGCCGATGCCGAACCAGCGGCGGCGTTGCTCGGCGCTGCCGTGGGTGAAGCTGTCGGGCACCGCGTAGCCCTGGGTGCGCTTCTGGATGTGGTCGTCGCCCACGGCGGTTGCCGCGGCGAGGCCTTCCTCGATGTCGCCGGCCTCCAGCACGCTGCGGCTGCGGTTGGCGTGGTGGGCCCAGATGCCCGCCAGGCAGTCCGCCTGCAGCTCCAGGCGTACCGAGAGCAGGTTCGCCTCGCGCTCCGATACGCGTCCGCGCGCCTGCTGCACCTTGTCCGAAATCCCCAGCAGGTTCTGCACGTGATGGCCGATCTCGTGCGCGATCACGTACGCCTGGGCAAAATCCCCCGGCGCGCCGAAGCGGTGGTGCAGCTCATCGAAGAAGGCCAGGTCGAGATACACCTTGGCGTCCGCCGGACAATAGAACGGCCCCATCTCCGCCTGCCCGACCCCGCAGGCGCTGCGCGTGGCGCCGGTGTACAGCACCAGCTTGGGCTCGCGGTAGGTCGCGCCGCCCTGCTGGAAGATCACCCGCCAGGTATCCTCGGTGTCGGCCAGCACCATCGACACGAAGCGCGCCTGCGCGTTCTCGGCCTCGGGGCGCTGCTGGGTGGATTCGACCGGCGCCGGGTCGGTCATCGCCGTGTTGAGCACCACGCTCGGATCGATGCCGAAGTACATCGCCACCAGCGCCAGCACGATCGTCCCGATGCCGATCTTGCCACCGCCGCGCAGCCCGCGTCCGCCTTGTCCGCGGCGGTCCTCGACGTTGTTGCTCTCCTTGCCGTTGCGGAAGTCCATGGCGCGCGCTCCATTCGTGGGGAATACGTTCAGCTTAGTGAGCGCGGCGCCCCCGTGGCAAGCCCGGCGCACCGGAACGAACCCCCCGCCCCGCGCCGACGTCGATCGCGCCGGCATCGCCGCTTTCGCGCCTGCCGGCGCTCCTACAGGGGCGGCGGGGGCGGAGCGGCGTTCGCGCTACAGAAACCGCCTCGCGTCCCGGGCCTCTTGTAGGAGCGGCGTTCGCGCTACAGAAACCGTCACGCGTCCCGGCCCCCCTGTAGGAGCTGCGGCAGCTGCGAATGCGGCGGTTCGGCGACCGCGGCGCCGGTAGGAGCCGGGACGCCGCTTTCGCGCCTGCCGGCGCTCCTACAGGGGCGGCGGGGGCGGAGCGGCGTTCGCGCTACAGAAACCGCCTCGCGTCCCGGGCCTCTTGTAGGAGCGGCGTTCGCGCTACAGAAACCGCCACGCGTCCCGGACCTCTTGTAGGAGCTGCGGCAGCTGCGAATGCGGTGGTTCGGCGACCGCGGCGCCGGAAGGAGCCCGGATGCCGCTTTCGCGCCTGCCGGCGCTCCTACAGGGGGCGGCGGGGGCGGAGCGGCGTTCGCGCTACAGAAACCGCCTCGCGTCCCGGGCCTCTTGTAGGAGCGGCGTTCGCGCTACAGAAACCGCCTCGCGTCCCGGGCCTCTTGTAGGAGCGGCGTTCGCGCTACAGAAACCGCCTCGCGTTGCGGACCTCTTGTAGGAGCTGCGGCAGCTGCGAATGGAGCGGTTCAACGACCGCGGCGCCCGAAGGAGCCCGGACGCCGCTTTCGCGCCTGCCGGCGCTCCTACAGGGGACGGCGGGGGCGGAGCGGCGTTCGCGCTACAGAAACCGCCTCGCGTCCCGGGCCTCTTGTAGGAGCGGCGTTCGCGCTACAGAAACCGCCTCGCGTCCCGGGCCTCTTGTAGGAGCGGCGTTCGCGCTACAGAAACCGCCTCGCGTTGCGGACCTCTTGTAGGAGCTGCGGCAGCTGCGAATGCGGCGGTTCGGCGACCGCGGCGCCCGAAGGAGCCCGGACGCCGCTTTCGCGCCTGCCGGCGCTCCTACAGGGGGCGGCGGGGGCGGAGCGGCGTTCGCGCTACAGAAACCGCCTGGCGTCCCGGACCTCTTGTAGGAGCGGCGTTCGCGCTACAGAAACCGCCACGCGTCCCGGACCTCCTGTAGGAGCTGCGGCAGCTGCGAATGCGGCGGTTCGGCGACCGCGGCGCCCGAAGGAGCCCGGACGCCGCTTTCGCGCCTGCCGGCGCTCCTACAGGAAACGGCGGGGGGGCTTGGCTGCATTCGCGCCTGCCGGCGCTCCTACAGGAACCATCTCGCGGCTCGGTCTGTCGTATTTGCACAAAACAACTTTGTGCCCTAGTATTCCTTCGCCAAGCTGCTCCCCAATCCGGGGAGCCTGACGGATTCCCGGTGCGCGGCCCTTGCTCGCCGATGCTTCCTCCCGCGCCCCTCCGTCCGAAGACCGCCCGCGCTGCCGAACCGCAGTCGCCGTGCAGCCGCAACCCGCGGCAGTCGCAGATCCACAGCACAACCACAGCACAACCAGACCAAGGAGACGAACATGAGCGCACAAGTGCATGCTCTCAAGGCCTCGACCCCGCGCGCAGCCCAGCAGCCCGACGCCCTGCGGCCCGCCGTCGCCATCCACGGCCAGGCCGTCCATGCCCCGCGGTCTGCCGCCGCCCAGACCCTCGCCGACCCGGCCGCCCGCCCCACCCAGCTCGTGCCGCCGGTCGCGCAGCACTTCGCCCCCACGCCCTTCAAGGTCTTCACCGCCCGCGACCTCGACCGCATCCCGCAGCTTGCCCGCCTCACCCCCGAGCAGCGCTTCGAGATGAAGGTCGTCGCCGCGGTGCTGCCCTTCCGCGTCAATCAATACGTCATCGACGAGCTCATCGACTGGGCCGACGTCCCCCGCGACCCCATCTTCCAGCTCACCTTCCCGCAGCGCGGCATGCTCGCCCCCGAGCACTACGACCGCATCGCCACGCTGCTCGAGAACGGCGCCGACAAGGACGAACTCGAGCACGCGGTCGCCGAGGTCCGCCACGCCCTCAACCCGCACCCCGCCGACCAGATGCAGATGAACATGCCGCTCGACGAGCACGGCAACCGCATCGACGGCCTGCAGCACAAGTATCGCGAGACCGTGCTCTTTTTCCCCAGCCAGGGCCAGACCTGCCACGCCTACTGCACCTTCTGCTTCCGCTGGGCGCAATTCGTCGGCGACAAGGACCTGCGCATCGCCAGCTCCGAAGCCCGCCAGCTCCACGACTACCTGCGCAGCCACCCCGAGGTCACCGACCTGCTCGTCACCGGCGGCGACCCCATGGTCATGAAGACCCGCCACCTGCGCGACTACCTCGAGCCGCTCCTGCGCCCCGAGTTCGACCACATCCAGACCATCCGCATCGGCTCCAAGGCGCTCACCTTCTGGCCGCACCGCTTCCTCGGCGCTGAGGACGCCGACGACCTCATGCACCTGCTCCAGCAGCTCGTAGAAGCAGGCAAGCACGTCGCGCTGATGGCGCACTACAACCACTGGAAAGAGCTCGAGACCGACGCCGCGCAAGCCGCCATCCGCCGCATCCGCGCCACCGGCGTCGTGATCCGTGCGCAAGGTCCCCTCATCGCCCACATCAACGACGACCCCGCCGCCTGGGCGCGGCTGTGGAAGACCGAGGTCCGCCTCGGCCTCGTCCCCTATTACATGTTCGTCGAGCGCGACACCGGCGCCCGCCACTACTTCGAGGTCCCGCTCGCGCGCGCCTGGGAGATCTACCAGCAGGCCATCCAGCAAGTCTCCGGCCTCGCCCGCACCGCCCGCGGCCCCAGCATGAGCGCCAGCCCCGGCAAGGTCGAAATCCAGGGCGTCACCGAGATCGCCGGCGAAAAGGTCTTCGTCCTGCGCTTCATCCAGGGCCGCAACCCGGACTGGGTGCAGCGTCCGTTCTTCGCCAAGTTCGACGCCCAGGCCACCTGGCTCGACCAGCTCGTCCCCGCCTTCGGCGAGGAGAAGTGGTTCTGGCAGGATGAATACGAAGCCATCCGCGAGGAAAAGCTCGCGGAGTGAGCTCACGCGCGAAAGCCGCCAGGCCCCCGCCGCCCCTGTAGGAGCGCCGGCAGGCGCGAAAGCGGCGTCCGGGCTCGTTCGGGCTCGTTCGGGCTCGTTCGGGCTCGTCCGGGCTCGTTCGGGCTCCTTCGGGCTCCTTCGGGCGCCGCGGTGGCCGAACCGCTTCATTCGCAGCTGCCGCAGCTCCTACAGGGGGGCCGGGACGCGTGACGGTTTCTGTAGCGCGAACGCCGCTCAACCCGCGCCGCCCCCTGTAGGAGCGCCGGCAGGCGCGAAAGCGGCGTCCGGGCTCCTTCGGGCGCCGCGGTCGCCGAACCGCCGCATTCGCAGCTGCCGCAGCTCCTACAGGGGGGCCGGGACGCGTGGCGGTTTCTGTAGCGCGAAAGCCGCTCAACCCGCGCCGCCCCTACACAAACCGCCGCGCGACGTGCCGCCGCGTCCCCAACGCGGGGCACACCGGCATGAACCATCACGCGTGGTGCCAGTCGGCTCACAACCACACCGCGTCCCAATGCGGATACTCCGCGATCCGCTTCACCAATCCCGCGCGGAGGGGGTTGGCGACCACGTAGCGTGCGAGGTCGACGAGATCGTCCTCCTGCCGCACCGCCCGATCATGAAACCCCCGCTGCCACCGTCGAACCTTGGGCGTTCCCAACTCGCGGTTCACCGCCGCGGCCGCGCTCGACTTGAATCGCCCGGCCACGCGCGACAAATCCCCTTCGACCAATTCCACCAGCCAATGCAGGTGATCGGGCATCAACACGTACGCGAGCGTCCGGCAAAGCCCGGTCTCGTCGCTGCGCTGCAGCTCATGCACGACCGCACGCGCCACGCGGAAGTCCGCGAACAACGGCGCACGACCGGCCGTCACCGTCGTCACGAGATAGATTCGGCCGCGTTCGGAGTAGCGCCCCGTCCGCAGGGAGTGTGCATGCCAATTCATGCGGTAAGCATAGCCGACGCTCCAGAAATGCCAAGTGGGAATTTCCGCCCATGCATGAATGCGGCACCTCAGCCGGCGCCGCCCCTGTAGGAGCGCCGGCAGGCGCGAAAGCGGCGGTTCGGCATGTGGCACGCCCGACGCAGCCGTGCGACCGGGCGCCCGATTCGCGCCTGCCGGCGCTCCTACATAAACCCTTGCGCGGGATGGCGTCGTGCTTCACCCCGTGCGGCGTTCGTTCATAAACCGTCGGCGCGAATGGCGTCGTGCTTCCGCCCGCGCGGCGTTCCGGCATCAAACATCGCGCGGGATGGCGGCCAGTGTCTCGCGCGCGACCCCGCCCTGTAGGAGCGCCGGCAGGCGCGAAAACGGCGGTTCGGCATGTGCCACGCCCCACGCAGCCGTGCGACCGGGCGCCCGATTCGCGCCTGCCGGCGCTCCTACATAAACCCTTGCGCGGGATGGCGTCGTGCTTCACC
>NZ_AMXF01000211.1 GCF_000310225.1 Thauera phenylacetica B4P
CCAGGCTCGCGCAGGCGGCGAGCGCGAGGCGCGCGAACCGCGCGCGCATCACGGCCGCCCGCCCGTGTCGGGTGCCGGCACCAGCAGCGCCTCGCCATCCTGGGCCGACGCGTCGCGCAGGCGCACACGGCCGTCGGCGAGCTCGAGCCGGTCGTCGACGAACCAGCGCACCGCCTGCGGGTAGATGCGGTGCTCCTGCGCGAGCACGCGCGCAGCCAGCCTGTCCTCGTCGTCGCCGGCCAGCACGGGCACCGCGGCCTGGATCACGATCGGCCCGTCGTCGAGTTCGGCGGTGACGAAATGCACGCTCGCGCCATGCACCTTCACCCCGGTCTCGAGCGCGCGACGGTGGGTGTGCAGCCCGGGAAAGGACGGCAGCAGCGAGGGATGGATGTTGAGCAGGCGGCCCCCGTAGCGGCGCACGAAGGCGTCGGTGAGCACGCGCATGAAGCCGGCGAGCACGACCAGGTCGGGCGCATGGGCGTCGATGCATGCGGCGAGCGCCTCGTCGAAGCTGGCGCGGTCGGGGTGCGACTTGTGGTCGACCACCGCGGTGGCGATGCCGTGCGTGCGCGCGAACTCGAGCCCGCCCGCGCCCGGCCGGTTGCTGATCACCGCGGCGATGCGCGCGCCGGGGATGCCGGCGCGCACGATGGCTTCCATGTTGCTGCCGCGGCCGGAGATGAGGATGACGATGGACTTCATGGGATGCTGGAACGATGAAAAGATCTTGGCGTAGGACCGAGCGTCGGCGTGTGGACCGCCGGGCGCCCACCCCGGAACATGGCCGCGATGATACCCGACCCGCGCCAGGCTCCCGGCGCGCACCGGCAAAATCAACGGTTTTTGCAGGCGCGAAGGTGGCGGGCTTCGTTGCCCGAGCCGGTATCTGCAGCGCTGCATTAGCGCCTGCCGGCGCTCCTACATGGGCCGTCACGGTTGCGTTCGAGGTGGTGCCGCATTCGTGCCTGCCGGCGCTCCTACAGGACCCTCACGGTTGCGTTCGAGGTGGTGCCGCATTCGTGCCTGCCGGCGCTCCTACATGAACCGACGTGCTTTCCGGGGTCCTGTAGGAGCGGCGGCAGCCGCGAATGGGCGGTGACGGGGCGATGGGCGTGGGTAGGGACTGTGCCGCCTTGTTCGCGCCTGCCGGCGCTCCTACATAAACCGACGCGCTTCCGGAGCCCTGTAGGTGCTCCTGCATGAACCGTCACGATTGCGTCCGAGGCAGGAGAGGCGGCAGGCGCACGGCCCGGCGTGCCGCCTCCCCTGCCCCGTATAATCCTGCCTTTGCCTGACTGTCGCCGCCCCATGCCCCACATCCACCGCCTCTCCGACCTGCTGGTCAACCAGATCGCCGCCGGCGAGGTGGTCGAACGCCCGGCCTCGGTGCTCAAGGAGGTGCTCGAAAATGCGGTCGATGCGGGCGCGCGTGCGATCGAGGTGCAGCTCGAGCAGGGCGGCGTGCGTCGCATCCGCGTCGCGGACGACGGCTGTGGCATCGCACGCGACGAGCTCGCGCTCGCGCTCGAGCGCCACGCCACCAGCAAGATCACCACCCTCGACGATCTCGAGCACGTGGGCACGATGGGCTTTCGCGGCGAGGCGCTGGCCGCGATCGCCGCGGTGGCGCGCACCAGCATCACCAGCCGTGCCGAGGGCGCGAGCCACGCCTGGCGCATCGAGGCCGGGCGTGAGCCCGAGCCCGCGGCGCTCGACCACGGCACCGTGGTCGACGTCGCCGACCTCTACTACAACACCCCCGCGCGGCGGAAGTTTCTCAAGACCGACGCCACCGAGTTCGCCCACTGCGACGACATGTTCCGCCGCGTCGCGCTGGCGCGCCCCGACATCGGCCTGCAGCTCGCCCACAACGGCCGCGTGATCCACCGCCTGCCGCCCTCGCCGCCGCCGGCGCGCGTCGCCGCGTTGATGGGCGACGACTTCCTGCAGCACGCCCGCGAGCTCCAGGCCGACGCCGGCGTGCTGCGCCTGGCCGGCTTCGCCTCGCTGCCCGCCTACTCGCGCGCCAGCCGCGACGCGCAGTATTTCTTCGTCAATGGCCGCTTCGTGCGCGACAAGCTGCTCGCCCACGCGGTGCGCGAGGCCTACGCCGACATCCTGCACGGCGCGCGCCACCCCGCCTACGCGCTCTTCCTCGAGCTCGACCCCGCCGGGGTGGATGTGAACGTGCATCCGGCCAAGATCGAGGTGCGCTTCCGCGAGTCGCGCGCGGTGCATCAGTTCGTCTTCCACGCCGTGCGCCGCACGCTGGCCGAGAGCGGGGCGGGACGCGCGGCGGAGGTGTCCGCACCCGCGGCCACGGCTGCGGGTGCCGGCCCCGGTCCAGGAGCCGGCACGCTGCAGGCCTCGCCGGCGTCGAGCGCAGTCCCGCAAGCGGGCTTCGGGAGCGCCATGCCACCGCCCTCCGTTGCGGCCGGCACCCAGGCAGCCTCGCGGTCCTGGCCGCCCGCCCACGCCCAGCAGGGACGCCTGGCGATGGAGTCGGCGAGCCGCGCCTACTTCGACTTCGCCGCGGGCGCACGCGAGGCGGGCTCCGCCGGCCTGCCCGGTCGATCCGCCGAACGTCCCTCGGGCACCCACCCTGCGCTCGTGGAGGCTCCCGCGGGCGAGGCGCCGCCGCTGGGCTACGCGCTCGGCCAGCTGCACGGCATCTACATCCTCGCCCAGAACGCGGCCGGCCTCGTGCTGGTGGACATGCACGCCGCCCACGAGCGCATCCTCTACGAGAAACTCAAGACCGTGATCGACGGCCGCCCGGCGGTGCAGCGCCTGCTGATCCCGGCGGTGTTCTCGGTGGGGGCGAAGGACATGGCGGCGGCCGAGGAGTGCACCGAGGTGCTCGTCGGCATGGGCTTCGAGATCGCTGCCGCCGGCCCGCAGGAGCTCTTGGTCCGCAGCGTGCCCGCGCTGCTGGCGAGCGCACCGGTGGCGGAGCTGGTGCGCGAGCTGCTGCAGGAGCTGCGCGAATTCCCCGCCACCGAGGTCGTCACCGCACGCCGCAACGAGCTGCTCGCCACCATGGCCTGCCACGGCGCGGTGCGCGCCAACCGCCAGCTTACCCTGCCCGAGATGAACGCCCTGCTGCGCGACATGGAGGCCACCGAGCGCGCCGACCAGTGCAATCACGGCCGCCCCACCTGGACGCAGCTCAGCCTCGCCGAGCTCGACCGCTTCTTCATGCGCGGGCAGTAACGCACGCCCGGCGCCGCTTTCGCGCCGGCCGGCGCTCCTACAGAGCCCCCGGCGCTTCCGGGCCGTGCAGGAGCGGCGGCAGCCGCGAAATCCGGAGCTGCGGTCGCGACCGGCTGCGGCGGGTGCGGCGCCGCCGATCTCGCGTTTTCCGGCGCTCCTGAATCATCCCGCCCGATACACCAGCACCCCGACCACCACCGCCGCGACCGTGGCCCAGCCGATGCGGTCGACGTACTTGCGCAGCGCGCCCTCCATGCGCTCGCCGCCCCAGGCCATCAGCCCCGCGACCAGGAAGAAGCGCGCGCCACGACCGACCAGCGAGGCCAGCGTAAACGGCAGCAGCGCCATCGACGCCACGCCGGCGGCGATCGTGAACACCTTGTAGGGAATCGGCGAGAAGCCGGCGATGAAGATCGCCCAGAAGCCCCAGGCGTCAAACCACGCCACCGCCTGCTCGTAGGCGCTCCAGTAGTTGCTTCCGCGCAGCCAGGGCTCGATGAGGTCGAAGGCGTAGTAGCCGATCAGGTAGCCGAAGAGCCCGCCGGCCACCGAGGTCAGCGTGGTCACGAGCGCGAACCACCACGCACGGTGTGGATTCGCCAGGCACATCGGCGCGAGCATGACGTCCGGCGGGATGGGGAAGAAGGACGACTCGGCGAAGCTGAGCCCCCCCAGGAACCACGGCGCGCGCCGATGCCGCGACCACACCATCGCCCGCTCGTACAGCGGCGAAAAGATCTTCAAGAAGACACCTCGACAGAAATGCACGGACCGCCCGTGCGCAGTGGGCGCCATGATACCCGCAGCGCACGGGCGGTTTGAGCGCATCGCAGCGGCAAGTTGCATTCCACCGTGAACGCGGCCGGGGCATCCCACGCCGTCGGGGCGGGCCCGGGGGACACGGACGAGGTTTTCCCCAGCGGGCGTGAGCAGCTTCCGGGACAAGCTGTGGATAAGTCGTGCAAGGCGCTGGCGAGCAAGGGGATTCCCCTGCTGCCCGTTTTTTGTGCAGCGCCGCGACGCGGTACTATGTCTCACCCGCCGACGCGGCGGAATTGAGTCGGAGCGGGGCTTCTGCTAGCTTTCGGCATAGCTGCGACATACGCCGTTTCACTTGCCCGACACCGTCCTCACCGCCTGCGGTCGACGCGGTGCCCCGTCCCGGAGAATGCGCTCCATGAAGAAGACCCTCGCCGCGGCCAGCGCCGCGGCCCTGCTGGCAGGCGGCTGCGCCCTGCCCGTCCATCAAGACTCCGCGGCCAATGCCCCGGCAGCCGTCTCGCAGAGCGCGCTGCACTCCGCTGCGCACTGGAACGGCCTCGCCCGCGACGTCGCGCAGCGCCTGTCCGCCCGCCTGGCCCCGCAGACGGCGCTGTTCGTCAATCAGCATGCCGACGCCTCGGCCTTCGACCGCGCCTTCTCCACCCAGTTGATCACCGCCCTGCTCGAAGCTGGCCACCCGGTGCTGCGCACTCCGGCGGGCGCCCTGCGCGTCGGCGTGGACACCCAGGTCAAGCCCGGCGTCGACGCCACCGGTGCGCTCGAAGTCATCGTCAGCACCAGCGTGACCGACAGCAGCCAGTTCATCGCGCGCGAGACCGGCGTGTTCCGCGCGGACGCGGCTGACGAGGCGCTCTATCTCGCCGCCCCGCAGGCACGCTCCAAGTCCTTCCAGATCGTCGGAGGCGAATGATGCGCAAGCCTGCAATCCTCGCCGCCGTCCTCGCCGCCAGCGTGCTGGTCACCACCGGCTGCGCCACCGAGCCGGTCGCGCAGCGCAAGGAGGTCAGCTTCGACGCCGCCGCGGCCAACCCGCTGATCCCCTCCAACTACGCGGCCGCCGACAGCCTGCTCGCGCAGCTGCGCGGCCAGCTCGCGCCGGCGCAGGCGCTGATCGCCGCCACCGTGGTCAACATCGACGCGCTCGAGCAATCCTCCACGCTCGGCCGCCTCATCTCGGAGCAGGTCTCCGCGCGCTTCACACTCGCCGGCTACCGCATGGTCGAGATGAAGTTCCGCAACAACGTCTACATGGCGCGCGACCAGGGCGAGCTCATGCTCACCCGCGAGATCCGCGACCTCGCCAGCTCGCACGACGCCCAGGCGGTGGTGGTGGGCACCTATGCGCAGAGCAGCGAGCTGGTGTTCGTGAACCTCAAGGTCATCCAGCCCGAGACCAACGTGGTGCTGGCGGTGCACGACTACGCCCTGCCGCTCGACTCGATGACGCGCTCGATGCTGCGCGGCAGCCGCTGATCACCGGAGCCCGGGGCGAGCGAAGGCTCTGCCCCGGCTCCCGGCTCGATCGCCTCCCGGGCTACGGGGGGCGCAAAGTCCGACAGCGCCCTCGAAAGTGTCGGCATTTTTTACACCGCATCGGAAATTGCGCCTTCCAGGGCCAAAAAATCTAGCTTAATCAAAGATCTGGACCTCAGGCATAGCGCTTGCTCAAGTTCATGTGTCACACACGAACGCTCGCACCGTTCGAGATGTGGCCACCATCTGAAAACATGAACAGGAGAGAGCCATGAAAATCCGCAAGCAGTTCATCGCCACTGCGCTCCTCGCGACCGGCCTTGGAGCGGGCCTCGCCCACGCAACGCCGATCTCGCTGACCCAGCTCACTGGCTTCACCGGCGGCACTGTGGCCGCCACGGTGGTTTTCCGTGCCGATCTGTCGACCGCGGCCATCGGTACGCTGCAGTCGATCACGATCCGGGATAACAGCAGCGGCCTGGGTGGCGCCACCGGTCAATTCAGCGGATTCGACCTCGACGCGATCATCCTCTCGACCACCTCATGCGCCACGGCCGTCTGTGTCGCAGGCCTTTCTCCGCTGAGCGCGTTCAACTACTCGAGCGGGGTGGTGTTCACCCCGGGCGCACAGCGCGATCCGGCCGACGCCAAGCTCTTCGGCACCGGCCCCACCGGCAGCACGGTCGACAACGCCGTCGCCACCCTCGGACTGTTCGACGGCGAATCCATCGCAGGCCCGGGAGCCGACGGTTTCCTCAGCCTCGGCGACGGTGGCAAGATCAGCTTCAACCTGAGCTCGGCACTGTCCACAACAGGCCTCTATCTCTATCTCGGCGAGGTGGGCGACAACGGCGAGGCGCTGGCCGGCGAGATCACCATCTCGCAGAATCCGGTCCCCGAGCCCGTCTCCCTTTCCCTGCTGGCCATCGGTCTTGCCGGGCTGGGAATCGGACGCCGCGCGCGGCGAGCCTGAGACGCTGGCGGCTCCGTGCAGTTGGCTCCGTGCTGGCGGATCGCGACGTAGCGGGGGATAATCCACCCCCCTGCGTCGTCGCGACCCCCTTGCCCGCGTGCCCACTGAAGCACCTCCCGATCTGACCCACGCCACGCCCGTCACCCTTCCGCCCGCCCTGCTGCTGCTCGGCCCCACCGCCAGCGGCAAGACCTCGAGCGCGCTTGCGCTCGCGCAGGCTCTGCCGGTGGAGGTGATCAGCGTAGATTCGGCGCTGGTGTACCGCGACATGGACATCGGCACCGCCAAGCCGAGCGCGGAAGAGCGCGCGGTGTGCCCGCACCACCTGATCGACGTGGTCAGCCCCGAGGAGAACTACTCCGCCGCGCGCTTTCGCGCCGACGCGATCCGCCTGATGGGCGAGATCGTCGCGCGCGGCAATCTTCCGCTGCTGGCCGGCGGCACCATGCTGTACTTCAAGGCGCTGCGCGACGGGCTCTCCGACCTGCCCGCGGCCGACCCCGAGCTGCGCCGTGCGCTCGACGACGAGGCCGCCGAGCGCGGCTGGCCGGCGCTGCACGCCGAGCTCGCCCGCCTCGACCCCGAGGCCGCCGCC
>NZ_AMXF01000212.1 GCF_000310225.1 Thauera phenylacetica B4P
CGGCCGCTCAGGCCGGCTCGCGGCGGCGCTGCGCGCGCTCGATGCGCAGGGCCTCGTCGCGCGTCTCGTCGAGCACTTCCTGCACGTAGTCCATGTGTTCGGAGGCGAGGCGGCGCGCGTCGTCGGGCCGGCCGCCGACGATCGCGTCGTACAGGGACTGGTGCTGGGCGAGCAGCTTGTCGCGCACCGCGCTGCCGAGCGGCAGCATGCCGCCGATGTTGGTCACCACGTTGTGCTCGAGCAGATCGAACAGGCTGCGGATGGTGTGCAGCAGCACCGCGTTGTGGCTGGCCTCGGCGATCGCGAGGTGGAAGAGGGCGTCGGCCCGCCCCTCGTCCGCCCGGCTGATGCGCCCCTGCTGCAGGTAGCAGTCCTGCACGCGCTCGAAGGCGGCCTTTAGGCGCTCGCGGTCGGGCGCGGTGGCGCGCTGCGCGGCGTAGTAGGCGCAGGCCCCCTCCAGGGTGTGGCGGAACTCGATGAGGTCGCGCTGCGCCTCGGGGTTGCGCTCGAGCAGCTCGATCATCGGATCGCGGAACGAGGCGCCGAGCGTGCTGTTCACGAAGGTGCCGCCGCCATGGCGGCTCACCAGCAGCCCGCGCGCCACCAGCTTCTGGATCGCCTCGCGCACCGACGGCCGCGACACGCCGAACTCCTCGGCGAGCGCACGCTCCGCAGGCAGGCGCTCGCCCGGGCGCAGGCTGCCCTCGAGCACCAGGGTCTCGATGCGCTCGACGATGCTGTCCGACAGGCGGCGGGGCTGGAGCGGGGCGGGTTTCATCGAGGGGGTGTCCTGGGTGGTGGTGTGGTGCGGGGTGTGAATCTAGTCCGGCGAGGGCGTGGGGGCAAGGGGATTGTCCGGGCTGTCCGGTTCCACGCGTCGGAGTCTTCCCGGCTGGTGTCGATCGTTGAAGGTCCTCGGGATCGCCACTGAGGAGCCGTCCGAGCGATCGGCGCCTTTTTCTAGCATTGGGGAGTCGAGGGGAGTTGCAGCCTGCGCGGGTCCCCGCTCCCATGGGTGGCGCTGGGCGCGGATGCCTGCGGGTGCTTGGGAAGGCGCGACTGCAGTTCGTCCCTGTGGGCGCGGGGAACACCCGGGGCAGCTTCGCGCCCGAGATTACGCTGCAAGCGACACGTCAGAAGCGGCATTAGATCCAGCCTTGCGAGTGCAATCAGAGGACCACTATCGGCTACGCCCATGCCGGGCGATTATCTCGAGTTCCGAGTCCAGCTTATCAGCGGGAGTGCGCACGACCGTGAGACCGGCCGCCCCGACGCGTTCAATGAAGGCCTCGACTCTGACACCGGCCACCTTGGCCGCTTGTGACAGTGTGAGCGTGCCGTCGTCGAACAGGCGCAATGCCAGGCTGACGCGTACGCCGCTCTCGAGCAGCACCTCGTCAAAGGGCACTGCGACGAAGACGGGATTGCCGTGCTTGGTCACGACTGAAAGATGACCTTCCTCGGCGCCACGGATGAGTTCCCCGGTGCGCTCGCGCAGGTCCCGTACGGTGAAGGCTTCCATGGCTGCGTCCTTGTGAGTTTGTGCTATCGAACGATAGAACAAATCAGTCCAGCGGCCGAACCAAAAGCAAGCCGCAGCCGAATGCCGTGGCACGCCCGATGCCACGTGCAAGCGTGGTTGCGAAACGCGCTGCATCGGTCACGACCAACTCGCCTGCTGGATCGACCGTACTGAAACGCAACCGACCGCGCTTGCCGCCGTGCGGTTCGTAGGCGGCACCGGATCCGGTGGTTCCTCACGCTCGACGCCGCGCAGCCTCGGACCAGGGCCGCTGTGGAACGGTACCCACCGCTCGCCGCCCCCTCCCGGCGCCCGCCGAACCCGCCCCTCATGCTCCCATCGATAAATCTGATGATTTCCATTGACAGGCCTCGCGGGCTCCCTTAGTCTGGTGCAACTTTCGGTAAAGTGGTAAGACCAATTTACGGGAAAGACGAAGGAACACTCATCCATATTTCATGAAATCCATCCGAAGGGGGAAGAGGCAATGATGGTTCGATCGATGTTCATGGCCGCGCGCACGATGCGCGCGCCGGTCTGAGGCGGGGGCTCCCATGCAGCCAGGTACGCTCGCATTTCTCGCCTTTTCTCCGATCCTGCTCGCCGCGGTGTTGCTGGTGGGCCTGCGCTGGCCCGCCAAGCGCGCGATGCCGGTCGTCTATATCCTCACCGCGGGCATCGGCTTGTACGTGTGGGAGATGAGCCTGAACCGCGTGCTCGCCTCGACCCTGCAGGGGCTGGTGATCACGGTCGGGGTGCTGTGGATCATCTTCGGCGCCATCCTGCTGCTCAACACGCTGAAGTACTCGGGCGGCATCACCGCGATCCGCGCGGGCTTCGCCACGATCAGCCCCGACCGCCGCATCCAGGCGATCATCATCGCGTGGCTGTTCGGCTGCTTCATCGAGGGCGCGTCGGGCTTCGGCACGCCGGCGGCGATCGCCGCGCCGCTGCTGGTGGCGATCGGCTTTCCGGCGCTGGCGGCGGTGCTGCTCGGCATGCTGGTGCAGAGCACGCCGGTGTCCTTCGGTGCGGTGGGCACGCCGATCATCATCGGCGTCAATAGCGGCCTCGACAGCGCGACGATCGGGGCGCAGCTCGCCGCCAAGGGCTCGAGCTGGGACGTCTTCCTGCAGGTGATCACCGGCAACGTGGCGATCATCCATGCCATGGTCGGCACGGTGATCCCGCTGATCATGGTGATGATGCTCACGCGCTTCTTCGGCCGCGAGAAGAGCTGGAAGGCCGGCCTCGAGGTGCTGCCCTTCGCGCTCTTCGCGGGGGTCGCCTTCACCGTGCCCTACGCCTTCACCGGCGTCTTCCTGGGGCCGGAGTTCCCCTCGCTGCTGGGCGGCCTGGTGGGCCTGGCCATCGTCACCAGTGCGGCGCGCTTCGGCTTCCTGGTGCCGAAGAAGAGCTGGGACTTCGCCGACCCGAAGGAGTGGCCGAGCGAGTGGATGGGCAGCATCGAGATGAAGCTCGACCAGCTCCCGCATCACCAGCCGATCAGCATCTTCCGCGCCTGGCTGCCCTACGTGCTGGTGGGGGCGCTGCTGGTGCTGAGCCGGGTGTTCCCCGAGATCGGCGGGGCGATGAAGTCGGTGGTGATCGTGTTCGCCGACATCCTGGGCGAGAAGGGCATCAAGGCCGACTTCCAGCCGCTCTACCTGCCCGGCGGCATCCTGGTGGCGGTGGTGCTGATCACCGTGTTCCTGCACGGCATGCACGCGCGCTCGCTGGTGAAGGCAGTGGGCGAGTCCTCGCGCGTGCTGCTCGGCGCCGGCTTCGTGCTGCTGTTTACCGTGCCGATGGTGCGCATCCTGATCAACTCGGGGGTGAACGCCGCCGACCTGCCGAGCATGCCGATCGCGATGGCGCGCTGGGTGGCCGACAGCGTGGGCAACGTGTATCCGCTGCTGGCGCCCGCGGTGGGCGCGCTCGGGGCCTTCATCGCGGGCTCGAACACGGTCAGCAACATGATGCTGAGCCAGTTCCAGTTCGGCGTGGCGACCTCGCTCGGCGTGTCCACGGCGATGATCGTGGCGGTGCAGGCGATCGGTGCGGCCGCCGGCAACATGGTGGCGATCCACAACGTGGTGGCGGCCTCGGCGACCGTGGGCCTGCTCGGTCGCGAAGGCGCGATCCTGCGCAAGACCTTCTGGCCGACGGTCTATTACGTGCTGATGACCGGCGCGGTGGCAATGATCGCGATCTACGTCCTCGGCGTGTCCGATCCGCTGCTCGCCGCCGGCTGAGCGCCGCAGAGGGGGGTGCTGCGGCATCCCCCGCGCGGCCGTCCCTCCTGCCGTCGCGGCCGCGCCGCGGCTGCAGTGCAATCCAGAGCCCAGCAATCCAGAGCCCAGCAACCCCGGAGCCCAGGCACATGAGCCCCCTGTCCCCCGCACCCGCCAACGCCACGCGCGTCGCGTCGCCGCTCGAGGCCGCGCGCCGCTACCCGCCCAAGCCGGCCGATGTTTATCTGTTCGGCACCTGCGTGATCGACGTGTTCTTTCCCGGTGCGGGGATGGACGCGATCCGCCTGCTCGAGCGCGAGGGCATCCGGGTGCATTTCCCGCAGGCGCAGAGCTGCTGCGGCCAGCCGGCCTATACCTCGGGCTACACCGACGAGGCGCGCGAGGTGGCGCGCGCGCAGCTCGCGCTCTTCGCCGGCGACTGGCCGGTGGTGATCCCGTCGGGCTCGTGCGCGGGCATGTTCCGCCATCACTACTTCGAGCTGTTCAAGGACGAGACGCAGACGCTGAAGCAGGTCGAGTCGCTGTCCGCGCGCACCTTCGAGCTCGCCGAGTTCCTGCTCGAGGTGTGCAAGGTCCGCTTCGAGCACACCGGCGCGCCGGTCAAGCTCGCGCTGCACACCTCCTGTTCGGCGCGGCGCGAGATGAACACGCATGTGCATGGGCGCGCGCTGCTCGCGCAGCTGGCGGGGGTCGAGCGCGTGGACCACGACCACGAGAGCGAGTGCTGCGGCTTCGGCGGCAGCTTCAGCGTGCGCATGCCCGACATCTCGGGCGCGATGGTGCAGGACAAGACCGCCGCGCTGAAGGGCTCGGGCGCGGCCGAGGTGGTGAGCGCCGACTGCGGCTGCCTGCTCAACATCAACGGCTGCTTCGAGAAGCAGGGCGACGCCCTGCGCGGCGAACACCTGGCGAGCTTCCTGCTTCGCCGCACGGCCTCGGCGAGCACGGGAGGTGCGCGATGAGCACGCTCGCCGACACCCCCGCGCAGCCGATCGCCTTCACCCGCAACGCGCGCGAGGCGCTCGCCGACGCGCAGCTGCGGCGCAACTTCCGCGGCGCGATGGATTCGCTGATGGACAAGCGCCGCAACCAGTTCCCCGACGGCGACGAGCTCGAGCGCCTGCGCGCCTTCGGCAACCGCGTGCGCGCACGCGCGCTGTCGAAGCTGCCGGACCTGCTCGAGCGCCTCGAGGCCAATCTCGCCCGCAATGGCGTGCAGGTGCACTGGGCGGAGACGGTGGAGGAGGCCAACGCCATCGTGCACGGCATCGCCGAGCGCCACGCGGCGAAGAAGGTGATCAAGGGCAAGTCCATGGTGTCCGAGGAGATGGAGATGAACCATTACCTCGGCGCGCGCGGCGTCGACTGCCTTGAGTCGGACATGGGCGAGTTCATCGTGCAGCTGCGCGAGGAGAAGCCCTCGCACATCATCATGCCGGCGATCCACCTCAACGCCGGCCAGGTCGCCAGGCTGTTCCACGACAAGCTCGACGTCGAATACACCGAGGACGTCGATCGCCTGATCCAGGTCGGGCGCGAGACGCTGCGGCGCAACTTCTTCGAGGCCGACATCGGGGTCTCGGGGGTGAACTTCGCGATCGCCGAGACCGGCACGCTGCTGCTGGTGGAAAACGAGGGCAACGGCCGCATGTCGACCACGGTGCCGCCGGTGCACATCGCCGTCACCGGCATCGAGAAGGTGGTCGAGCACCTGCGCGACGTGATCCCGCTGCTGTCGCTGCTGACGCGCTCGGCCACCGGCCAGCCGATCACCACCTACGTCAACATGATCTCCGGCCCGCGCAAGGCCGACGAGCTCGACGGTCCGCAGGAGGTCCACCTGGTGCTGCTCGACAACGGCCGCAGCCAGGCCTTCGCCGACGGCGAGCTGCGCCAGACGCTCAACTGCATCCGCTGCGGCGCGTGCATGAACCACTGCCCGGTGTATACGCGGATCGGTGGCCACGCCTACGGCACGGTGTATCCGGGGCCGATCGGCAAGATCGTCACCCCGCACATGCTCGGCCTGGAGACCACCCGCGACCTGCCCACGGCCTCGTCGATGTGCGGCGCCTGCGGTGAGGTGTGCCCGGTGAAGATCCCCATCCCCTCGCTGCTGCGCCGCCTGCGCGAGGAGGCGGTGCGCGCACCTGCCGCCGAGCCGCAGCACATGCGCGGGCAGGGTGCCAAGCACTCGAAGAAGGAGGCCCTGGTGTGGAAGGCGTGGCGCACGCTCAACACCTCGCCGGGCCTGTACCGCGTGGCGATGTACGCCGGCACCCGCCTGCGCAGGCTGATGCCGGCCGACATCGGGCCGTGGACGCGCTACCGCAGCGCGCCGAAGCCGGCCGCCCGCAGCCTGCACGAGCTCGCCCGCGAGCATCTGGGCGCGCAATGAACGACGCCAGGAGCGAAACCCCCATGAATGCGAAAGAACGGATCCTCGGCAAGCTGCGCGCCAGCCTCGCGGGCACGACCCCGGTCGCCGACGACTACGACATCGGCCTGGTCACCGATCCCTGGCGCTATGCGGCGGACGAGCGCATCGCGCGCCTGCGCCGCATGCTCGAGGCGGTGCATGGCGAGACCTTGCCGACCACCGCGGCGGAGTGGCCGCAGCGTGTGCTGGAGGCGCTCGCCGCGCGCGGCATCGACGAGCTGCTGGTGTCGCCCGCCACCGCACACGGCCGCCGCCTGGCCGAGCATGTGCGCGAACAGGGTGGTGCGCTGCGGCTGAAGGGCTACGAGCGCGCGGTGGAGGCGTGGAAGGACGAGCTCTTCTTCCATACGCCCGCGAGCCTCACCGGCACGCTGGGCGGCATCGCCGCCACCGGCAGCCTGGTGCTGTGGCCGAGCCCGCAGGAGCCGCGCCTGATGAGCCTGGTGCCGCCGCTGCACATCGCGCTGCTGAACGCCAGCGAGGTGCGCGACAACCTCTTCGAGCTCATGCAAGCGCAGCGCTGGACCGACGGACTGCCGACCAACGCCTTGCTGGTGTCGGGCCCGTCCAAGACCGCCGACATCCAGCAGACGCTGGCGTATGGCGCGCATGGGCCGAAAGAGCTGCTGGTGCTGGTGATCGAGGACGCCTGAGCGCCGCGTGCCGCCGCACCTTCGAGGCGCATCGCGCTCGCTCGAGCGCCGGGTTCGCAGCTGCCGCAGCTCCTACAGGCGGGGTCGGGACGCGCGGAGGTTCATGTAGGAGTGCCGGCAGGCGCGAAAA
>NZ_AMXF01000213.1 GCF_000310225.1 Thauera phenylacetica B4P
CGGCCGGCGAGCGGCAGCTCGTCGAGCGCGAGCAGGCGCTGGTCGCCGTGCATCAGCCAGGCGCGACCGTCGAGCTCGGCCAGGCCGTAGTCGGTGTCGCGCGCCGGCGGCGTGGTGCCGAAGCGGAGCGTGCGCCGGCCGGGCAGCGCCATCGCGGCCACGCGCGCGTCCTCGTGGTTGAGCACCTGCACGCCCTCGCCCTGGAAGATCGCCGCCTTGGTGGCGGCGTACTCGTCCAGGCCGGCGTAGCGGTCGAGGTGATCGTCGGTAACGTTGAGCACGGTCGCCGCCTCGGCGTCCAGGCCCAGCATGGTCTCGAGCTGGAAGCTGGAGAGCTCCAGCACCCAGCACGCCGGCAGCGCGGCGCCGATCTCGAGGCGCTCCATCAGCACATCGAGCGCCGCCGGGCTGATGTTGCCGGCGGCGACCGCGTCGAGGCCGGCGGACTGCGCGAGCGCGGCGGTGAGCGCGGTGGTGGTGGTCTTGCCGTTGGTGCCGGTGATTGCGAGGATGCGCGTCTGCGCCCGCACGCCGAGCTCGTCGAGCGCCTGCGCGAGCAGGCTCATCTCGCCGGCGATCGGCAGGCCGCGCCGGCGCGCCTCGGCGGCGACCCCGACGCGGGGGTCGAGCCCGGGGCTGAGCGCGACCAGGTCGACGTCGTCGAGCACCTCGTGGCCGAAGCCGCCGACGAAGACCTCGGCGAGCGGCGCGTCCGCCTTCAGCGCCTCCACCCCGGGCGGCGCGGCGCGGCTGTCGGCCACGCGCACGCGCGCGCCACGCAGCGCGCACCAGCGTGCCATGGCCAGGCCCGATTCGCCGAGCCCGAGGACGAGGACGTGTTTGCCCGTGAGTGCGCTCATCGCAGCTTCAGCGTCGACAGGCCGAACAGCACCAGCATGATGGTGATGATCCAGAAGCGGACCACGACCTGGGTCTCCTTCCAGCCACTCAGCTCGTAGTGGTGGTGCAGCGGCGCCATGCGGAAGATGCGCTTGCCGCCCGTGGCCTTGAAGTACAGCACCTGCACCATCACCGACAGGGTCTCGGCGACGAAGAGGCCGCCCATGATGAAGAGCACGATCTCCTGGCGCACGATCACCGCGATGGTGCCGAGTGCGGCGCCGAGCGCGAGCGCGCCGACGTCGCCCATGAAGACCTCCGCCGGGTAGGCGTTGAACCACAGGAAGCCGAGGCCGGCGCCGCAGATCGCGCCGCAGAACACCGCGAGCTCGCCCGCCCCCGCCACGTAGGGCACGCCGAGGTACTTGGAGAAGCCGGCGTGGCCGGCGACGTAGGCGAAGATCGCCAGCGCACCGGCCACCATCACCGTGGGCATGATCGCCAGGCCGTCGAGGCCGTCGGTGAGGTTGACGGCGTGACTGGTGCCGTTGATGACGAAATAGGTCAGCGCGACGAAGCCGAAGATTCCCAGCGGATAGGCCACGGCCTTGAAGAAGGGCACGATCAGCTCGGTCTCGGCCGGGGTGTCGGCGCTGATGCCGAGGTAGATCGCCGCGGCGAGCGCGATCGCCGAGGTCCACAGGTATTTCCAGCGGCTCGCCAGCCCCTTCGGGTCGCGGTGCACCACCTTGCGCCAGTCATCCACCCAGCCCACGGCGCCGAAGCCCAGGGTCACGAGCAGGGTCACCCACACGTAGTCGTTGCGCAGGTCGCCCCACAGCAGGATGGTGATGCCGATCGCGATCAGGATCAGCGCCCCGCCCATGGTGGGCGTGCCCGCCTTGGTGAGGTGCGACTTGGGGCCGTCGTCGCGCACGGCCTGGCCGATCTTCTTGGCGGCCAGCCAGCGGATGACGGCGGGGCCGGCGAGCAGCGAGATCGCCAGCGCCGTGAGGGCGGCGAGCACCGTCCGCAGCGTGATGTAGCCGAAGACGTTGAAGCCACGAATGTCCTGGCTGAGCCAGAGAGCGAGTTCCAACAACATGTCAGGAGCCGGTTTCCGTTGAAGGGGCGGGATTGTGCATTGCCGCAAGCGCATCCGCCACCCTTTCCATGCGCATGAAGCGCGAGCCCTTCACCAGCACCACCGAGTCCGCATCCAGGCGCGGCGCGAGCGCCTTGACCAGCGCCTCCACCGAGCTGAAGTGGCGCGCGCCCTCGCCGAAGTTGTGCGCCGCCACCGCGCTCATCTCGCCGAGCGCGAAGAGGCCGTCGATGCCCTTGCTCTTGGCGTAGCCGCCGACCTCGTCATGGACCTGGGCGCTGGTCTCGCCGACCTCGCCCATGTCGCCGAGCACCAGCCAGGTGTGGCCGGGCATGGCGGCGAGCACGTCGATGCCGGCACGCACCGAATCCGGATTGGCGTTGTACGAATCGTCGAGGATCAGCGCACCCTGCGGCCCGGCACGGCGTTGCAGGCGACCGCGGGTGCCGGCGAAACCCGCCAGCCCCTCGGCCACCGCCTCGGGCGAGACCCCCGCCGCGAGGCAGGCCGCGGCCGCGCCGATGGCGTTGCGCACGTTGTGCAGACCCGGCACCTGCAAGGCGAAATCGATCTTCCCTTGCGGGGTGTCGAGTTCGAGCCGCGAGCCGAGGCCGCGCAGGGTACACCGCGCGAACACGTCCGCCGGCTGGTCGATACCGAATGTCACAATCGGCCGCCCGGCGTTGAGCGCGCGCCAGTAGCCGGCATGCGGATCGTCGGCGTTGATCACCGCCACGCCGGCGCCGCCCAGGCCGTCGTAGATCGCGCCCTTCTCGCGCGCGACCTCGTCGACCGAGCCCATGCCCTGCAGGTGGGCACGCTGGGCGTTGTTCACCAGGGCCACGGTGGGCTGGGCGAGCGCGCTCAGGTAGCCGATCTCGCCGGGGTGGTTCATCCCCATCTCGATCACGGCGGCGCGATGGTAGTCGCGCAGCTCGAGCAGGGTCAGCGGCATGCCGATGTCGTTGTTCAGGTTGCCGCGGGTAGCCAGGATCGACTCCTCGCCGAAGCCCTCGCGGCTCGCCTGCGCACGCAGGATCGCGGCGCACATCTCCTTGACCGTGGTCTTGCCGTTGCTGCCGGTGACGCCGACGAGCGGCAGTGCGAAGCGCGCCCGCCAGGCCGCCGCCAGCGTGCCGAGCGCGCGCCGGGTGTCGTCCACCACCAGCACGGGCAGGCCGGCGTCCGCGTTGCCGGCGGCCCAGGCGGCATCGACCAGCGCCGCGGCCGCACCGGCCTTGGCCGCGGCGGCGACGAAGTCGTGGCCGTCGAAGCGCTCGCCGCGCAGCGCGACGAAGAGCTGCCCGGGCGCGAGCGCGCGGGTGTCGGTGCCGACGCTGTCGAAGCGCCCTTCCCCGGTCGCCCGCGCCCCATGGACGGCGAGCGCGCGCGCGGCATCGTGCAGGCTCATCATTGGCCTTTCTCCCTTGCGTGCCAGGCGGCGAGCGCGCGCTTCGCCTGCTCCAGATCCGAAAACGGCAGGCGTTCGCCGAGGATTTCCTGATACGGCTCGTGGCCCTTGCCGGCGATCAGCACCACGTCGTCGGCCTGCGCCTCGCCCACCGCGCGGGCGATCGCCTGCGCGCGGTCGACCACGCGTTCGGCCGCCGGCCCGGCGCCGGCGGCGATGGCCTCGACGATGCACTGCGGATCCTCGGAGCGCGGGTTGTCGCTGGTGATCACCACGCGGTCCGCGATCGCGCTGGCGATCTCGCCCATCAGCGGGCGCTTGCCCGGGTCGCGGTCGCCGCCGCAGCCGAACACGCAGGTCAGGCGGCCGCGCCGGCTATGCACCGTGCCGCGCAAGGCCTCGAGCACCTTGGCGAGGGCATCGGGCGAGTGCGCGTAGTCGATCACCACCAGCGGCTCGCACACCCCGCCGACCAGCTGCATGCGTCCCTGCGGCGGCGCCAACCGCCCGAGCACCGGCGGCAACTCGTCGAAGGCCACCCCGCGGGCAAGCAGCGCGCCGGCAACCGCGATCAGGTTGGAGACGTTGAAGTGCGCCACCATGCGCACGCTGATTTCGGCCTCGCGCCCCTCCCAGACCAGCGTGAAGCGCAGCCCCGCGGGCGCCGCCTGCAGGCGATCGGCGCGCAGCACGCGCGCGCCCGGCACCGCATCGGCGTTGGCGGCGTAGAGCGTGCAGGCGATCACCGCGCGCCCCTCGGCGACGAGCCGCCGCGCCAGCGCCAGGCCCCAGGGGTCGTCGATGTTGATCACGCAGGCCGCCAGCTCCGGGCGCTCGAACAGGCGCGCCTTGGCCTCGGCGTAGGCCTCCATGGTGCCGTGGTAGTCGAGGTGGTCGCGGCTCAGGTTGGTGAAGATCGCGACGTCGAACTGCGCACCATTGACCCGCCCCTGGTCGAGCCCGATCGAGGACACCTCCATCGCCGCGGCCACCGCGCCCTGGTCGCGGAAGCGGGCGAACCAGCGCTGCAGCTCAAGCGCGTCGGGCGTGGTGTTGAGGCCTTCTTCGAGCGCATCGGGGAAGCCGGAGCCGAGCGTGCCGACGATGCCGCAGCGCGCACCGAGCTCGCCGAGCGCGCGCGCGAGCATCTGCGAGACGGTGGTCTTGCCGTTGGTGCCGGTCACCCCCGCCAGCCACAGCGCCTGCGAGGGCCGGCCGTGGAGCTCGTGGGCGAGGTGGCCGGCGAGCTCGCGCAGGCCGCGCACGCCGAAGCCAGGGACCGCGAGGGCGGGCGCAGCGAAGCCGTCGCCGTCCTCCCACAACAGCGCGGCCGCGCCACGCGCGGCCGCGTCGGCGAGGAAGCGGCGACCGTCGGTACGCTGGCCGGGCCAGGCCGCGAACACGCAACCCGGGCCGACCTTGCGCGAATCGGCGGTGATGTCGTCAGCCTGCACCCCGAGCGCACGCAGGCGCTCGAGCACGACGAGGGCTTGCGCGGCGCTCACATGTTCTCCTGGCCGCTGCCTTCGCTCACCGCCTCGTCGGCACCGCGGCGGGCGAGCTGGAGCG
Source organism: Thauera phenylacetica B4P (assembly GCF_000310225.1). Lineage (GTDB taxonomy): Bacteria > Pseudomonadota > Gammaproteobacteria > Burkholderiales > Rhodocyclaceae > Thauera > Thauera phenylacetica. The sequence goes on from NZ_AMXF01000213.1 coordinate 4,926, forward strand.
GGGTCAGCGGCATGTCGGGAGCGACGCCGAGCGTGCGCAGCGTGCCCTCGGTGATGCGCGAGAACACCGGCGCGGCGACCAGGCCGCCGTAGTGCTTGCCGGCCGAGGGTTCGTCCACCATCACCGCGACCACGATCCGCGGCTGGCTCGCCGGCGCGAAGCCGACAAAGGAGGAGATGTACTTGCGTGCATAGCGGCCGTCCTCGAGCTTGTGCGCGGTGCCGGTCTTGCCAGCCACCGTGTAGCCGGGCACCTGGGCACGAATCGCGGTACCGCCCGGGCCCACTGCCATCGCCAGCACGGTGCGCATCTGGCGTGCGGTCTCGACCGAGAACACCCTTCGCCCCGAACTCGGCGCGGCATCCACCCGGGTCAGGGACAGCGGCACCAGTTCGCCCTCGCGCGCGAAGACGAGGTAGGCGCGCGCCATCTGGATCAGGCTCGTCGAGATGCCGTGGCCGTAGGACATGGTCGCCTGCTCGATCGGCCGCCAGCTCTTGGCGGGCCGCAGCCGACCGGAGGTCTCGCCGGGGAAGCCGAGGTTGAGCGGGGTGCCGAAGCCGAGCTGGTCGAACAGATGCCACATCTCCTCGGAGCCGAGCTGCTGCGCCATCTTCACGGTGCCGATGTTGGAAGACTTCTGCACGACCTCCGCCATGGTCATGACGCCATGGCGCTTGGTGTCGGAGATGGTCGCCGTACCGATGGTCATGCGGCCGTTGCCGGTGTCGATCGGGGTGTTGAGCCTGACCTTGCCGCGCTCGAGCGCGAGCGCGGCGATGAAGGGCTTCATCACCGAGCCGGGCTCGAAGGCGTCGGTAAACACCCGGTTGCGCAGCTGCGCGCCGGTCAGGTTGGCGCGGTTGTTCGGATTGAAGGTCGGCGCGTTGACCAGGGCGAGCACCTCGCCGCTGCGCACGTCGAGCACGACGGCCGCAGCGGCCTTGGCCTTGTGCTCCTCCATCGCCTCGCGCAGGGCCGACCAGGCGAGGTACTGGATCTTGCCGTCGATCGACAGCGCCACGTCGTCGCCATCGCGCGGCGGGCGGATGGCCTCGACGTCCTCGACGATCTGGCCGCGGCGATCCTTGATCACGCGGCGCGCACCGGCGCGACCCGACAGGCGCTTGTCGAAGGCGAGCTCGATGCCCTCCTGGCCGCGGTCCTCGAGGTCGGTGAAGCCGAGGATGTGCGCCATCACCTCGCCGCCGGGGTAGTAGCGGCGGTATTCCTTCTCCTGGTGGATGCCGGGCAGGCGCAGGTCGGCGACCGCCTGCGCCACCTCGGGCGGCACCTGGCGCTTGAGGTAGACGAAGTCGCGCCCCGCGGCGAGCTTGCCGTTGAGCTCGTTGACGTTCATCTCGAGCAGGCGCGCGAGCTCGCGCACCTGGGCCGGCTCCAGGCGGGCATCCGTCGGCAGGGCCCACACCGCGCGCACCGGCGTGCTCACCGCGAGGATGTCGCCGTGGCGATCGGTGATGCGGCCGCGGGTGGCGGGCACCTCGAGCACGCGCGCATAGCGCGACGCGCCCTTGGCCTGGAGGAAGTCGTCATTGACCCCCTGCAGGTAGAGCGCGCGCCCGACCAAGGCCAGCGAGCATCCCATCAGCGCGAGCATGACGATGCGCGGCCGCCAGGCCGGCAGCTCGCGCTTGAGCAGCGGGTTGTGATTGAAGGTGACCGTACGTTGCTTTTTCATGATTGAGGCTCCACGACCAGCACCTGCCCTTCGGGCGGCAACTGCATGTGCAGGCGATCGCGGGCGAGCTTCTCGACACGGCCGTGGGTCGCCCAGGTGCTCTGCTCGAGCTGGAGCTGCCCCCACTCGACCTCGAGCGCCTGCGCGCGCACGCGCTCGCGCTCGTACTCGCCATGGATGCGGCGCGCCTGGTGCTGCGAGGCGACCACGCCGAGCGCGCTGGCGACGGCGAGGGCGACGAGGACGGCGTCGATGCGCACCATCAGGGCGCCTCCGTGCGCTCGGCCACGCGCAGCACCGCGCTGCGCGCACGCGGGTTGGCCGCGACCTCGGCCTCGCCCGGACGCGCCGCCTTGCCGACGAGCCGCAGGCGCG
>NZ_AMXF01000214.1 GCF_000310225.1 Thauera phenylacetica B4P
GCGCAGCCTGGGCTGCGGGCGCCGGCGAAGCCCCGGTGGGGCTCGCCTCCGCGCCCGCGCAGCGCCGCAGCGCCGGTGGGCGATGCGAACGCCCTGACACCGGCCAGCCAGCCTGCCCGCTGCATGCGTTCACTTCTCATGCACATAGCGCCCCGGGGCGTCGTCGAGCGCGGGATAGTCTGCGGCACCGATCGCCGGCGGCGCCACGCGCGCGCCGCTGCGCGCGGCGAGCCAGTCGATCCAGGCCGGCCACCACGAGCCTTCGTGCTCGGGCGTGTGCTCGAGCCAGTCTTCGGGCGGGACGTAGTTGCCGCCGGCCGGGCGCGTGCGCAGGCGGAAGCTGCGCCGCGGGCGGCCGGGTTCGCTGACGATGCCGGCGTTGTGGCCGCCGCTGGTGAGCACGAAGGTGATCTCGGTCGGCACCAGGTAGTGCAGCTTGTATACCGAGCGCCAGGGCGCGACGTGGTCGGTGAGGGTGGCGACGCAGAACACGGGCAGCTCGATGTCGGACAGCGCCACCGGCTTGCCGCCCACGGGGTAGCGCCCCTCGCTGAGGTCGTCGTTGAGGAAGAGCCGGCGCAGGTACTGGCTGTGCATGCGCGCGGGCATGCGCGTGGCGTCGGCGTTCCAGGCCATGAGGTCGTTCATCGGCGCGCGCTCGCCCATGAGGTATTCGCCGACGATGCGCGACCACAGCAGGTCGTTGGAGCGCAGGATCTGGAAGGCGCCCGCCATCTGGCCGGCGGTGAGGAAGCCGGTCTCCTCCATCTGCGCCTCGAGCAGGCTGACCTCGCTCTCGTCGATGAAGAGCGCGAGCTCGCCCGGCTCGGTGAAATCGGTCTGCGCGGTGAACAGCGTCATCGAGCCCAGCCGGGTGTCGCCGTCGCGGTCCATCGCCGCCGCCGCGATCGCCAGCAGGGTGCCGCCGAGACAGTAGCCGGTGGCGTGCACCTTCTGCCCGGGGAGGATGGCATTGATCGCGTCGAGCGCGGCGAAGAAGCCGAGCTGCAGGTAGTCGTCCATGTCGAGCGTGCGCTCCTCCGTCCCCGGGTTCTTCCACGAGATGCAGAACACGGTGTGGCCACGCTCGACCAGGTACCTGACCAGCGAGTTGTGCGGCGAGAGGTCGAGGATGTAGTACTTCATGATCCAGGCCGGCACGATCAGCACCGGCTCGGCGTGCACCTCGGCGGTGGCGGGCGCGTACTGGATGAGCTCGACGAGGCGGTTGCGCAGCACCACCTTGCCCGGCGTGACCGCCACGTCGCGGCCGACGACGAAGTCCTCGGTGCCGGCGGGCGGGGCGCCGCCGACCAGGCGCTCGAAGTCCTCGACGGCGTGGATGGCGCCGCGCACGAGGTTCATGCCGCCGCTCGCCTGCGTCTGGCGCAGCACCACCGGGTTGGTGGGCAGGAAGTTGCCCGGCGAGAACAGGTCGAGGAGCTGGCGCGCGGCGAAGGCGACGACCTGCTCGTGGTGGCGCGACACGCCGGCCACGCCGTGGGTGGCGGCGTCCCACCACTCCTGGCCGAGCAGGAAGGACTGGTGCATGAGGTTGAAGGGCCAGGCGTGCCACTCGGGCGCCTTGAAGCGGCGGTCCTGGGCGGGCGGCTCGATGCATTCGTGCGCGGCGCTGCCCGCCGGGGCGACGGCGAGCTGCTGCGCGTAACGCAGCAGGCGGCGCGTCTGCTCGATGCCGAGGTCGGCGAGCTCCATGCGCTTGCCTGGCGACAGCGCGAGGTGGCCGGCCCAGTCCATCGTGGCAAGCAGCAGCGCGATCGGCGACACCGAGGCGGTGGCGCGCGCGATGGCCGCGTGCACCCGGCGATCGAGCGGGTTGCGCGGCGGTGGCGGGGCGAAGGGTTCGGCGAAGCTGCGCGCGGGGTGAGCGGTGGGACGGGCGTGCGGTTTCGGCGTCTGCGCGGGCGTCGCGGAGGAGGCGCTCGAGGCGGGTGTGCTTGCGCCGGACGCGTGCGCGCGTGCACCGCGTGCAGGTTTGCCGGCCGTGCCGGTGGCCGCTTCGTTCACCGGCTGGCGCCGCGTGCGCGTCGGCGCGGCTTGCCTGGAGGGCGGCTTGGGGGCGGATGGACTCATCTGCATTCTCCTTTCGCGAGGGTTCAATTCTGCATCGTGCCGATGGTGTGGCGCAGGCGATGGTGCGCCAGGGCCAGGAAGACCGCGCCGATCGCCGCCACCATCGCGAAGGCCGGCCATACCACGTCCAGCCCGGCGCCGCGGAAGAGGATGGCCTGCGCGAGCGACACGTAGTGCGTGGTCGGCGCCAGCGCCATGATGGCCTGGATGGCCTCGGGCATGCTCTCGCGCGGGGTCACGCCGCCGGAGAGGATCTGCAGCGGCAGCAGGATCAGGATGGACATCAGCCCGAACTGGGGCATGCTGCGCGCGATCGTGCCCATGTAGATGCCGATCGAGGCGGCGGCGAAGAGGTAGAGCAGGGTGCCGGCGCCGAACAGCGCGGCCGAGCCCGCCACCGTGATGCCGAGCACGCCCTTCACCATCACCTGCAGCGAGAACGACGAGGCCACCAGCACCACCACGCCCATCGACCAGATCTTCGACAGCATGATCTCGAGCGGGGTGACCGGCATCACCAGCAGGTGCTCGATGGTGCCGTGCTCGCGCTCGCGGATCAGCGCCGCGCCGGTGAGCAGGATGCCGAGCATGGTGACGTTGTTGATGATGGCGTTGATCGCGGCGAACCAGCTCGCCTCGAGGTTGGGGTTGAACATGGCGCGCGGGACGAGCTCGACCGGCTGAGGCGCCGGGGCGCGCACGCGCTGCACGAAGGCGCGCACCTCGTCGGCGATGATGTTCTGGATGTAGCCGGCACCGGTCTGCGCCTGGCCCTGGCGGGTGGCGTCGATGTTGAGCTGCAGCGCCGGGCTGCGGCCGGCGAGCACGTCGCGCTGGAAGTTGGGCGGGATGTCGAGCACGAAGGTGTGGCGGCCGGCGTCCAGCCCGCGGTCCATGTCGGCGAGGCCGACGTGCTCGGGCGGCAGGAACTGCGGCGGCTGCAGCGCGGCGACGATGCGGCCGGAGAGCTGCGAGCCGTCCTCGTCCACCACCGCGATCGCGGCGCGCGAGAGGCTCTCGGGCTTGGCGCGGGCGTCGGCGTAGATCGAGGCGCTGAACATGAAGACGATCAGGAAGACCATCGCGAGGTCGCGCGACAGGCTGCGGAACTCCTTGAGGCCGAGGTTCCAGGTGTTGCGCAGGTGGCTGGCGCGGGTGGCGTGGCCTGCGCGGTTCGGCGGGCTGGGCGCGTCTGCCGGGCCTGGCGGGTGCGGGGGAAGGGGCTGGCGGGCCATGGTGGCGGCGCTCACTTGGCCTGCTTCTTCAGCAGCAGCGCCGACAGCAGGGTGAGCACGGGGATCGCGAGCGCGAGCGGCACGAAGGACCCGGCGAGGTCGGCGAAGCCGAGCGCCTTCGAGAAGGTGCCGCTGGCGATGGTGAGGAAGTGGGTGGTGGGGTAGATGACTCCGATCCAGTAGCCGCCGCCTTCGAGCGCGCTCACCGGGTCCATCAGCCCGGAGAACTGGATCGCCGGCAGCAGGGTGCCGATCGAGGTGCCGGCGAGCGCGGCGACCTGGCTGTTGGTGAGCGTCGACGCGAGCAGGCCGAGGCCGGTGGTGGCGGTGACGTAGAGCAGGGCGCCGGTGGCGAGCGCGAGGAAGCTGCCCTTGAAGGGCACCTGGAAGAGGGTGACCGCGAGCACGAAGAGGAGCGCGAAGTTGAACATCGACAGCGCGATGTAGGGCAGCTGCTTGCCGAGCAGGAACTCGAGCCGGGTGACCGGCGTGGTGTAGACGTTGAGGATGGAGCCGAGCTCCTTCTCGCGCACCACGCCGAGCGCGGTGAGCATGGCGGGGATGAAGACCAGCAGCAGCGGGATCACCTTGGGCACCATCGACACCAGGCTGAGCAGCTCGGGGTTGTAGCGGTAGCGCGGCTCGACGCTGGCGAGCGCGCGCACCGGGCCGGCGCCGGATTCGGCGATCACGTCGGCGAGCGTCTGTGCGTGCACGCCGCCGACGTAGGCGCGCGCGAGCTCGGCGCGCAGCGGCATCGAGCCATCCAGCCACACCGCCACCTGCGGCGCCTGGCCGCGCGCGAGCTCGCGGCCGAAGCCGGGCGGGATCTCGATCGCCATCGCCAGCCTGCCCGCGCGCATGCGCGCGTCGAGGTCGGCGTGGCTGTCGAGCGGCGCCTGTTCGAGGAAGTAGCGCGAGCCGGCGATGCGCAGGGTGTAGCGCTGGCTGGCGACGCTGCGGTCGTGGTCGAGCACCGCGTAGTGCAGGTCCTCGACGTCCATGGTGATGCCGTAGCCCATCACCAGCATCAGCACCAGGCTGCCGAGCAGCGCCAGCGTGAGGCGCACCGGGTCGCGCCGCAGCTCGGTGGCCTCGCGTGCGGAGAAGCTGAGCAGGCGGGCGAGGCTGAAGCGGGCGAGGCGGTCGGCGGCTGGCGTCGGCGTGGTCGCCGCGTCGTCGCTGCATTCGCGGCTGCCGCCGCTCCTACAGGGCGCGGTGGTGTCTGGCGGGTTGTAGGAGCGCCGGCCGGCGCGAACCTCAGCGTCCGCGGGCGGCGTCGGCGTGGTCGGTGTGTCGTCGCCGTGTTCGCGGCTGCCGCCGCTCCTACAGGGCGCGGTGGTGTCTGGCGGGTTGTAGGAGCGGCGGCAGGCGCGAACCTCGGCGTCCGGGGGCGTGGTCGGCGCGTCGTCGCCGTGTTCGCGGCTGCCGCCGCTCCGACAGGGCGCGGCGGTGTCTGGCGGGTTGTAGGAGCGCCGGCAGGCGCGAATTTCGGCGTCCGGGGCCGGCGCCGGCTCGGGGACCGTGCCGCTGGCTTCTTCCAGGTAGGCGATGAACGCGTCCTCGAGGCGCTCGCACCCGCGTGCGGCGGCGAGGGCGGCGGGGGTGTCGCTGGCGAGGATGCGGCCGGCGTGCATCAGCGAGATGCGGTCACAGCGCTGGGCCTCGTTCATGAAGTGGGTGGTGATGAAGATCGTCACGCCGTCCTTGCGCGACAGGTCGACGATCAGCGCCCAGAAATGGTCGCGCGCGACCGGGTCCACGCCCGAGGTGGGCTCGTCGAGGATCAGCACGTCGGGCCGGTGCAGCACCGCCACCGCGAGCTGCAGGCGCTGGCGGATGCCCAGCGACAGGGCGTCGGGCTGCAGGTCCATCACCGGGGCGAGGTCGAAGCGGCGTGCGAGCTCGGCGATGCGGGATGCGGCCGCGTCCGCGGGCAGGTGGAAGAGGCGCGCGTGCAGGTCGAGGTTCTGCCGCACCGAGAGCTCGCCGTAGAGCGAGAAGGACTGCGACATATAGCCCACGCGGCGGCGCGTCTCGATGTTGCTGGCGTCGAGCCGGCGCCCGAGCAGCAGGGCCTCGCCGGCGCTGGGCTCGAGCAGGCCGGTGAGCATCTTCATAGTGGTGGATTTGCCGCAACCGTTGGAGCCGAGGAAGCCGAAGATCTCGCCGCGTCGCACCTGCAGATTGACGTCGTCCACCGCGACGAAGTCGCCGAAGCGCATCTGCAGGCCGCGCGCCTCGATGACCACCTCGCCGGTCTCGATCGGCGGAATCTCCAGGCGACGATGGTCGCGCCGGCGCGCCTCGGGCAGCAGGGCGATGAAGGCCTCTTCCAGGGTGTCGGCGCCACCGGCCGCGCGCAGCTCGGCGGGCGTGCCGGTGGCGAGCACGCGGCCGGCGTCGACCGCCACCAGCCAGTCGTAGCCCTCGGCCTCTTCCATGTAGGCGGTGGCGATGAGCACGCTCATGCCGGGGCGGTCGGCGCGGATGCGGTCGATGAGCTCCCAGAACTGCCGGCGCGACAGCGGATCGACGCCGGTGGTGGGCTCGTCCAGGATGAGCAGGTCGGGGTCGTGGATCAGCGCGCAGCACAGGCCGAGCTTCTGCTTCATGCCGCCGGAGAGCTTGTTGGCGGGACGCTCGGCGAAGGCGGCCATGCCGGTGGCGGCGAGCAGCGCGTCGATGCGGCGCCGGCGCTCGGCCGTGGACTGGCCGAACAGGCGGCCGAAGAAGTCGATGTTCTCGAACACCGACAGCGTGGGGTAGAGGTTCTTGCCCAGGCCCTGCGGCATGTAGGCGATGCGCGGGCAGACGCGCGCGCGGTGGCGGGCGTCCGCCATGTCGCCGCCGAGCACCTCGACCGTGCCGCGCTGGAGCCGGCGCGCGCCGGCGATCAGGCCGAGCCAGGTGGATTTGCCCACGCCGTCGGGGCCGATGAAGCCGACCATGCGCCCGGCGGGGAGGTCGAGCGTGAGGGCGTCGGCGGCGCGGGTGTCGGCGTAGCGGTGGTGCACGTCGATGAGGCGCACCGCCGGTGGCAAGGCGCTGTGCGCCGGCGAAGAAGGCGCGCGCGTGCCCGGCTTGCCGGGTGGGGCGGCCGATGCGCGGCCAGGTTGGGTAGAGGGAGCGTCCGACGTGCCGGGCATGGAGGCCGGTGCGCCGCCTGGCGTCATGCCGTGCCCTCGAGTGTTCACGGCAGCCTCGGCTGCAGCTCGGGCGGCCACTCGCGCTGGGCGTTCAGGCGCAGGTGGGCCATGCCGGGCAGGCCGGTCTTGACCTGCTCGGGGTACTGGGCGAGGAGCTCGGGGTCGATGCGCGCCTTGACGCGGAAGACCATCTTCTGGCGCTCGCTCTGCGTCTCCACGGTCTTGGGCGTGAACTGCGCGACGCTGGCGACGTAGGACACCCTGGCCGGGATCACGAAGGCCTGCGCGGCGTCGAGCACGATGCGCACCTCGCTGCCGAGCGCCACGCGGCCGGCGGCCATCTCGGGCAGGAAGAAGGTCATGTAGACGTCGCCGACGTCGATCAGGCTCACCACCTTGCCGCCGCCCGCGACCACCTCGCCCGGCTGCACCACGCGGTACTGCACGCGGCCGCTGCGCGGGGCGCGCAGCTCGCCGTCGGCGATCTCGGTCTCGAGGCGGGGGG
>NZ_AMXF01000215.1 GCF_000310225.1 Thauera phenylacetica B4P
GTCGGCGAGCGCCGGGCCGGACAGGCGGCCGTCGCGGCCCACCGCGATCGCGCGCTGGCCGCGCGCCACCGCCTCGGAGCCGAGCGCGTGGCCGATCGCACGCACCGCCGCGGGGGTGAGCACGGTGTCGACGATGCCGCGGATGTCGTAGGCTTTGAAGAGCTCGGCAGCGGGCAGGGCGTGACGCATGGACGACTCCAGGTCGGGCGGGCTCAGTGCAGCACGCGCGGCGTCGAATCCTCCTGCCCGGAGGTCTCGGGCACCGGCGAGGCGTGGTGGAGCACCATGCGCCAGCCTTCGGCGCCGCGCACGAAGACGTTGGTCGCGGCGATCGTCGCGGTGCGCGGGGTGGGGCCGTCGGTGGCGAGGCGCTCGAGCACGCAGTGCATCGCCATCATCGCGGTGGCGCTGGCCACCGCGTGGCTGACGTCGATGCGGATGCGGGCGCCGTCGGCGAGGATCTGGCGCCAGATCTCGCGCACTGCGGCCAGGCCGACGATGCGCGGGCCGCCCGGCTGGACGCAGACGACCTCCTCTTCTTCCGACCAGACGCCCATCAGGGCCTCGAAGTCGCCCTCGGCGAGGGCTCGGTAGAAGGCGGCTTCCGCTTCGAGGGCGGTGGTGAAGACAGGTCTGCTCAAGGGGATGTTGTTATTGTGGGTGGATCGTAAAGACCACGGGGGCCGCAGCCCCCGTGGTCCGGTCGGGTCGCGGGCCGGGGGCGGCCCGCGACCCGGTTCTCAGTGGTGGCCCTTGGGGCGCTCGCCGTTGAACACGTAGTGCGCGCTGCAGTACGGGCAGACGGCCTCGCCGGTCTTCAGGATGTCGAGGAACACGCGCGGGTGGCGGGCCCACAGCGGCGCGCCCGGCGGCGGGCAGTGCAGCGGCAGGTCCTTGGCGGTGGTGACGACGGCCTGGGTCTTGTCGGTGTTCTCAACCATGACGGAATCCTCGGAGCGTGGAGATCAGACGTGGGCGAGCCAGTGCGCGTATTCGGGCGCACGGCCGTTGACGACGTCGAAGAAGCGGGACTGGATCTTCTCGGTGACCGGGCCGCGCTGGCCGGCGCCGATCTGGCGGTCGTCGAGCTCGCGGATCGGGGTGACCTCGGCGGCGGTGCCGGTGAAGAAGGCCTCGTCGGCGAGGTAGATGTCGTCGCGCGTCAGGCGCTTGGTGCCGACCTCGTAGCCGAGCTCGCGCGCGATGACGTGGATCGAGTCGCGGGTGATGCCGGTGAGCGCCGAGGCGATCTCGGGTTCGTAGATGCGGCCGTCCTTGACGATGAAGAGGTTCTCGCCCGCGCCCTCGGCGACGAAGCCCTGGTTGTCGAGCAGCAGCGCCTCGTCGTAGCCCTGGCGGGTGACCTCGAGGTTGGCGAGGATCGAGTTCGGGTAGGTGCCGGACAGCTTGGCGCGCGGCATCGTCGAGTTGACGTGATGGCGGGTGTAGGACGAGGTCTTCACGCGGATGCCCTTCTGCAGGCCTTCCTCGCCGAGGTAGGCGCCCCAGGGCCAGGCCGCGATGGCGACGTGGACGCGCGCGCCGAGCGTCGAGATGCCCATCTTCTCCGAGCCGTAGAACGCGATCGGGCGCAGGTAGCAGGACTCCAGCTTGTTCGCGCGCACGACCTCCTTCTGCGCCTCCATGAGCTCATCCTTGGAGTAGGGGATGTCCATCATGTAGATCTTGCCGGAGTTGATCAGGCGCTGGGTGTGCTCGGCGAGGCGGAAGATCGCGGTGCCGCTGACGGTGTTGTAGGCACGGACGCCCTCGAACACGGCGAGGCCGTAGTGCAGCGAGTGGGTGAGGACGTGGGTGGTCGCCTCGCGCCACGGAACTAGCTTGCCGTCCTGCCAGATGAAGCCGTCGCGGTCAGCCATGGACATGATGAAGATCTCCGCCTTGAAAAATGTTCGCTGGATGGGTTCGTTGCGCGCCCCCGATCGTTCACGGGGCGCAAAGCCTTGCAATTCTAGCGTAAAGCCGTGCCGAGGACGCGCGCCGCGCGCAGGCCGCGAGCGACCTGCCATCGGCGCGGGCGGCCGGCACGCGGCGCTCCTCCATCCAGGGTGGTGCGCGCTAGAATGCGGGCCTTCATGCGCTGGAGCATCGGAGTGAAGGATCGCCCCTGGAAACCCAACGTCACCGTCGCCGCCGTCATCGAGCGCGACGGCCGCTTCCTGCTCGTCGAGGAGGAGACGCCCGAAGGCCTGTGCTTCAACCAGCCCGCCGGCCACCTCGAGGAGGGCGAGTCGCTGCTGCAGGCCACGGTGCGCGAGGTGCTCGAGGAGACCGCCCACCACTTCGAGCCCGAATACCTCGTCGGCATCTACCAGTGGACGCGGCCGCAGGGCGACATCACCTACCTGCGCTTCGCCTATGGCGGCCGCCTGCGCGGCGAGGACCCCGGGCGCCCGCTCGACGAGGGCATCGTGCGCGCGGTGTGGCTGACGCTCGACGAGGTGCGCGCGTGCGCCGATCGCCACCGCAGCCCGCTGATCCTGCAGTGCATCGAGGACTGGATCGCCGGGCAGCGCCATCCGCTCGCGCTGGTGCATCACAGCGCGACGGGATGATGACGCGCCGGCTCCGCCCGCTGCTGTGCGCGCTGCTCGCGTGGCCGGCGGCGACGTGGGCGACGGTGGGCGTGGCGGCATCGGATTCCGGGGCGGAGGTGAGCATCTGCTACAACTACGGCTGCGCGAGCGAGGCACGCGTGCGCGTGCATGCCGCCGCCCTGCGCCGCATCGGTGCACGCCTCGCGGCGGCGCGCAGCGCGGCGCAGGAGCGCGAGTACCTCGCCGAGGCGGTGGGCGGGCTGTACCGGGTGGCGGCGACGCAGACAGCGGTCGCGACCGACCGTGCCGGCAACCTGCTCGACGAGGGCGCGGACGGACGCATGGACTGCATCGATCACTCGATCACCACGACCCGGCTGCTGCAGCTGCTCGAGGCGCGCGGGGCGCTGCGCTTTCACCGCGTCGTCGAGCCGGCGCGCCGTACCCGGCTGATCCTGCAGCACTTCAGCGCGGTGATCGAGGTGCTGTCGGTGGCCGAGCGCATCGATCGCCTGCCGCCCGGCGAGGCGCTGGCGGGCTGCAACTGCACCGAGGACGGGCTGGTGATCGGGGCTGCGGGGGAGGGGGACGGCGACGACCGTCCGGGACAACGTTACGTGGTCGACAGCTGGTTCGTCGACAATGGCGAGCCGGCTGTCGTGCTGCCGCTCGCGGAATGGCTCAATGGAGGGGGACCGAATGTCCAGTAGTCGGGAAGGAAAGCAGGATGGGGCGGGGATGAAGGTGGTGGTCGGCATGTCCGGCGGGGTGGACTCGGCGGTGACCGCGCTGCTGCTCAAGCGCCAGGGCTACCAGGTGACCGGCCTGTTCATGAAGAACTGGGAGGACGACGACGACTCGGAGTACTGCTCGACGCGGCAGGACCTGGTCGACGTGGCCTCGGTGTGCGACGTGATCGGCATCGACCTCGAGGTCGTCAATTTCAGCGCCGAATACAAGGACCGCGTGTTCGCCGACTTCCTGCGCGAGTACGAGGCCGGGCGCACGCCCAATCCGGACGTGCTGTGCAACTCCGAGATCAAGTTCCGCTGCTTCCTCGACCACGCCATGCAACTCGGCGCCGAGCGCATCGCCACCGGCCACTACGCCCAGGTGCGCGCATGGACCAACGATGGCCGCACCGAGTACCAGCTCCTCAAGGCCGAGGACGGCACCAAGGACCAGAGCTACTTCCTCTACCGCCTCACCCAGGAGCAGCTCGCGAAGACGATGTTCCCGCTCGGCGCGCTGTACAAGCGCGAGGTGCGCAGGATCGCCGCCGAGGCCGGCCTGCATGTGGCCGACAAGAAGGACTCGACCGGGATCTGCTTCATCGGCGAGCGCCCCTTCCGCGAGTTCCTGATGCGCTACCTGCCGACCCGGCCGGGCGAGATCCGCGCGCTCGACGACGGTCGCGTGCTCGGCGAGCACCAGGGGCTGATGTACCACACCATCGGCCAGCGGAAGGGCCTGCACATCGGCGGCCTGAAGGGCAACCAGGACGAGGCGGGCGAGCATGAGGCCTGGTATGTGGCCGGCAAGGACGTCAAGGCCAACGTGCTCCATGTTGTCCAGGGCCACGCCCACCCGGCGCTGCTGAAGGACCGCCTGGTCGCCGGTGACCTCAACTGGATCGCCGGGCGCGACCCGCACACCAACTGGGTGTATACCGCCAAGCCGCGCTACCGCACCCCCGACCAGCCCTGCGAGATCGACCGCATCGCCGAGGGCCGCGCCGAGATCGCCTTCGCCCAGCCGCAGTGGGCGGTGACGCCGGGGCAGAGCGTGGTGGTGTACGAGTCCAAGGTCTGCCTGGGCGGGGGAATCATCCTGCAGGCGTGAGGCGTGAGGCGTGAGGCGTGAGGCGTGAGGCGTGAGGCGTGAGGCGTGAGGCGTGAGGCGTGAGGCGTGAGGCGTGAGGCGCCGCGGGCCGCACGCCTGCCCTACGCCCGCGTCGCGCCTACGTCTGCGGCGGCGAGCGGCGGGTGAGCGGCTGCCTGCGCGCGCGCCGCGAAGGTCTCGCAGCGCTCGATGAACTCGCGCGCGCTCTTGGGCATGGTCACGCGCGCGCGGATGATGTCGGTGACGAGGTTGCGTCCCTGCAGGATCAGGTGCAGGCCGTCGGCGGCGAGCTGGCGGGTGCTCTCGTCGGCGGCCGGGCCGAGTGCAGGGGCGAGTGCGGCGAGGCGCTCCGAGGCGGTGACGAACTCTGCCCACACGTCGAAGATGTCCGGGTCGGTACGCAGGGTCTCGCACTTGATCTTGGCGATGCGCGCAAAGTCGAACACCAGCGGCTCCACGCCGCGGAACAGCGGTGTCGTGGCGAAGGTGGCGGCCATCACCGCCGCGATGCGGTCCACCTCGCGCAGCGCCTGGGCGATCTTGATGTAGCGGCTCTCGTAGAAGGCCTCGACCGGTATCGAGAAGGCGCGGAAGGGTTCGCCCCACAGCTCGTCGATGCCCTCGTCGCCGCTGCGGTGCAACACCAGGCGCCCGAGCTTGAGCGCCTCCTGCAGGCAGCCGCCGCACTCGCGCATCAGCGGGTTGTCGGTGGCGATCTCGATGCCCAGCTCCTGCAACTCCACCAGCTTGGTGAAGATGTCGGTGGCGCGGTTGAACAGCGCGCCGGCGTACATCGCCCCCTTGACGCGCTTGCGCGCGGGGTCGTCCTCGGCGTCGTAGGCGCGGCGCGCGTCGTCGAGGCGCTTGCCGGGGATGTTGATGCCGTGCTCGACGTGGTTGAACAGGCGCCGGGTGAGGGCCTGGATCAGCCGCTTCTTGGCGTCGAGCGTGTCCGCCGGCGGCTCGTAGGCCTTGAGCCAGTAGCCGTCGTAGTGGATGCGCCGGACACCGTCGATGATCGCGACCGTACCTTCGGGGATGGAGTCTTCCATGGCCGTGGCCGTCCGTTGAGCCTTAGAGGGATGCGAAGGATACGCCCGCGTTCAGGCGCTTCCAATAGCCCGCGCGGATGCGCGCGCGCTGCGCGCGCGGCGCTGGCGACGACGACGGGCGGCGACGCGCAGCCGCCAGAACAGCTGCGTGCCCCAGTAGGCGATGATCGAGCCGGTCACCGCCATGATCACCATGCCGACCAGCAGCGGCTGGCCGATGCCGCCGACCCAGGCCCAGGCCTGGGCGAGCGAGTCGATCGCTCGCACCGGCGCCTCGACGTCGTCCGGCGTGAGGTCGGGCGGCGTGTGGCGGCCGATCACGCCCGCGCCGAGCTGGTAGGCGAAGTAATAGAGCGGACCGTAGGTGAGCGGATTGCTCACCAGCGTGGAGGCCGCGGCGATCAGCAGGTTGCCGCGCAGCAGCAGGGAGGCGATCGCCGCCGCGGGGATCTGCGCGATCGGGATCATCAGGCCGAAGAACACGCCCATCGCCACGCCGCGCGCCACCGAGCGCCGGTTCACATGCCACAGCAGCGGGTCGTGCAGGCGCGGACCGAGCCAGCGCAGCATGCGGCTTTGCGTGATGGCTTCGCGAGTGGGCAGAAAGCGTTCGAGCATGGTCCGGTCCGGAAGGAAGACGGCATCTTACGCATTGCATCGCAAAGCACAAGCGAGCCCGTCACGGGCTTCGAGGACCGTGCGCGAGCCTGCCGTCCGGGAGGTTTTCTCGCCGGCTTCGACCGCGCTCGCGGCAAGGAATTCAATGGGGCGTGAGCCGTGAGGCGTGAGGCGCGAGGAGCCCCTTACTCCTCACGGCTCACGCCAGCTCGCTGGGAATCACCGCGCGCAGCACGGTCTGCGTCTCGCCCTCGCGCACGCGGTTGGTGAACCACCACAGCGCGCCCTTCTTGATCGTCCAGTCGGCCTCGCTGCCCGAGAGCAGCAGCGCGCACAGGCGGCCGAGGCCGGGCTGGTGGCCGACCACCAGGGCGGCGCCGTTGCCCTCGGGCCAGCCGGTGGCGGCGAGGATGTCGGCAACGTTGCCCTCCGGTCCCAGGTTGCTGACGATCTCGAACTCGTCGGTGAAGGCGGTCGCGGTCTGGCGGGTGCGCAGCGTGGGACTGACCAGCACCTTCAGGTTCTTGGGGCGGTTGTCTTCCAGCCAGCGCGCCATGCGACGCGCTTGCTTGAGACCGCGGGGGGTGAGTTCGCGCGTGTGGTCGGGGCTGCCGTCCACCGCTTCCGCATGACGCCAGAGCAGCAGGTCCATGTCGTTCGTCCGGGGTTCGAGGGCGCGCATCATCGGATGCGGCGGTTACAGCACGATGACGGCGGCCCGCCGCGCGGCCGGTCGGGCGGTCCGGCTCACCATGGCTTGCCGCCCCACAGCAGCGGCTCGCACTCGCCCAGCACGCGCCGGCGCAGGCGGGCGTAGCGCGGTGCGTGCCAGCCCAGCACGAAGGCCGCCGCG
>NZ_AMXF01000216.1 GCF_000310225.1 Thauera phenylacetica B4P
GGCGCTCGGGGCTCATGGGGCGACGCCTCGGGCGCCATGCCGCCGCGTCCCCAGCGGACGGGCGCACGCCACGGCGGGGACCGCTGCCGGCGCGGTCATGGCACCAGCAGCAGGGGCAGCAGGACGAGCAGCGCGCGCCAGTGGTCGTGCGGGACCTCGACCTGCTGCGGCTTGCTCCACGGTCCGGGCGGGCCGCCCGGCTCCTGGCTGCGGATGCGCACGTGCCACACGCCGCCCTCGGGGCGCTCCATCGCCAGCTCGGGCGTGCGCGTGTCGAGGCGATGCGCCGGGGTGGCGAAGTCGGCGTCGCGGGCGAACTCCACCTGGTAGGCCTCGGCCCCCTCGCGCGCGCGCCAGCGCAGCTGCAGGGTGTCGCCGTCGACTTCGGGCGGCTCGGCCTGCGGGCCGGGCGGGGGGCGGCGGAAGCGCTGCGCGTCGGAGTAGGGGCCGCGGCCCTCGTTCGCGGTGCTCAGCCCGACCCGCCAGAAATAGTCGCCCGCGGGCAGCTCCTCGTCGAGCTCCAGCTCGGCTTCGCGCAGGTCGTCGCGCTGCATCAGGATGCGTTCGAAGCCGGCGTCGGCGGCGAGCTGGAAGTGGTAGGCGGTCGACTGGGGATCGTGCGCCCAGGAAAACCGGACCTTGTCCTCGGTGGCGAAGCCGTCGGCGGGTGGCACGCTCGGGAAGGGGGGCTCGGGCCGGGCGTCGATGAGGACCTCGCGCTCGCCGTCCAGCCCCTCCAGCCCGCGGCCGTCGACCGCGCGCACGCGCACGCGGTAGCGCCCGTCGGGGAGCTCGCCGCTGCCGAGCGCTGCGGCCTCGTCGGCGCTGCGGTCGGAGGCGAGCACGGTGAAGCCGCCCGCGGGGGAGAGCTGGGTGCGGTAGCGCAGCGCGCCAGCGACCGGCTCGATCGGGATGCGGAAGGGGACGCGGTCGATCACCGCGGGCAGGCCGGCGAGCTCGGGCGCGGGCAGCAGGGCCGAGGCGCGCTCCGGAAGCTTGCCGCGCTGGGCGTAGCTGCCGCGGCCGGCGGGCAGGCGGGTCTGGCCACGCGCGTTGCGCAGCGCGACCTCGCCCTCCAGGGTCTCCGCACGTACGCCATCCCGGACCGCGGTGATGCGGAAGTCGGTGCCGCGCACCGCCGCCACCGCGGCCGGGGTGTGGATGATGTAGCGTCCGCCGCCGCGCACCGGATTCACCAGGTTCTCGATGTGGCCGCGCTCGAGCTGGAGCTCGAGCTGCTGCGCCCCCGAGGCGCGCAGGCGCTCGAGCCTGCGCACGCGAAAGGTGGTGTCGGCGCCGACCAGGCTGCGGCTGCCGTCGGGAAATTCCAGCGTCAGGCTGCTGTCCGCGCCGCTGCGCACCTGCATGCCGGGCAGCACCCGCATCCCGGGCGAGAGCGCCTCGCTGCCGCCGGCGCTGCGCACCTCGACCTCGCCGCGCACGTCGATCACCTCCGCGCCGCCGCGCTCGCCACGCATCCACGCCACCGGGATGCGCAGCACGCTGCCGGGGCGGATGCTCTCGGGTTCGAGGATGCGGTTGTAGTCCTGGATGCGCGGCCAGTAATCGATGCTCTTGAGGTAGCGCCGGGTCAGGTTCCACGGGTTGTCGCCGGGCTGCACGACATAGACGAAGTCCTCCGCGAGCGCAGGGCCCGCACAGGCTGCCAGCAAGAGGCAGGCGAGGGTGCGGCGCAGGCTGCGCAGCCGGGGGCGGGCAGGGGCGGACATCGGTATTCCTGGAGCATGGACGGGCGACCGTCAATTCTTCTCCTGGAATGCGCCGGATGCACGGAAATATTTCCTTGTCGACGACGGCGAAGGGCGCGGAGCTGCCCGTGCCGGGGCGTCCGTGGCACGGCGCAAGGGGCGCCGCCCGGGGGGCGGTACAATGCCGGCTTTTCCAGCGCCCGGAGTGACCCATGGCCGAAACCTTCTTTTCCCCTTGCCCGCGCGGCCTCGAGGCGCTGCTCGCCGAAGAGCTGACGAGCTTCGGCGCGCGCGCGGCGCGTGCGGTGCATGGCGGGGTGAGCTGGGAGGGCGACTGGGACGCCTGCCGGCGCGCCAACCTCGAGAGCCGGCTCGCCACCCGCGTGCTGTGGCGGGTGGGGCAGGGGCGCTACCGTGCCGAGGTCGACATCTACAAGCTCGCCTACAGCGTGACCTGGGCGAAGTGGTTCACCGCCGACGACACGATCCGCATCTACGTCACCGCGCAGAAGTCGCCGCTGAAGAGCCTGGAGTTCATCACCCTGCGGGTGAAGGACGCGGTGTGCGACCACTTCCGCACCGTGGCCGGGCGGCGGCCGAGCGTGGATACCGCCAACCCGGCGGTGCGCATCCACCTGTTCCTCACCGCCGACACCGCCACGCTGTATGTCGACACCACCGGCGAGCCGCTCTACAAGCGCGGCTACAAGCCGGCGGCGGTGGAGGCGCCGCTGAAGGAAAACCTCGCCGCCGGCATCCTGCGCCTGACCGGCTGGCAGGCGGACGAGGCCCTGGTCGACCCGATGTGCGGCAGCGGCACCTTCCTGATCGAGGCCGCGCAGATGGCGCTCGACATCGCGCCCGGCCTGGGGCGCGGCTTCGCCTTCGAGCGCCTGCGCATCCACGATCGCGGCGCGTGGGCGGCGCTGCGCCGCGCCGCCGAGCAGCGCCGCAAGCCGGCGCGCGTGCTGCCGATCTTCGGGTCGGACGTGGTCGGCGAATGGGTGCGACGCAGCCGCATGAACCTCGACGCCGCCGGCCTGGCCGACTGCGTGCGCCTGGACCGCGCCGACGTGCTCGAGCGCACGCCGCCGGCCGCGGCGGGGGTGATGGTGGCGAATCCGCCCTACGGGGTGCGCATCGGCGAGGCGGAGGAGCTCCTCGCCTTCTATCCCCGCCTGGGCGACGCGCTCAAGCAGCGCTGGGGCGGCTGGCGCTGCTACCTGTTCAGCGCCGACCCCGAGCTGCCCAGGCACATCGGCCTGAAGGCGAGCCGGCGCACGCCGCTGTTCAACGGCGCGCTCGAGTGCCGCCTGTTCGAGTACCGCATGGTCGCCGGCAGCAACCGCGAGCGCGCGCCCAGTCCGCAGGAGTGAACGCGCGCGGCCTGCGGCCCTACAGGATGCCGAGGTTCTGGATGCCGCCGCCGGGCGCGAGGGGGTCGCCGTGGCGGCTGTTGAGCTTGATCTGCAGGCGCAGGTCGTTGACCGAGTCGGCGTTGCGCAGGGCGTCCTCGTAGCCGATCAGGTCGTCCTCGTAGAGCTGGAACAGGGCCTGGTCGAAGGTCTGCATGCCGAGCTCGCGCGAGCGCTTCATGATGTCCTTGATCTCGGGCACGTTGCCCTTGAAGACGAGGTCGGCGATCAGCGGCGAGTTGAGCATCACCTCCACCGCCGGCACGCGGCCCTTGCGGTCCTTCATCGGCAGCAGGCGCTGCGACACCATCGCGCGCAGGTTCAGCGACAAGTCCATCAGCAGCTGCTGGCGGCGATCTTCCGGGAAGAAGTTGATGATGCGGTCGATCGCCTGGTTGGCGCTGTTGGCGTGCAGGGTGGCCAGGCACAGGTGGCCGGTCTCGGCGAAGGCGATCGCGTAGTCCATGGTCTCGCGGTCGCGGATCTCGCCCATCAGGATCACGTCGGGCGCCTGGCGCAGGGTGTTCTTCAGCGCCGTCATCCAGGACTCGGTGTCGATGCCGATCTCGCGCTGCGAGACGATGCAGTTCTTGTGCTGGTGCACGAACTCGATCGGGTCCTCGATGGTGATGATGTGGCCGTAGGTGTTCTCGTTGCGGTAGTCGACCAGCGAGGCGAGCGAGGTGGTCTTGCCGGTGCCGGTGCCGCCGACGAAGATCACCAGGCCGCGCTTGGCGAGGGCGATCTCGGTGAGCACCGGCGGCAGGCCGAGCTCCTTGAAGCTGGGGATCTTCTGCGGGATGGTGCGCAGCACCAGCGCGACGCGGCCCTGCTGCACGAAGGCGTTGGCGCGGAAGCGGCCGATGCCCGCCGGCGAGATGCCGAAGTTGCACTCCTTGTGGGTCTCGAAGTCGGCGGCCTGGCGGTCGTTCATGATCGCGCGCGCGAGCTCGGTGGTGTGCTGCGGCTGCAGGATCTGGTTCGACTGCGGCACGATGCGGCCGTCGACCTTGATGGCGGGCGGAAAGCCGGCGGTGATGAAGAGGTCCGAGCCGTTCTTCTGCAGCATCAGCCGCAGCAGGTCGTGCATGAACTTGAGGGCCTGGTCGCGTTCCATGTTCTGCGTGCTCCTGCCCGGGCGGGCGGATGGATGCCGCTCAGGCGGCGAAGCTGTCCTTGTTCTGCGCCTTCACGCGCGCTTCCGCGGCCGACACCACGTTGCGCCGCACCAGGTCGACGAGGCACTGGTCGAGGGTCTGCATGCCGATATTCTGACCGGTCTGGATCGAGGAATACATCTGCGCGATCTTGTTCTCGCGGATCAGGTTGCGGATCGCCGGGGTGCCGATCATGATCTCGTGCGCCGCGACCCGGCCCTGGCCGTCCTTGGTCTTGAGCAGGGTCTGCGAGATGACCGCGCGCAGGGATTCCGAAAGCATCGAGCGCACCATGTCCTTCTCGGCCGCGGGGAAGACGTCGACGATACGGTCGATGGTCTTCGCCGCGGACGAGGTGTGCAGCGTGCCGAACACCAGGTGGCCGGTCTCGGCGGCGGTCAGCGCCAGGCGGATGGTCTCGAGGTCGCGCATCTCGCCCACCAGGATCACGTCGGGGTCCTCGCGCAGCGCCGCGCGCAGCGCGTTGTTGAAGGACTGGGTGTCGCGGTGCACCTCGCGCTGGTTCACCAGGCAGCGCTTGGATTCGTGCACGAACTCGATCGGGTCCTCCACGGTGAGGATGTGGCCGTACTCGTTTTCGTTCACGTAGTCGAGCATCGCCGCCAGCGTGGTGGACTTGCCCGAGCCGGTCGGCCCGGTCACCAGCACGATGCCGCGCGGCTGGTGGGCGATCTCCTTGAAGATCTTCGGGCAGTTGAGCTCCTCCAGGGTCAGCACCTTGCTCGGGATGGTGCGGAACACCGCGCCCGCGCCGCGGTTCTGCTGGAAGGCGTTGACGCGGAAGCGCGCGAGGTTGGGCACCGCGAAGGAGAAGTCGCACTCCCAGGTCTCCTCGAGCTGCTTGCGCTGTGCGTCGTTCATGATGTCGTACACCATGGCGTGCACCTCCTTGTGCTCGAGCGGCGGCAGGTTGATCCGGCGCACGTCGCCATGCACCCGGATCATCGGCGGCAGGCCGGCGGAGAGGTGGAGGTCGGAGGCCTTGTTCTTGACCGCGAAGGCGAGCAGTTCGGTGATGTCCATGGTATTCCGGCGCGATGGGCGGCCTGGTCGCCTGCGGGGCGGGGCCCAGGCCGGGCCTCAGGGTGGGCAATGGAGCGATGCTATACTCTCGGCGCCCTGAAATCCCAGGAAATAGGCCACGGAACATGACGACGATCGCTGCGCGCCTCGACGCGGTGCGCGCCCGCATCGCCGCCGCGGCGCGACGTGCCGGGCGCGACCCCGCCGACGTGACGCTGCTCGCGGTGAGCAAGACCTGGCCCGCCGAGGCGGTGCGCGAGGCCGCCGCCGCCGGGCAGCGCGCCTTCGGCGAGAACTACGTGCAGGAAGGCGTGGACAAGGCCGAGGCGCTGCGCGCGCTCGGCCTAGAATGGCATTTCATCGGGCCGTTGCAGAGCAACAAGACGCGCCCGGTGGCGAACGCCTTCGACTGGGTGCATGGCATCGACCGCCTCAAGATCGCCGAGCGCCTGTCGGCCCAGCGCGACGTGCATCTGCCGCCGCTGAACGTCTGCATCCAGGTCAACGTCAGCGGCGAGGACAGCAAGAGCGGCGTGGCGCCCGACGAGGTGGCCGCGCTCGCGCAGGCGGTTGCTGGCCTGCCGGGCCTGCGCCTGCGCGGGCTGATGTGCATTCCCGAGCCCACCGAAGACACCGCGTTGCTGCGCGCGCGATTTGCCGTGCTGCGCCGCCTGCGTGATGAACTCGTCGCCGCCGGCCTGGCGCTCGACACGCTGTCGATGGGCATGTCGCACGACATCGAGCCGGCGATCGCCGAAGGCGCCACCATCGTGCGCGTCGGCACGGCGATCTTCGGCGAGCGCGTCAAGCCCGTTTCCACCCCGGTCTCGGCCGGCTCCGCCTGACGCGCGCTCGTGTGCGTCGGCTCTTGAATTCAGGTCACCTAATGAAGATCACTTTTCTCGGCGGCGGCAACATGGCCTCTGCCCTCATCGGCGGCATGATCGAACGCGGCTTTGCGGCCGGCGACATCCAGGTCGTCGAACTCGGCGATGCGGCGCGTGCCGCGCTCGAGGGCCGCTTCGGCGTGCGCGCGGTGGCGGGCTTCGATGCGGTCGCGCTCGCCTGCGACGTGCTCGTGCTGGCGGTGAAGCCGCAGCAGATGAAGGCCGCGCTCGCGCCGCTCGCCGGGCAGCTCGCCGGCCAACTCGTCATCAGCATCGCCGCCGGCCTGCGCCTGGCCGACCTCGGGCGCTGGCTCGGTGCGCCCGATGCGCCTTACACCCGCTTGGTGCGCTGCATGCCCAACACCCCGGCGCTGATCGGCGCCGGCGTCACCGGTCTGTATGCCGACCCCTCGGTGGACGCCGCCGGACGCGCGGCCGCCGAGCGCATCCTCGCCGCAGTCGGCAGCACGGTGTGGGCCGACGCCGAGGCGCAGATGGATGCGGTGACCGCGATCTCGGGCAGCGGGCCGGCCTACGTGTTCCACTTCATCGAGGCGCTCGAGGCGGCGGGGCGCAGCCTCGGTTTCGACGAGGCGGGCGCGCGCCGGCTGGCGATCGACACCGCGCTGGGTGCGGCGAAGCTGGCCGCCAGTTCAGAAGATTCGCCCGCCGTGC
>NZ_AMXF01000217.1 GCF_000310225.1 Thauera phenylacetica B4P
CGCTGCGGCGGGCGCGCGCGGCAGCGGCCTGGCTCGCGCGCTCGGGCCGCGTTGCGTTCGTTCTCGGTTCGCTCCCCGTTCGCTTTGCGCCTTTCGCCCGCAGCCTGCCTGCCTTACACTACGCGGCTTTTCAAGGGCGGCCTCCGCCGCCCGCACCGCAACCCGCCGGAAGACGCGCCCATGTCCATCAAGTCCGACAAGTGGATCCGCCGCATGGCCGAACAGGCCCGCATGATCGAGCCCTTCGCGCCGGACCTGGTGCGCACCAACGACACCGGCCGCATCGTGTCCTACGGCACCTCGAGCTACGGCTACGACGTGCGCGTGGCGAACGAATTCAAGATCTTCACCAACATCAACTCGACGATCGTCGACCCCAAGGACTTCGACGCGCGCAACTTCGTCGACTTCACGGGCGACGTGTGCATCATCCCGCCGAACTCCTTCGCGCTGGCGCGCACGGTCGAGTACTTCCGCATCCCGCGCAGCGTGCTGACCGTGTGTCTGGGCAAGAGCACCTATGCGCGCTGCGGCATCATCGTGAACGTCACCCCGCTCGAGCCCGAGTGGGAGGGCCACGTGACCCTGGAGTTCTCCAACACCACGCCGCTGCCGGCCAAGATCTACGCCAACGAAGGCGTGGCGCAGATGCTGTTCTTCGAGTCGGACGAGGTGTGCGAGACCTCGTACAGGGACCGCGGCGGCAAGTACCTCGGCCAGACCGGCGTCACCCTGCCGAAGATCTGAGCGCCTTCGCTTCGCACGACTTCTTCCACGGGGCCGCCTGACGGCCCCTTGTGCTTTCTTGAACCACTTTCGGTAACGCGCGGGCAATCTTCGGAGTACACTGCCGGTTTTACCCGGCCCGCAAGGACCCGCTGGAGACGACCAGGATGAGATTCCACTTCCCCATCATCATCATCGA
Organism: Thauera phenylacetica B4P; assembly: GCF_000310225.1. Taxonomy (GTDB): domain Bacteria; phylum Pseudomonadota; class Gammaproteobacteria; order Burkholderiales; family Rhodocyclaceae; genus Thauera; species Thauera phenylacetica. The sequence continues at coordinate 926 of NZ_AMXF01000217.1, forward strand.
CGAGGACTTCCGCTCGGAGAACACCTCGGGACTGGGGATCCGCGCGCTCGCCAAGGCGATCGAGGAGGAGGGCATGGAGGTGCTCGGCGTCACCAGCTACGGCGACCTGACCTCCTTCGCGCAGCAGCAGAGCCGCGGCTCGACCTTCATCCTGTCGATCGACGACGAGGAGTTCTCCTCGCCCGAGGCCTCGGCCAAGGCCATCGCCGACCTGCGCGCCTTCGTCGTGGAGATCCGCTTCCGCAACGCCGACATCCCGATCTTCCTGCACGGCGAGACGCGCACCACGCGCCACATCCCCAACGACGTGCTGCGCGAGATGCACGGCTTCATCCACATGTTCGAGGACACGCCGGAGTTCATCGCGCGCTACGTGGTGCGCGAGGCGAAGAACTACCTCGATTCGCTGGCGCCGCCCTTCTTCCGTGCGCTGGTGCACTACGCGGCCGACAGCTCGTACTCGTGGCACTGCCCGGGGCACTCGGGCGGGGTCGCCTTCCTGAAGAGCCCGGTGGGGCAGATGTTCCACCAGTTCTTCGGCGAGAACATGCTGCGCGCGGACGTGTGCAACGCGGTCGACGAGCTCGGCCAGCTGCTCGACCACACCGGCCCGGTGGCGGCCTCGGAGCGCAACGCGGCGCGCATCTTCAACTGCGACCACCTGTACTTCGTCACCAACGGCACCTCGACCTCGAACAAGATGGTGTGGCACACCACGGTGGCGCCCGGCGACATCGTCGTCGTCGACCGCAACTGCCACAAGTCCATCCTGCACTCGATCATCATGACCGGCGCGGTGCCGGTGTTCCTGACGCCGACGCGCAACCACTACGGGATCATCGGCCCGATCCCGCTGGAGGAATTCTCGATCGAGAACATCCGGAAGAAGATCGAGGCCAACCCCTTCGCGCGCGAGGCCAGGAACAAGAAGCCGCGCATCCTCACCATCACCCAGTCGACCTACGACGGCGTGGTGTACAACGTCGAGGCCATCAAGGACCTGCTCGACGGCCAGATCGATACCCTGCACTTCGACGAGGCCTGGCTGCCGCACGCCGCCTTCCACGATTTCTACGGCGACTACCACGCGATCGGCGCCGACCGCCCGCGCTGCCGCGAGTCCATGGTCTTCGCGACCCAGTCCACCCACAAGCTGCTCGCCGGCCTCAGCCAGGCCTCGCAGATCCTCGTGCAGGACTCGCAGACCCGCAGGCTCGACCGCGACATCTTCAACGAGGCCTACCTGATGCACACCTCGACCTCGCCGCAGTACGCGATCATCGCGTCCTGCGACGTGGCGGCGGCGATGATGGAGGCGCCGGGCGGCACCGCGCTGGTCAACGAGTCGCTGTCCGAGGCGGTCGAGTTCCGCCGCGCGATGCGCAAGGTCGACGCCGAATTCGGCGACGACGACTGGTGGTTCCAGGTGTGGGGGCCCGAGTTCCTGGCTGAAGAGGGGATCGGCACCCGCGACGACTGGACGCTGAAGGCGGGTGAGGGCTGGCACGGCTTCGGCAACCTGGCCGAGGGCTTCAACATCCTCGATCCGATCAAGGCCACGATCATCACCCCGGGCCTCAACATGGACGGCGACTTCGCCGAACACACCGGCATCCCGGCGGCGATCGTCACCAAGTACCTGGCCGAGCACGGGATCATCGTCGAGAAGACCGGCTTGTACTCCTTCTTCATCATGTTCACCATCGGCATCACCAAGGGCCGCTGGAACACGATGGTGACCGAGCTGCAGCAGTTCAAGGACGACTACGACCGTAACCAGCCGCTGTGGCGGGTGATGCCCGAGTTCATCGCCAAGCACCCGCGCTACGAGCGCGTCGGCCTGAAGGACCTGTGCGACCAGATCCACAGCTTCTACAAGGCCAACGACGTTGCCCGCCTGACCACCGAGATGTACCTGTCGGACATGGTCCCGGCGATGAAGCCGGCGGACGCTTTCGCGCGCATGGCGCACCGTGAGATCGAGCGCGTGCTGATCGAGGAGCTCGAGGGTCGCGTCACCGCGATGCTGGTCACGCCCTATCCGCCGGGCATCCCGCTGCTGATCCCGGGCGAGCGCTTCAACGCGACGATCGTGCGCTACCTGAAGTTCGCGCGTGACTTCAACGCCCGCTTCCCCGGCTTCGAGACCGACATCCACGGCCTGGTCAAGGGCGAGGACGGCCGCTATCACGTGGATTGCGTGAAGGGCTGAGTCTCGTGCGCAGCGGGGGTGGGTGAAACGACGAGGGCCGCGGGATGCGGCCCTCGTCGTTTCATGCGGTGCTCGGGGGCGATGCCGTGGCCGCGCTCAGCGCCGGCGGTAGCGCACGAAGTCGAAGGCGAACGCGTGGTCGGCGTCGGCGTGGTGCGCCTCGCGGCGCTCCTCGATGAACTGCGCCGGATCGAAGGCGGGGAAGTGCGCGTCGCCGTCGACGTCGGCGTGCACCTCGGTGAGCTCGAGGCGGTCGGCGCGGGGGAGCAGCTGGGCGTACAGCTGGGCGCCGCCGATCACGAACAGCGTCGGCGCCTCGCCGGCCGCGGCGATCGCGGCCGCGGGATCGGCGAAGCATTCGGCGCCTTCGGCACGGAACCCGGGGTCGCGGCTCACCACGAGGTTGCGCCGTCCGGGCAGCGGGCGGCCGAGCGACTCCCAGGTCTTGCGCCCCATCAGGATCGGGTGCCCGAGGGTGAGCGCGCGGAAATGCTGCAGGTCGGCCTTGAGCCGCCAGGGCAGCTCGTTGTCGCGGCCGATGGTGCCGTTGCGCGCGACCGCGGCGATGAGGACGATCTCGAGCCTCTTCATACCGCCACCGGCGCCTTGATGTGGGGGTGCGGGTCGTAGCCCTCGAGCGCGATGTCCTCGAAGCGGAAGCCGAAGAGCTCGCGCACGGCCGGGTTCAGGCGCAGCGTCGGCAGGGGGCGCGGGTCGCGCCCCAGTTGTTCGCGCGCCTGCTCCAGATGGTTGCTGTACAGGTGGCAGTCGCCGCCGGTCCACACGAAGTCGCCCGGCTCGAGCTCGCAGACCTGCGCGACCATGTGGGTCAGCAGGGCATAGGAGGCGATGTTGAAGGGCACGCCGAGGAAGATGTCCGCGCTGCGCTGGTAGAGCTGGCACGACAGGCGACCGCCCGCGACGTAGAACTGGAACAGGGCGTGGCAGGGCGGCAGGGCCATGGCGTCGACCTCGCCTGGATTCCACGCCGAAACGAGGTGGCGGCGCGAATCCGGGTTGCGGCGGAGGCTCTCGACCACGCGCGCGAGCTGGTCGACCGTGCGTCCGTCCGCGGTCTCCCAGCGCCGCCATTGCTTGCCGTACACCGGGCCGAGCTCGCCGTCGGCGTCCGCCCACTCGTCCCAGATCGACACGCCGTTGTCCTTCAGGTAGCGGATGTTGGTGTCGCCCTGCAGGAACCACAGCAGCTCGTGGATGATCGAGCGCGTATGCAGCTTCTTGGTGGTGAGGAGCGGGAAGCCGTCCTGCAGGCGGAAGCGCATCTGCCAGCCGAACACCGACAGGGTGCCGGTGCCGGTGCGGTCGGTCTTGGGGTCGCCGTGCTCGAGCACATGGCGCATCAGGTCGAGGTACTGTCGCATGCTCGCTCCCGGTAAAAAGGCGTGATTCTACTGTGCGGGCGGGCAGTCTGCGCTGTGATCGGGCCGGCGGCGCCCGATGTCGCATTCGTCATGGCGGACAGGCGGTGGACACCGCCTTCCGCGCTGGTTCAGAATGTGGTCAAACGTCGCGCGCTCCAGCGATTTTCCCATCCTGGGAAGCTCGGGCGCGGCTTGCGCGGAGAATGGCCTTTGGATCAGCCCAGAACGCTCGACTACACTCCCGCCGGCGTGCTCGCCGGAGGCGGGAATCCGGTTGTGGGGCTCGAGGCGGCGACGGCGACCTTGCGGGCCTTGTACAAGCCGGGCAGTTCCAAGACCGAAGTCGCCGGACTTCACGTGGTCTCCAGTTTCGACGATGCCTTGCGCGAGGCGGTGGAGCGCTCCGCGCCGATCGGCGTGCGTGCCCTGGGTGAGCCCGCTTCGGCGCATGACCACGCATGGTGGGTGCGCTGGCTGGCGGGAGTGCGTGACGCCTGGATGGCGGTGTGCGACGGCTATTGGTGCCTGTCTCCGTCGAACTCGGTGGCCGGCTCGGAGGAGACCCGCCTGCGGCTGGCAAGCGGCGTGGTCGAGGCCTTGAAATGGTCCGCTTGCGATCGCTTCGGCCCCGACGACGTGCTGTGGGCGCGCATCGGCCAGCTCTTCGCCGCATCGACGGAGGCGCGCGATAACGTAGTCGGTGGCGACGTCCACAACATCGGCCGCGAGTATCTGCGCGCGGTCGCGCACTACAGCATCAATCTCGACCAGGTCGAGCTCGAGATGGGGATCGCGCTCGGCCACGTCGTGGACATCTGCCTGCCCTTCCTGTCGCTCGATCGCCGTGCTGCCGACGTGCCTCAATATGTGGTGATCCCTGAGGAGGGTACCATCCCGGTCCGCCAGATGGGCAAGCATCGGGAGGGCGAGTGGCGCTTCGCTCCCTGGGCTGCGGGGGAGTTGCTGGCCGAGTTCTCGCGGCAGCTCGCGCGCTCGATCGTGCCCGCACCCTTCGGCCGTCTCCCGCTCGAGCACGCGCGCGCCGCCGTGGAATACCTGCGCATGCAGTGGTCGAAGGCGCCACCCGTGCGCACGCGCCGCCGATACCTGCAGGACGCCAGCGCGGACATCGCGCGTGGGCTGCACGCCTGCGCCGCGGTCATCGGTGGCCAGCCGCTTCCGGTGCCGCGGAACTGGAGAGTGGTCGACTTCAGTCGCAGCGGCCTGCAGATCGTCGCCAACAGCGATCCGACGCGGGCCTGGCCCGATATCGGCGAGCTCCTTGGCATTCATTTCGTGGATGGAGAGGGCTGGCAACTCGGCATCGTGCGCCGGCTGCGCATGTGGGCGACGCATGCCGGCCTGGGCATCGAACTGCTCGCACGATCGCCCTCGCTCGGGGTGGTCGATGATGGCCGCAACAGCATCGACAGCATCCTGTGCGACGTCCCGGCCAAGGGCGAGGCCCTGCGCATTCTGATGCCTGCGAACGCGCCCCCGCTTGCCGAGCCGGTCTTCGTGAAGACGTCCGGGACGGTCTGCAAGTTACGCTCGCTGGGTGTCCTGCGGCGTGAAGCCGGCTATCAACTGCAGGTGTTCCAGGTGCTGTGAGTTCCTCGGTGGGCGCCGCCGGGTTCGATGCCCGCAGCGTGCCAGCCTTGGAGGAATCGATGCCCGCCCGCCGCAAAACCGCCCACCGGCGCGCCAACTTTGCAGCCGTTCCTGCAGGAGCGCCGGCAGGCGCGAACGGGCGCGGCGGCGCCCTGCATGGGTTCATCAGTATTTTTGCTGTTTTTTGTGCTTGACCGTCGGGTTCGGGTGTCTATAATGCGCACCTCTTCCAGCGCAGCGGTGCTTGAACGCAAGCGCAGCGGTGCGGGGAGGGAGGAGGCGGTGGGGTGTTTCGGGGTCGGGTCGTTCGGGTGTTTGCCGGGGCGGCGCGAAAAAAGATCTGCGAAATGCTTGACAGGGTGATGTAGGTTCTACATAATCTCGCTTCTTCGCTGCGGCAACGCAGCGATTCTTTAAAAACTTGGACAACCGATAAGTGTGGGTGCTTGGTTGTTGCGGTCGGCGACTTCGGTCGCGGAAGTATCGCAATGGTTGGTGCTCATGCTGATGAAAGTCAGTTATTTGAGTACTTTGCTGGATTGAACTTAAGAGTTTGATCCTGGCTCAGATTGAGCGCTGGCGGCATGCTTTACACATGCAAGTCGAACGGCAGCGGGGGCTTCGGCCTGCCGGCGAGTGGCGAACGGGTGAGTAATGC
>NZ_AMXF01000218.1 GCF_000310225.1 Thauera phenylacetica B4P
GCGCCTGCCGGCGCTCCTACAGAAGCCCCCGACCCGCACCGGTTTCTGTAGGAGCGCCGGCAGGCGCGAAGGGGCCACGGGGAAAGGGATGCGCGTCGGGTGGGCGCGCGCCGCTTTCGCGCCTGCCGGCGCTCCTACATGAAACACCGCGCCTCGGCCTCCTGTAGGAGCGGCGGCAGCCGCGAAGACGGCGCCCGGAATTCGTGCCAGCGCCGCCGCACCGCCACATTCGCGCCTGCCGGCGCTCCTACATGAAACATCGCGCCTCGGCCTCCTGTAAGAGCGGCGGCAGCCGCGAAGACGGCGCCCGTAATCCGCGCCGGCGCCGCCGCACCGCCACATTCGCGCCTGCCGGCGCTCCTACATGAAACATCGCGCCTCGGCCTCCTGTAGGAGCGGCGGCAGCCGCGAAGACGGCGCCCGTAATCCGCGCCGGCGCCGCCGCACCGCCACATTCGCGCCTGCCGGCGCTCCTGCATGAAACACCGCGCCTCGCCCCCCTGTAGGAGCGGCGGCAGCCGCGAAGACGGTGCTGGCACGCGACTTGCTCTGCTACACTGACGTCACCGACCACCCTGAATTCGGGGGAATACGCTATGGACACCCGTGGAATCGACCAGATGCTGAGCGAGCTGCGCTCGGTATCGCAGGCCGCACAAGGCAAGGCTGCGCCCGCCGCCGACGCGCCTGCGGGGGGTGTCAACTTCGCCGACGTGCTCAACACCGCCTTGAAGGACGTCAGCGCCGCCCAGGGCGAGGCGCGTGCGATGGCGCAGAACTTTTCCGCCGGCGACCCCAACGTCAATCTGCAGGACGTGATGGTCAACCTGCAAAAGGCCAGCACGTCCTTCCAGCAGATGGTCCAGGTCCGCAACCGCCTGGTCACCGCGTATCAGGACATCATGAACATGCCGGTGTAAGCAGAGCCACCGAGACACGATGCTCCATGTAGGAGCGCCGGCAGGCGCGAATGCAGCCGTTCCACCGAGGCATCCGCGCAGATTTAACCCCCCGCATCCCCACCCCACAGCGCTCCCGCAAGAGGCGAGCCACGTGCCGTTCATGTAGGAGCGCCGGCAGGCGCGAACACAGCCCCTCAGACGTCGTGCCCTTCGTCGCGGTATTGCTGCAGCTTGTAGCGCAGCGTGCGCTCGGAGATGCCGAGCTTTTCCACGGTCTTCTTGCGCGAGCCGCCGAACGCGCGCAGCGTGGCGAGGATGTGTTCTCGCTCGAGGTCCTTCATGTTGGCCGGGCGCTCGGGAGCCGGAGCGGGCGCGCCGGGCCCGGCGGGCGGGAACGCCGTGGAAGACGCCTGCACCCCGGCAAACGCCCCCGCCGAACCGCCGTAGCCCACCGCGCCGGCCTGCCCGCCGCCCGCCTGCACGGCCCCGACCTCCCCCGCCTGCCCGGCAAGACCGGCAATCCCTGCCACTCCGCCGGCAGGATTTGCCGCCTCCAGCCTCCATTGCGGCAGGCACAGGCGGATCGTCTCGGCGCCGACCTCGTCGCCCTGGGTCAGGATCAGCACGCGGTGCATCGTGTTTTCCAACTCGCGAACGTTGCCCGGCCAGGCGTACTGCGGCAGCAGCGCCTCGGCGGCGGGCGAGAAGCGCACCTGGCGCTGCTGGCGGGCGGCGTGGCGGGCGAGGAAGTGGCGCGCCAGCGGCACGATGTCGCCGCGGCGCTCGCGCAGCGCGGGGATGGCGATCGGAAACACGTTGAGGCGGTAATACAGGTCCTCGCGGAAGCGCCCGGCGGCGACCTCACGCAGCATGTCGCGGTTGCTCGTCGCCAGCACGCGGATATCCAGCGCCACCGGCTTCTTGCCGCCCACGCGCTCGACCTCGCGCTCCTGCAGCACGCGCAGCAGCTTGGCCTGCAGGCCGAGCGGCATCTCGGAGATCTCGTCGAGCAGGATGGTGCCGCCCTGGGCCTGCTCGAACTTGCCCGGCTGCGCCGCCTGCGCGCCGGTGAAGGCGCCCTTCTCGTAGCCGAACAGCGTGGCCTCGAGCAGGTTCTCGGGGATGGCCGCGCAGTTGATCGCGATGAAGGGGCCCCTGGCGCGCGGCGAGTGCTGGTGGAGGTAGCGCGCGAAGACCTCCTTGCCGGTGCCGGACTCGCCCGACAGCATCACCGTGGCGTCGGATTCGGCCACGCGCGCGGCGAGCGCGAGCAGGTTGCGGGTGTGGGGGTCCTCGGCGATGGTGTCCTCGCCCGCCGGCTGCACCGCGGCGTAACGGCGCACGCTCTCGAGCAGCACCTCGGGCTCGAAGGGCTTCATCAGGAAGTCGCAGGCGCCGCCGCGCATCGCCGCCACCGCCTTGTCGACATCACCGTAGGCGGTCATCAGCAGCACCGGCAGCTGCGGTCGGCGCGCGCGCACCTCGTTGAGCACCTGCAGGCCGTCCATGGGCTGCATGCGCAGGTCGGTGACGACCAGGTTGAAGTGCTCGCGCTCGATCGCTTCCAGCGCCGCCGGGCCGCCATCGACGCCGGTGACGCGGTGGTGCGCCATTTCCAGCGTGAAGCAGACGGCCTCGCGCAGCGCGGCATCGTCCTCTACGACGAGGATGTTGAGGGTCTCGATCATGGGTTCTCTTGTGCGCCGTTGGACGCCGCCGCCAGGGGTACGACCAGGGTGAATTCCGCGCCGTGCCCGGGCGTGGAGCGCAAGGTGATATCGCCGCCGTGGGCGCGGGCGACGCCGCGGGCGATCGCCAGACCCAGCCCGGTGCCTTCGGCGCGGGTGGTGAAGAAGGGCTCGAAGAGGCGCTCCTGCAGCTCGGGGGCGATGCCGCGCCCGCTGTCGCGCACGCTGAAGCGCACCGCGGGCGCGACGATGCCGGCGTCGGCGGCGGCCACCAGCGCCGCCTCGCAGCGCAACGTGCCGCCCGCCTCGCAGGCCTGGATGCCGTTCTCGAGCAGGTTGGTGAGCGCGCCGCCGAGCGCCTTGCGGTCACCGACCAGCTCGGCCGCGCCGCAGGCGCAGTCGGCGGTGAACCTCACCTGGCGCGCGCGCGCCACCGGCTCGAGCGTGTGCGCGAGCTCGGCGAGCAGCTCGCACACCGCGAAGCGCTGCCGCCCGGCGCTGTCGCCGCGGGCGAACAGCAGCATGTCGCGGATCAGGCGCTCGAGGTAGCGCAGGCGCTCGAGCGCGCGGTCGGCCACCATGGTGCGCTGCGCCGGGTCGAGCTCGGGCTGGCGCAGGTTGCCGGTGTAGAGGAGCGCGGCGGCGAGCGGCGTGCGCAGCTGGTGGGCGAGCCCGGCGACCATCTCGCCCATGGCCGCGAGGCGCTCGTTGCGCTCGGCGGTAAGGCGCATGCGGTGGGTGTCGGTGACATCGTGCACCAGCAGGATGCGCTCGGCGCCCGAGTCGAGCTCGGACTCGGACAGCGCCAGCCGGCGCGGCTCGCCATCGACCGCGGCGGGGCCGCGGCGCAGCACGAATTCACCCGGGGTGCCGCTGTCCTCCAGGCGCGCGGCGAGCGCCGCCCACGCCATCCCGGCGAGCCCGCCGCCGAACAAGCCTTCGGCGGCGCGGTTGGCCTGCACCACGCTGCCCGCGCGATCGACCACCAGCACCCCGGCGGGCAGCGCGCCCATCAGCACCGAGAGGCGCTCGCTGAGCTGGCCGACCTGGGCCTGCAGCGCGGCGTAGGCGGTCGAGAGTTCCTCGGAGGCGCGGCTGAAGAGCGCGAAAGCCTCGGCGAGCTGGGCGGCGTCGAGCACGGGCGCCGCCCCGCCGGCATCGCCCGCCGACCCCGCGGGCATGGTCCCTGCTTGATCCTGGGTGGCGACTGCGGCCTGCATGGGAAGGTCCGGATCCGTTTTCACGGGATGCACTCTAAAGGCACAGGCCGCCATGGTAGCCGGCAAACAGGCGGCAAAAAATGCCGCTTTTCACGCCATGGGGCTTGCACGCGCGGACGCACAATGCCGCCATCCGCCAAAGCGTATGCAACAGGACCGCCATCATGGCCGCAGCAGAAAACACCGCCGACCTGCCCCCAGGCGCCGCCCCCGCCGATGCGCAGGCCGCGACGCGCATGCAGCAGGCGCTGCAGAACCTCGCCGCGCTGAACACCCGGCAGAAGATCGCCGGCGCGGTCGCGGTCGCGCTGGCGATCGCGCTGGTGGCCGGCACGCTGCTGTGGAACCGCGCGCCGGAGTACGCGGTGCTGTTCTCCAACCTCGACGAGCGCGACGGCGGGCAGATCATCGCCGAGCTGCAGCAGCGCAACATCCCCTACCGCATGTCGCCCACCGGCCACGCCATCCTGGTGCCGCAGGCGCGGGTGCACGAGACCCGGCTGAGCCTGGCGGCCGACGGCCTGCCCAAGGGCAGCCTCGCCGGCTTCGAGCTCATGGACGGGCAGAAGCTCGGCATCTCGCAGTTCAACGAGCAGGTGAACTACCAGCGCGCGCTCGAAGGCGAGCTCACCCGCACCGTGCAGGCGATCGACGCGGTGGCGAGCGCCCGGGTGCACCTGGCGATGCCCAAGCAGACCGCCTTCCTGCGCGACGACCAGCGCCCCACCGCCTCGGTGATGGTGAACCTGCGCGGCGGCCGCATCCTGTCGCCCGACCAGGTCGCCGGCATCGTGCACCTGGTGTCGTCGAGCGTGCCGCGCATGCACGCCGAGGGCGTGAAGATCGTCGACCAGAACGGCAAGCTGCTCACCGAGCAGGCCGACCCGCTGCTGCGCGCCGGGCTCAACGCCACCCAGCTCGAGTACGTCCGCCTGCTCGAGCAGGGCTTCATCGAGCGCATCGACAAGATCCTCGCGCCCCTGGTGGGCAAGGGGAACTACGGCGCCCAGGTGGCGGCCGATGTCGACTTCAACCAGGTCGAGCAGACCGCCGAGACCTACAAGCCCAACCCCACGCCCGACCAGGCCATCCGCAGCCAGCAGACCAGCGAGGCCTTCAACCCGCAGCCGGGCGCGCAGGGCGTGCCGGGCGCGCTCACCAACCAGCCGCCGGTGCCGGCGACCGCGCCGATCACCAACCCGCAAGTGGCCGGCGCTGGCGCGGGCGCGCAGGGCCTGGCGAGCGGCAACCGCAGCGCGGTGCTCAACTACGAGCTCGACCGCAACATCCAGCACGTCAAGCAGGCCGTGGGCCAGATCAAGCGCCTGTCGGTGGCGGTGGTGGTGAATAACCGCACCCTCCCCGGCCCCGACGGCACGCCCACCAACGTGCCGCTGCCCGACGAGGAGATCGCCCGCATCACCAACCTGGTGCGCGAGGCGGTGGGCTACAACGCCGACCGCGGCGACACGATCAACGTCGCCAGCGGCGCCTTCGCCGACGACGGCAGCGGGGTCGCGCCGCCGCCCTGGAAGGACCCCGAGATCATCGAGCTCGGCAAGGAAGGCCTCAACTGGCTGCTGGCGCTGGTCGCGATCCTGTTCGCCTACTTCGGCGTGATCCGCCCGCTGCTGCGCACCGTGGTGCCGCCCAAGCGCAAGGAAGACAAGAAGGCCGCCGCCGCGGGCGAGGAAGGTGAAGAGGCCGAGGAAGGCGAGGAAGGCGTGCGCGTCACCCTGTCCGGCGAGGCCGGCGAGGGCGAAGAGACCGAGACCTTCGAGCAGCGCCTCGAGCGCGCCCGCACGCTGGCACGCAACGATCCCAGGATGGTCGCCAACCTGATCAAGGACTGGATGGGCATGAACGAGGAGGCGCGCAAGTGACGACACCCGAGGAAGGCCTGGAGAAGGCGGCGCTGCTGCTGATGACGCTCGGCCCCGACGCCGCTGCCGGCGTGCTGCGCCAGCTCGGTCCGCGCGAGGTGCAGAAGCTGACCATGAGGATGGCCTCGATGGCGCCGCAGTCGCGCGAGACCGTGGAGCCGGTGCTGATCGAGGTGAACGAGCACTTCGGCAAGGGCTCGATGATCCAGTCCGACGACGACCAGCTGCGCGAGATGCTGACCAAGGCGCTCGGCGACGACCGCGCCAACCAGCTGCTGTCGCGCATGCTGAGCGGCTCGGAGACCGCCGGCATCGAGAGCCTGAAGTGGATGGACGCGGCCACCGCCGCCGACCTCATCAAGGGCGAACATCCGCAGATCATCGCCACCATCCTGGTGCACCTCGAGTACGACCAGGCCGGCGAGATCCTCAAGAACTTCGACGAGCGCCTGCGCAACGACGTGGTGCTGCGCATCGCCACGCTCGACGGCGTGCAGCCGACCGCGCTGAAGGAACTCAACGACGCCCTCACCCGCATGCTCTCGGGCGCCACCACGGTCAAGAAGGCGGCGATGGGCGGGGTCCGCCACGCCGCCGAGATCCTCAACTTCGTCGGCTCGAGCGCCGAGACCGCGGTCATCGACAACGTGCGCGAATACGATCCGGAGCTGGCGCAGAAGATCCTCGACGAGATGTTCGTGTTCGAGAACCTGCTCGACATCGACGACCGCGGCATCCAGAGCATCCTGCGCGAGGTGCAGTCCGACTCGCTGATCATCGCGCTCAAGGGCGCGCCGCCCGAGCTGCGCGAGAAGGTCTTCAAGAACATGTCCTCGCGCGCCGCCGAGATGCTGCGCGAGGACCTCGAGGCGCGCGGCCCGGTGCGGCTGTCCGAGGTCGAGGCCGAGCAGAAGGAGATCCTCAAGACGGTGCGCCGCCTGGCCGAGGAAGGCCAGGTCATGCTCGGCGGCAAGGGTGGGGACGATGGCTTCGTGTGATCGCCGCACCGCCCGCGTGCGCAGGCTCGCCCGGATGCGCACGCCCGCGCGCCCCGCGGGAAGCGCCCGGCGCCGCCCGGGG
>NZ_AMXF01000219.1 GCF_000310225.1 Thauera phenylacetica B4P
CGGGCCTCGCCGAGGGCCTGCGGACGCAGGGCTGGGCGCGGCTCGCGCTGCCCGCGGGGTATGCGCCCTTCGCCGACGGCGGCTTCCGCACGCCCTCGGGCAAGTGCGAGTTCTTCTCCGCCGCGCTCGCGCGCGAGGGCCTCGATCCCTTGCCGGCCTGGCATCCGCCCGCCGAGTCGGTGCCGAGCAATCCGGCCCTGGCCGCGCGCTATCCGCTCGCGCTGATCACCCCGCCGGCACGCAACTTCCTCAACTCCACCTTCGCCAACCAGGCGCGCTTCCTCGCCGACGAGGGCGGGCCCAAGCTCGAGATCCACCCCGGGGACGCCGCCGCGCGCGGCATCGTGGACGGCGTGCGGCTGCGCATCCGCAACGACCGCGGCCACTTCGTCGCGCACGCGGTGGTGACGACCGACGTGCGCCCCGGCGTGGTGTGCAGCCCCTCGGTGTGGTGGCCCAAGCTGTGCGAAGGCGGCCACAACGCCAACGCCGTCATCGCCGCGCGCCCCACCGACATGGGCGGCGGCCCGACCTTCTACGACTGCCTCGTGGAGGTGGAGCCGGCATGAGCGTGGACAAGACCCTGGCGGCGGTGGCGGACGTCCTCGCGTGCGCGCAGCGCATCCTCTTCGTCACCGGTGCCGGCATCTCGGTCGATTCCGGCCTGCCCACCTACCGCGGCATTGGCGGCCTCTACCACGACCGCCTCACCGACGAGGGGCTCACCATCGAGGAGGCCTTGTCGGGGGAGATGATGGCGACCCGGCCCGAGATCGCCTGGCGCTACATCGCCCAGATCGAGTCGAGCTGCCGCGGCGCGCAGCCCAACGCCGCGCACCGCCTGATCGCCGCGCTCGAGCAGGAGAAGGCGCTGGTGTGCGTGCTCACCCAGAACGTCGACGGCCTGCACCGCGCCGCCGGTTCGCGCAACGTGATCGAGATCCACGGCACCGTGCATCGCCTGCACTGCATGTCCTGCCGGCAGGGGCGCCGGGTGGAGGACTACGCCGGCCTCTCCATCCCGCCCGAATGCCCGCGCTGTGGCGGCATCCTGCGCCCGGACGTGGTGCTGTTCGGCGAGGCCTTGCCCGAACTTGCGATCGAGCGCCTGGAGAGCGTGCTGTCGCAGGGCATGGACGCGGTGGTGTCGATCGGCACCACCAGTGTCTTCCCCTACATCGCCGGCCCGGTGCTGTGGGCGGCGCGCCAGGGCGTGCCTACGATCGAGATCAATCCGGGCGACACCACGGTGAGCGCCATCGTCGACCACCGCCTGCGCATGTGCGCCGCCGAGGCTCTCCCCGCGCTGTGGCGGCGGATGCATCCGGCGGAGCCGGCGGAAGACCGTCCGCTGTAGACGCGGAGCAAGCCGAGAGCGCCGGGGTCCGGCAATCGTCGGGCGGCGCCATCGGAGCGGCCGTTTTCGCGCCTGCCGGCGCTCCTACACAGGCCATCGCGCCTCCGCCCCATGCAGGAGCGCCGGCAGGCGCAAAGGGCAGCGTTTCCGCATCCTCGGCGCGCGGCAATCCCGGATGACTGCGCCGGGTATTAAAGCAACACCCGCTCGATCCCCCCGCTGTTCGCCTTCGCCACATAGTCCGGCAGCCAGCTCTCGCCCAGCAGGTGCCTGGCCAGCTCGACCACGATGTAGTCGGGCTCGATGCCGCCTGCGTCGTCGGCGTAGCGGTGCATGCCCTGCAGGCAGCTCGGGCAGGAGGTCAGCATCTTGATCTTCGCGTTCGGGTCGCCCTCGCGCAGCTTCGCCGCGCCCTTCTCGATCTCCTCCTGCTTGCGGAAGCGCACCTGGGTGGAGATGTCGGGGCGCGCCACCGCCAGCGTGCCGGACTCGCCGCAGCAGCGGTCGGACAGGTCGACGCGCGTGCCCATCAGCTCGTTGGCCACCTTGATGCCCTGGTACTGCTTCATCGGCGTGTGGCAGGGCTCGTGGTACATGTACTTCACGCCGCCGACGCCCTCGAGCCTGACGCCCTTCTCCATCAGGTACTCGTGGATGTCGAGCAGGCGGCAGCCGGGGAAGATCTTCTCGAATTCGTATTTCTGCAGTTGGTCCATGCAGGTGCCGCAGGACACGATCACCGTCTTGATGTCGAGGTAGTTGAGCGTGTTGGCGACGCGGTGGAAGAGCACGCGGTTGTCGGTGGTGATCTTCTGGCCCTTGTCCTCCTCGCCGGCGGCGGTCTGCGGGTAGCCGCAGCACAGGTAGCCCGGCGGCAGCACGGTCTGCGCGCCGACGTGGTAGAGCATGGCCTGGGTGGCCAGGCCGACCTGGCTGAACAGGCGCTCCGAGCCGCAGCCGGGGAAGTAGAACACCGCCTCGGCGTCGCCGTTGGCCTTCTGCGGGTCGCGGATCACCGGGATGACCTTGTCGTCCTCGATGTCGAGCAGCGCGCGGCTGGTGCGCTTGGGCAGATTGCCCGGCATGGGCTTGTTGATGAAGTGGATCACCTGCGCCTTGATCGGCGCCTTGCCGAGCGTGGCCGGCGGCGCCTTCACCTGCGGCTGGATGAGGCCGAACTTCTTGCCCAGGTCGTGGGCGAAGCGCTGCGCCTTGTAGCCCCAGTCGATCATGCCGGTGCGGATGGCCTTGATCGTGGTCGGGTCCTTGATGGTCAGGAAGGCCATCGCCGCGGCCTTGCCCGGGTTGAACGACTTCTTGCCCTGCTTGCGCAGCAGGTTGCGCATCTTGATCGACACGTCGCCGAAGTCGATGTCCACCGGACAGGGCTTCTCGCACTTGTGGCAGATCGTGCAGTGGTCGGCCACGTCCTCGAACTCGGCCCAGTGCGCGAGCGACACGCCGCGGCGGGTCTGCTCCTCGTACAGGAAGGCCTCGATCAGCAGCGAGGTGCTGAGGATCTTGTTGCGCGGGCTGTACAGCAGGTTGGCGCGCGGCACGTGGGTGGAGCACACCGGCTTGCACTTGCCGCAGCGCAGGCAGTCCTTGATGTCGTGGGCGATGTCGCCGACGTCGGTCTGCTCCATGATGAGCGACTCGTGGCCCATCAGGTTGAAGCTGGGGGTGTAGGCGTTGTCGAGGTTGCCGCGCACCGGCCCCTTGCGCATCAGCTTGCCGCGGTTGAAGCGGCCTTCCGGGTCGACCTTTTCCTTGTAGGCCCAGAAGTTCGCCATCTCGTCGTCGGTGAGATAGTCGAGCTTGGTGATGCCGATGCCGTGCTCGCCCGAGATCACGCCGTCCAGGCTGCGCGCCAGCGCCATGATGCGATCGACCGCACTGTTGGCGGTCTGCAGCATCTCGTAGTGGTCGGAGTTGACCGGCAGGTTGGTGTGCACGTTGCCGTCGCCGGCGTGCATGTGCAGGGCGACGAAGACGCGGCCGCGCAGCACCTCGCGGTGGATCTCGGCGACGCGCACGAGGATGCGTGCGAACAGCGCGCCGTCGAAGGTCTGCTCGAGCAGCGGGCGCAGCTCCTCCTTCCACGACACCCGGATCGAGTAGTCCTGCAGGCGGTGGAACAGGGTCGGGCTGGCGGCGCGGTTGGAGAGCTCGCCGGCCTGGATGCCATAGGCGGCGAACTGCGGCTCGGCCTCGGCGAGGGCGAGCTCGAGGTTGTCCAGCAGCCACTGCCAGCGCCGGCGCACGCCGGCGACCTGCTCGAGCGCCTGGGCGCGGTGGTCGGAGATCAGCGCCTCGCGGTCCAGGCCCTCGTCCTTGACGTCGAGCGGCAGCTCGCCCTGCAGGAACTCGGCGAGGCGGTCGCACAGCTCGATCTTGTTCTGCAGCGAGAGCTCGATGTTGATGCGCTCGATGCCGTCGCAGTATTCGCCCATGCGCGGCAGCGGGATGACCACGTCCTCGTTGATCTTGAAGGCGTTGGTGTGGCGCGAGATCGCCGCGGTGCGGCTGCGCTCGAGCCAGAAGCGCTTGCGCTGCTCGGGGCTGACCGCGATGAAGCCTTCGGAGCCGCGCGCGTTGGTCATGCGCACCACCTCGGAGGCGGCCTTCATCACCGCGTCCTCGTCGTGGCCGACGATGTCGCCGATCAGCACCATCTTCGGGCGGCCGTGGCGGCGCGCCTTGGTGGCGTAGCCGACCGCCTTCACGTAGCGCTCGTCGAGGTGCTCCAGGCCGGCGAGCTGCACGCCCGCGGCGTGGCCGGCGCCGCCCGGCTTGAAGAAGTCGGTGATCTCGACGATCGCCGGCACCGCCTCGCGCACCTGGCCGAAGAACTCCAGGCACACCGTGCGCGCGACCGGCGGCATCTTGTGCAGCACCCAGCGCGCGGCCACGATGAGGCCGTCGGTGCCTTCCTTCTGCACGCCCGGTACGCCGCCGAGGAACTTGTCGGTGACGTCCTTGCCCAGGCCGACCTTGCGGCAGGCCGCGCCCGGCATGGCGAGGATCTCCTCGCCGAGCGCGGCGTTGGTGAGGCCGTCGAAGCGGCGCAGGCGGAAGCGGACGGTCTCCTGCTCGTGGATCTTGCCGAAGTTGTGGTCGAGGCGCTCGACCTCCAGCCAGTTGCCGTCGGGCGTGACCATCTTCCACCACGCCAGGTTGTCGAGCGCCGTGCCCCACAGCACGGCCTTCTTGCCGCCGGCGTTCATCGCGATGTTGCCGCCGATGCAGGACGCGCTCGCCGAGGTCGGGTCGACCGCGAACACGCGCCCGGCGAGCGCCGCCGCCTCCGACACGCGCTCGGTGACCACGCCGGCGCCGGTACGGATGGTGGGGTAGGGCTCGGGCATCGGGCCGTCTACGCCGGCCAGTACGGTGGGCTCGACCGCGCTCATGGCGAGCAGCTTCTCGGTGTTGATCACCACCGAGCTGGCGTCCAGCGGCACGGCGCCGCCGGTGTAGCCGGTGCCGCCGCCGCGCGGGATGATGGTGAGGCCGAGCGCGATGCACTCGCGCACCAGCGGCGCCATCTCTTCCTCGGTGTCGGGGTAGAGCACCAGGAAGGGGTATTCGACCCGCCAGTCGGTGGCGTCGGTGACGTGGGAGACACGGGCGTGGCCGTCGAAGCAGATGTTGTCGCGCCGGGTGTGGCGGGCCAGCGCCTTGAGGATGGCCTTGCGCCGCCGCGCGGTGTCGTCGAACCAGCGCTCGAAGTTGGACACCGCCTCGCGTGCACGCGCAACGAGCAGGGTGACGTGGTCGTTGCCCTGGCGGCGCTTGTCGATCTCGTTGAGGCGGTGGTCGAGCGCGCCGATGAGCGCGTCGCGGCGTTCGCGCGAGGTGAGGAGGTCGTCCTCGAGATAGGGGTTGCGGCGCACCACCCAGATGTCGCCGAGGACCTCGTACAGCATCCGCGCCGAGCGGCCGGTGACGCGTTCGGTGCGGAGCTGGTCCAGCACCGCCCAGGCCTCGGCCCCGAGCAGGCGGATGACGATCTCGCGGTCGGAAAACGAGGTGTAGTTGTACGGAATCTCGCGCAGGCGTTGGCTCATTGGACTACCCGGAAGCGGCTGCAGGGAAGCGGTCCATTCTAGCGAACCGCAGTGCACCATGCAGCAAAAATCAAGACCTTAAGAGCAGCATGGGTTCGTGCTCCGCGACCCGCCGAGGGGGCGCCTCAGCGCGCGGCGGTGAGCGCGATCTCGATCCGCCAGTCCGGGTCGGCGAGCCCGGCGACCTGGAGGCAGGCGCGCGAGGGGGCGCTGCCGGGCGGAACCCAGGCATCCCACACCGCGTTCATGCCGGCGTAGTCGGCCATATCGACGAGGTAGATGGTGGCCATCAGGATGCGCGCGGGGTCGCTGCCGAGCCCGGCGAGCTGGCGGCCGATGGACTCCAGCACCTCGCGCGTCTGGGTCTCGATCGAGCCGGCGCTGCTCGCCGGGACCTCGACCAGGTGAATGATGCCGGCGTGGATGACGGCGTCGGCGTAGCGGGGGGTGACGCCGTGGCGTTCGATGGCGGACATGTGGCGTGCTCCGTTGCGGGAGAAAAGGGGCCGTCGAGTATAGGCGAGGGGGCGGCCTGCGCGCCTTCTCCGCTGCGCGGGCTCACGCGCCGACCGACGGCAGCGCCCACGCGATCACCGCGTAGCGCAGGCCCTTCCCCAGCGCCATCCACGCCAGGCAGGCGAAGGCATTGAGGCGCAGCGCGCCCGCGGCGGCGCACAGCGCGTCGCCGATCAGCGGCACCCAGGACAGCAGCAGGGCGAG
Source organism: Thauera phenylacetica B4P (assembly GCF_000310225.1). Classification (GTDB taxonomy): domain Bacteria; phylum Pseudomonadota; class Gammaproteobacteria; order Burkholderiales; family Rhodocyclaceae; genus Thauera; species Thauera phenylacetica. Next base: position 6,148 of record NZ_AMXF01000219.1, read on the forward strand.
GCTGCCCCAGCGCTGCAGGGTGCGCGCGTGCGCGCCGGGCTCCTTGCGCGGCAGCAGCCGACCGAGCGCGTAGGTGCTCATGCCGCCCGCGGTGTTGGCCGCGGTGGCGACGAGCAGGGCCGCGGGCGTCAGCTCGGGGCGCAGCGCCACCAGGGCGGCGAACACCGCCTCCGAGCCGCCCGGCAACAGGGTCGCAGCGAGGAAGGCGGAGGCGGCGAGGCCTGCGAGCAGCGCGAGATCCCCGCTCAGCACGGGTGAAGCCTCATCCGGGATGCTCCCATGGCGTTGCGGGAAATGCGCTTCGCATTGACGAGAGGGTATGGCATATGCAAAATCCGCCTACGCATTTCGCGTATAACAGGATGAGGAGACACGATCATGAAGCGAACTCTCGGCGCCAGCTGCGCTGTGCTCGTACTTGTGGCGCTTGCCCCCGCGCAGGCCTGGGCCAACCCCCAGCACGAGCGCATGAAGCGCTGCAATGCCGAAGCGAAGGAGCAGGCGCTCAAGGGCGACGCGCGCAAGGCCTTCATGGGCACCTGCCTGCGTGGCAAGCACGAGCCTGCGGCGCCCGCTGCCGCGAGTGGCGCGGCCGCCGCACCGCTTGCGGCCGTCGCCGC
>NZ_AMXF01000220.1 GCF_000310225.1 Thauera phenylacetica B4P
GGGAGCCGCGTCCGCGCGGCGAGCGCAGCGGCGAAGGCCGCCGCAACGGTGGCAGCAACGGCGGCCGTGGTCGTCGCGGCGAGCGCGACGCCGAGGCGCAGCCCTCCACCCGTGGCAACCGGGCCGAGCGTGGCGAGCGTGGCGAGGGCAGCGAGCGTCCGCAGCGTGTCGCGGCCGAGCGCCCCGAGCGCACCGAACGCCCCGAGCGTGCGGAGCGCGGTGAACGCACCGAGCGCAGCGAAGGCGGCCGTCGTGGTCGCGGCCAGCGTGGCGAGCGTGCCCAGGAAGGCACCGAGCAGCGCGCCGCCCAGACCGAGGACGAGCTGCTGAAGGCCGCCACCGCCACGGCGATGGTGGCAGCCGCCACGACGGCCGACTCCGTCACGACTGAGACGGCTTCCGGCACCGAAGGCGGCGAAGAGGAAGGCTCCTCGTCCGAGAAGCGCCGCCGTCGCGGCCGTGGGCGTGGTCGCCGCACGGGCGAAGCGCAGGGCACCGCCGCCGAGGCGGGCAACGAAGCCGAAGCCGCCTCCGCGGAGACCTCGCCCGCCGAGGCCGCACTGCCGGTGATCGCTGCCGCCAGCGCCACGGCCACGGACGTCGCAAGCCCGGCCTCCACCGCGCCAGTCGTGGCCGAGGACGCACCTACGCAAGCACAGCCTGAGGCCGAAGCGTCGCAGCCGGCCCCGTCGGCGGGTGAGGAAGCCGCCGAACTGCCGATCGCCAGCAGCCTCGCGCACGACATCGAGCCGGTGGCCGCGTCGGCGCCCGAGGCCGTGCCGGCCCCGGTGCCCGTCGGTGAGCCCGTCGACGCCGCGGTCGAGACCACGCCTGTGTTCGAGACTGCTGCGGTCACGCCGGCCGCCGCGATCGAAACGGTGGCTGCCGAGGTTGCCGCTGCAGCCGAGGAAGTCGTCGCCGAAGGCACGCCCATCGAGGAGGCCCCGGGCGACGTCCCGGCTCAGGCCGAAGCCGCACCCATCGTCGAGTCGGCTCCTGCCGAGGAAACGCCGGCTGCGGTCGAGCCGGCCCATCTCACCGCGCCGGTCTCGGTCATCGAGCCCGCGCTCGCGAGCGGGCAGGAGCCTGCTGCGACGACGACCGTCGGCACGGCGTCCGAGACTGCATTCGAGGCGGGATCGGAAGCTGCACAACCTGCCGCTGCACAGGCGTCCGAAGCGGTCGATCAGGGCTCGACGGCCTTCGAATCGACCGTGGTCCGGGCCATGGAAGCCGGTCGCGCCGCTCAGGCACCGAGCGCACCGATCTCGGTACCGTCCGGTGACAGCGGGCTGGTCAAGATCGAGACCGACCCGGCCAAGCACGGCCAGTTTGGCAGCGGCGCCCTCGAGCAGCCCATCCGCCTGGGGCGCAAGCCGCGCGCGGCGACGGTGGTGGTCGAGGAACCGCTGCAACAGGTCGAGACGCGCAAGTAAGCGGCTCGGCGACGCCGCGGCGGTGGTCGATGACCATCGCCGCGGAATCCCTGCTCCCGAGGCGCCTCGAAACCGAGACGCCGGGTGCAAGAGCAATCAGCCGCAGCGCGCGCCGCGCCTGCAGCGCGTTGAGTTCGGGCCGGCGCCACGGCGCCGCGGCACCGCCCGATCGCCAGTCGCGCCCCACCCTCAGAACGCCGCGAGCGCGGCGCCCCTTGCAGGGCGGACGCTTTCCCCGGACGACTTACTTCTTCTTGGTGCTCCCCTGCTCGGCGCCGAAGCGGCCGCTCAGGTACTGGGCGAAATCGGCGCCCGTCTCCGGGTGACGCAGGCCGAACTCGATGGTCGCCTTGAGGTAGCCGAGCTTCGAGCCGCAGTCGTAGCGCACACCGTTGAACTGATAGGCCAGCACCGCCTCTTCCTTGAGCAGCGAGGCGATCGCGTCGGTGAGCTGGTACTCGCCACCGGCGCCCGGCTTGAGCGCGCGGATGTGGTCGAAGATGCGCGGCGTCAGGATGTAGCGCCCGACCACGGCCTGGGTCGTCGGCGCCTCCTCGGGCTTGGGCTTCTCGACGATGCCGGTCATGCGCTGCACCTGGCCCTTGTCGGTCTCGGTGCTGACGATGCCGTAGCTGCGGGTCTCCTCGCGCGGCACGTTCATGGTGCCGAGCACCGAGCAGCGGTGGTAGTTATAGACATCCACCATCTGCTTGAGCACCGGCGTGCCGTCCTTGTTGTCGAGCAGGTCGTCGGCGAGGATCACCGCGAAGGCCTCGTCACTGACCACGTGACTCGCGCACTGCACGGCGTGCCCGAGGCCGAGCGCCTCCGACTGGCGGATGTAGATGCAGTTGACGCCCTTCGGCACGGTCTTGCGCACGATCTCGAGCAGCTCCTTCTTGCCGCGCGCCTCGAGCTCGGTCTCGAGCTCGTAGGCCTTGTCGAAGTGGTCCTCGATCGAGCGCTTGGTGCGGCCGGTGATGAAGATCATGTCGGTGATGCCGGCGGCGACCGCCTCTTCCACCGCGTACTGGATCAAGGGCTTGTCGACGATCGGCAGCATCTCCTTCGGGCTCGCCTTGGTGGCGGGCAGAAAGCGCGTGCCCATGCCGGCAACCGGGAAAATCGCCTTGGTGACTTTCTTCATTTTTATTGCTCTCCCATGAATAGAGGGTGTTGCGACGCAACAGCGGTCGCGATCATGCGCCATGCGTTTGCGGTTTGCATCAAGCGTTTGGTTACGTTTCGTTCAGCAGCGCGCGCAGGCCATCCTCGTCGAGGATGGCGAGCCCGAGCGCCTGCGCCTTCTCGAGCTTGGAGCCGGCCTCGGCGCCGGCGACCACGTAGTGCGTCTTCTTCGACACCGAGCCGGCGACCTTGCCGCCCTGGGCCTCGATCAGCGCCTTGGCCTCGTCGCGGCTCAGCGTCGGCAGCGTGCCGGTGAGCACGAAGGTCTTGCCCGCGAGCGCGCCGGCGACCGTGCCCTGCGGCTCGCCCTCGGCCCAATGCACGCCGGCGGCGCGCAACTGCTCGATCACCTCGCGATTGTGCGGCTCGGCGAAGAACTCGGCGATGCACTGCGCCACGATCGGGCCCACGTCGGGCACCTGCTGCAGCGCGTCGGCGTCGGCTGCGACCAGCGCGTCGAGATTGCCGAAGTGACGCGCCAGCTCGCGCGCCGTGGCCTCGCCCACGTTGCGGATGCCGAGCGCGAAGATGAAGCGCGCCAGCGTGGTGCTGCGGCTCTTCTCGATCGCCATCAGCAGGTTCTGCGCCGACTTCTCGCCCATGCGCTCGAGGTTGGCGAGCGCGAGCACCCCGAGGCGGTACAGGTCGACCGGCGTCTTCACGATCGCCGCATCGACGAGCTGGTCGACCAGCTTGTCGCCCAGGCCCTCGATGTCCATCGCACGCCGGCTGGCAAAATGCAGCAGCGCCTGCTTGCGCTGCGCCGGGCAGAACAGCCCGCCGGTGCAGCGCGCCACCGCCTCGTCCTCGCCGCGCACCACGTGCGAGCCGCACACCGGGCAGGTGGGGAATTTGTCCAGCAGCACGAAGCGCGGCGGCTCGCCGCTGCGGCGCTCCAGCACCGGCGCGACGACCTCGGGGATCACGTCGCCGGCGCGGCGCACGATCACCCAGTCGCCGATGCGCACGTCCTTGCGGTCGATCTCGTCCTGGTTGTGCAGCGTGGCGTTGGTGACGGTGACGCCGCCGACGAAGACCGGTTCCAGGCGCGCGACCGGGGTCAGCGCGCCGGTGCGGCCGACCTGCACCTCGATGTCGCGCAGCAGGGTCACCGCCTCCTGCGCCGGGTACTTGTGCGCCACCGCCCAGCGCGGCTCGCGGGTCACGAAGCCGAGGCGCTGCTGCAAGTCGAGCGCGTCGACCTTGTACACAACGCCGTCGATGTCGAAGGGCAGCGTCTCGCGCAGCGCGCCGATGCGCTCGTGGAACGCCGCCAGCCCGGCCGCGCCACGCACCTGCGCGCGGTGCTCGCAGACCGGCAGGCCGAAGGCCGCGAGCGCGTCGAGCACCTCGGTGTGGGTCGCGGGCAGCGCCCAGCCGGCGACGTCGCCCAGGCCGTAGGCGAAGAAGGACAGCGGCCGGCGCGCGGCGATGCCGGGGTCGAGCTGGCGGATGCTGCCGGCGGCGGCGTTACGCGGATTGACGAAGATCTTCTCGCCAGCCTCGGCCTGGCGCGCGTTGAGGCGCTCGAAGTCGTCGCGGCGCAGGTAGATCTCGCCGCGCACCTCCAGCACCGGCGGCGCCTCGCCGCGCAGGCGCAGCGGGATCGCCTTCACGGTGCGCACGTTGGCGGTGACGTCCTCGCCGGTTTCGCCGTCGCCGCGCGTCGCGGCCTGCACGAGCACGCCGTCCTCGTAGCGCAGGCTGATCGCGAGGCCGTCGAACTTGAGCTCGGCGGCGTAGGCCACCGCCGCGTCCTCCTCCTTCAGGCCGAGCGCGCGGCGCACGCGCGCATCAAACGCGAACGCCCCGCTCGCCTCGGTGTCGGTCTCGGTGGAGATCGACAGCATCGGCACGCGGTGGCGCACCGCGGCGAACTGCGCGAGCGGCTTTCCGCCCACGCGCTGCGTCGGCGAGTCGGCGCTGCGCAGCGCCGGATGCGCCTTCTCGATCGCCTGCAGCTCGCGGAACAGGCGGTCGTACTCGGCGTCGGGAAGGGTCGGCGCGTCGAGCACGTAGTAGGCGTGGTCGTGGCGCGCGATCTCGGCGCGCAGGGCCGCCGCGCGTGCGGCGGCCTCGGCCGCGGCGTCGCCGTGGCCGTTATCGTTGAGCGGGTCCATCACAAGGAGAACAGGCGCAGGGCGAGCGGGCTGCCGGCGGGGATGTCGTGGTCGGCCATGCGGCTCTGGAACTGGCCGATCTGGCCGCGGATGATTGCCGCCGCCTCGGCGCCGAAGGGCGCGCGGTTGTCGTCGACCACGTCGCCGCCGAGCTCGCCGGCGAGCGTGGTCGCCATCTTCATCATGCGGTCGAAGGCGGCACCGCCGTTGCTCACCCGCGGCACGTCGATCACCAGGGTCAGCCCGCGCGTGACCAGGCCCTTGAGGCTCTCGGGCGAGAAGCGGCCGGACTCGAGGTTGGCCACGGTGAACACGCTGTGCTCGCCATCGACCATGTGGTAGGCGCCGTCTGCACCCAGGCGCAGGCCGTGCTTCTCGGCCACGGCGTGGATCGCGCGGCCCTCGAACTGGCCGTCGCGGGAGACGACGTTGATGCCGATCTGCACGTCGACGTCGGCGCAGAAGCGGTCGAGCTCGGTGGCGTTGCGCAGCGTGTCGCCGCGCGGCGGCAGCGCAGGCGGCAGGCTCATCAGCGCATCGGCCACGCGCTGCACGCCGCCCGAGAAGCGCATGAAGTCGGTCTCGCCGATCGAGCCATGGCGATTGACCAGCTGCAGCGCAGCGCAGAACCAGTGGCAGGCGCCGCTGCTGTCGGGCCCGATCGGCTGCCAGACGTTCTCGGCGTCGTTGAAGCCGAACCAGTACACCGGCTTGCCCAGCCCGGCGAGCTGCTCGGCCTGGATCGCCCAAACGCGGCCGACCTCGAGCGCCTCGATGGTCTCGAGGCGGATCACGCAGTCGGCGCGTGGATCGAGCAGGCGCGGCAGCTCGGGCGTGCTGCGCTTCATCGGCGCCTCGCTGAAGCGGCGCGGTTCGTCCTCGGCGCCGCCGATGCCGGGTTCGCGGCGCTCGCTCGCCGCGGGTTCCTCGCGCGGCTCGAGCAGCACGTCGCGGTGCTCGGACTTGAAGGCCCGCTCGGCATCGCGCCGGTGGCGGCGCTCCTGCCATTTGTTGTAGCCCACCACCAGCACCACCGCGGCGATGCCGGCGCCGATCAGCGCGATCTGAAGTTCGCTGTCCATTTGGATCCCAGAAATGCTCCGTGTAGCTTGTCCTGCGTCACGCTGCGGCCGGGTCGGCCAGGCGCAGCGCCTCTTCGATATCGACTTCCACCACCCGCGAGACGCCCTGCTCCTGCATCGTCACCCCCACCAGCTGCTGCGCAAATTCCATCGTGATCTTGCTGTGGCTGATGAAGATGAACTGCGTCTGCGCCGACATGCGCTTGACCATGTTCGCATAGCGCTCGGTGTTCGTGTCGTCCAGCGGCGCGTCCACCTCGTCGAGCATGCAGAACGGCGCCGGATTGAGCTGGAACATCGAGAACACCAGCGCGATCGCGGTGAGCGCCTTCTCCCCGCCCGAGAGCAGGTGGATCGACGCGTTCTTCTTGCCCGGCGGCTGGGCGACGATCTGGATGCCGGCGTCGAGGATCTCCTCGCCGGTCAGCACCAGCTCGGCCCGTCCGCCGCCGAAGAGCTGCGGGAACAGGGCGGCAAACTGCCGATTGACCGTATTGTAAGTGTCCTGAAGCTGCTCGCGCGTCTCGCGATCGATGCGGCGGATGGCATCCTCCAGCGTGTCGATGGCCTGCAGCAGGTCTTCGGTCTGCGCGTCGAGGTAGCCCTTGCGCTCGGAGGCGGTCGCGAGCTCGTCGAGCGCGGCCAGGTTGACCGCGCCGAGCTCGGCGATTTCGCGCGCCAGGCGGGCGACCTCGCGCTGCAGGGTGGATTCCCTGGGGTCGGCGGCGAGCAGCGGCGCGAGCGCCGCCTCGTCGGCGCGGGCCTCGACGAGGCGCTCCTCGAACTGGGCAACCGCGAGCTCGGCGGCCTGCAGCGCGAGACGCAGCTCGGCCACGCGGGCGCGGATCGGCGCGGCCTCGTGCTCGGTGCGCAGGCGCAGCTCCTCGACCTGCTTGAGCGCCGCGGCGGCCTCGGCGAGCGCATCGCGAC
>NZ_AMXF01000221.1 GCF_000310225.1 Thauera phenylacetica B4P
CGCTGGCCGGCGGCGATGCGGCCGGTGTCGGCGAGGCCGAGGGCGCGCGCGCCGTGCGCGGTCATGCCGGCGAGCGCCTCGCGCGGGGTGAGGCGGAACAGGGTGCAGCCCAGGTTCAACATCAGCGTGGGCATGAACATCGGCGAGCTGCCGGGGTTGGCGTCGGTGGCGAGCGCCATCGGCACGCCGTGGCGGCGCAGCAGCTCGATCGGCGGCAGCTGCGTCTCGCGCAGGGTCAGGAAGGCGCCGGGCAGCAGCACGCCCACCGTGCCGGCCGCGGCCATCGCCTGCACGCCGGCCTCGTCGAGGTATTCGATGTGGTCGGCCGAGAGCGCGCCATGGCGTGCGGCGAGCGCCGCGCCGCCGAGGTTGGAGAGCTGCTCGGCGTGGGCCTTGATCGCCAGGCCGTGGCGCTGCGCGGCCTCGAACACGCGCTCGCACTGCGCCGGGCTGAAGGCGATGCCCTCGCAGAACACATCGACCGCATCGGCCAGGCCCTCGGCCGCGGCCGCGGGGATCATGCGCGCGCAGACCTCGTCGATGTAGCCGTCGGCGTCGCCGGCGAACTCGGGCGGCAGCGCGTGCGCGCCGAGCAGGGTGGTGACGATGCGCACCGGCAGCCCGCCCTCCTGCGTCCGGCCGAGGCGGCGCGCGACGCGCAGCATCTTGAGCTCGTCGGCCATGGCGAGGCCGTAGCCGGACTTGATCTCCACCGTGGTGGCGCCGTCGTCGACCAGCGCCCGCAGGCGCGGCAGGGCGGCGTCGAAGAGTTGATCCGGGCTCGCCGCGCGGGTGGCGCGCACGGTGCTGAGGATGCCGCCGCCGGCACGCGCGATCTCGGCGTAGCTCACGCCCTCCAGGCGCTGCTCGAACTCGTCGGCGCGGCTGCCGCCGAACACCAGGTGGGTGTGGCAGTCGACCAGGCCGGGCGTAAGCAAGCCGCCGCGGCCGGCCTCGATGCAGCCCTCGGCGCGCGCGGGATCGAACTCGGCCTCCGGCCACACGCCGGTGATGCGGTCGCAGTCGACGCGCACCGCCATCGGCCCCGGCAGCGTGTGCACGCCGTCGAACACGGTCGCCTCGCGCCACAGCAGGGACTGGCCTACTTGTATGTTCATTTATCTACTCATTAACTAAGATTTGTCTATACATTAGTGCATGAAAGGTGGCCGGTCAAGCCCCCGGGCGCCGGTGCTATTCTTCCCGAGGCGGGCAAGCGCTCCGGGGAAGGCTGCACAGCCAGGCCTGGCCCCGGCTTCCGGCTTGCCTGCAGCAGACTTCGGTAGCGGAGTTCAGGCGCAGGCGGGCGGGCACCTGCGGCCACGGCGCTCGCGCCGGGGGCCGCGCCCGACCGCTGCACTCGCGCCAACTGTATATACAATAAGTCCCACCACCCCCTGCAGGCACCCTCCATGGAACTCAAATGGCTTGAAGACTTCCTCAGCCTCGTCGACAGCGGCAGCTTCTCGCGCTCGGCCGAGCAGCGCCACGTGTCGCAGCCCGCGTTCTCGCGCCGCATCCGCGCGCTCGAGGCCTGGCTGGGGGCGGCGCTGGTCGACCGCAGCACCTTCCCCACCCGCCTGACCGAGGCGGGCGAGGCCTTCAAGGGGCCGGCGGCGGATCTCATCAACCGCCTGCATGCCGCGCGCGCGCTGGTACGCGGCCACCAGACCGCAGCGGGCGACGCGCTCGTGTTCGCCGTCCCGCACACGCTCGCCTTCGCCTTCTTCCCCGCCTGGCTGGGAAAGCTCAAGGCCGAGTTCGGCGAGGTGCCCACCCGGCTGATCGCCGGCAACGTCCATGACGTGGTGACCATGCTGGTGGAAGGCGGCTGCGACCTGCTGCTGTGCTACCACCACCCCACCCACCCGGTGTGGCTGGATCCGGCGCGCTTCGAGGGCATGCAGCTCGCGGTCGAGCGCGTGCGCCCCTACCTGCCGCGCCGGCTCGCGAACCGCCCGGGCTGGCAGCTGCCCGGCGCGGCCGAGTCCCCCATCCCCTTCCTGCGCTACGGGCCCAACACCTACCTGCGTCGCATGGTCGACACCATCCTCGACCGCGCCGCGCGCCCGGCCCACCTCGCGCTGCAGTACGAGTCCGACATGGCCGAGAGCCTCAAGGCCATGCTGCTCGCCGGCCACGGCCTGGCCTTCCTGCCCGCGAGCGCGGTCGCGCGCGAGGTGGAACGCGGCGAGGTGGTGGCCGCCGGCGGGCCGGAGTGGAGCCTGGAGATGGAGGTCCGCCTCTACCGCGACCGCGCCAACACCCGGCCCGAGCTGATGCGGCTGTGGCAACACCTGTCCAGCCCGACGAAGCCCGACTCCTGACGCCCCACGCCCCACGCCTCACGCCTCACGCCTCACGCCTCACCTATGCACAAGACGCATGACCCGATGTAGCAACGGCATGCCTGGCGGGTGCGCACCTCCACACAATGCGCGCACCTTTTCACACCACACGAGGCAGACAGATGAGTGCGACACAACAAGACCAGGCCAGCCTGGACCGCGTCGGCGGGCTTTCCTACCTGAACCCGGCCGCCCCCGAGCCGTGGGCGAGCTTCGTCGAGCAGATCGAGCGCGTGCGCCCCCACCTCGGCTCGCTCGAGCGCTGGATCGAGACCCTCAAGCACCCCAAGCGCGCGCTGATCGTCGACGTGCCGATCGAGCGTGACGACGGCACCGTCGCCCACTACGAGGGCTACCGCGTGCAGCACAACCTGTCGCGCGGCCCGGGCAAGGGCGGCGTGCGCTTCCACCCCGACGTCACCCTCAACGAGGTGATGGCGCTGGCTGGCTGGATGACGATCAAGAACGCCGCCGTCGGCCTGCCCTTCGGCGGCGCCAAGGGCGGCATCCGCGTCGACCCCAACAGCGTCACCAAGGGCGAGCTGCAGCGCATCACCCGGCGCTACACGTCCGAGATCGGCATCATCATCGGCCCGGACAAGGACATCCCCGCGCCCGACGTCGGCACCAACGCGATGACGATGGCGATCATGATGGACACCTTCTCGATGAACCGCGGCGGCACCGCCACCGGCGTCGTCACCGGCAAGCCGATCGCGCTCGGCGGCAGCCTGGGCCGCCAGGAAGCCACCGGCCGCGGCGTCTTCATCGCCGCGCGCGAGGCCGCCCGCCACCTGCGCCTGCCGATCGAGGGCGCACGCGTGGTCGTGCAGGGCTTCGGCAACGTCGGCGGCATCGGCGCGCGCATGTTCCACGACGCCGGCGCGCGCGTGATCGCGGTCTCCGACCACACCGCCATCCTGGTGAACGAGGCCGGCATCGACATCCCCGCCGCGCTCGCGCACACCGCCGCGAACGGCGGCCTGAAGGGCTTCGCCGGCGCCGCGCCGATCGACCCCGAGGAGTTCTGGCGCCTCGAGTGCGAGTTCCTCGTCCCCGCCGCGCTCGAAGGCCAGCTCACCGTCGAGCGTGCGAGCCACGCGCGCGCCCGCGTCGTCGTCGAAGGCGCCAACGGCCCGACCACCCCGGCCGCGGACGACATCCTGCACGAGCGCGGCATCCTGGTCGTGCCCGACGTGCTCGCCAACGCAGGCGGCGTCACGGTTTCGTACTTCGAGTGGGTGCAGGACTTCTCCAGCTTCTTCTGGACCGAGGACGAGATCAACGAGCGCCTCGAGCGCATCATGGTCGCCGCCTTCACCGCGATCTGGAAGGTCGCGCAGGAGAAGCAGGTGTCGCTGCGCACCGCCGCCTTCATCATCGCCTGCGCGCGCGTGCTTGAAGCGCGAGCGGAGCGCGGGCTGTATCCGTAAGGCGTGAGGCGTCAGGCGTCAGGCGTCAAGCGTCAGGCGTCAAGCGTCCGCGCCTGCCGCCCATGTAGGAGCGCCTGCAGGCGCGAATGCGGCCGTGGAGATTGCGCCACCGATCGGCGGGTTGTAGGAGCGCCGGCAGGCGCGAATGCCGCCGTGGGCGTACCCGCCTTCGTCGATTGCGCTCGCGCCGCTTTCGCGCCTGCCGGCGCTCCTACATGAAACATCGCGGCTCCGGGCCGCTGGGGTGGACGGTCGCGCCTGCGACGGCCTCGCCCCTCAACCCACCGCCCGCTGCAATGTAGGAGCGCCGGCAGGCGCGAATGCCGCCGTGGGCGTACCCGCCTTCGTCGATTGCCCTCGCGCCGCTTTCGCGCCTGCCGGCGCTCCTACATGAAACATCGCGGCTCCGGGCCGCTGGGGCGGGCGGTCGCGCTTGCGACGGCCTCGCCCCTCAACCCACCGCCCGCTGCAATGTAGGAGCGCCGGCAGGCGCGAATGCAGCCGTCGGGATTGCGCCACCGATCGGCAGGTTGTAGGAGCGCCGGCAGGCGCGAAAGCGGCGCCTGGCAACGCGACGCGCTGCGGCGGGCGCGGATCGGCTACGGCTTCAGCCGATACCCCGTGCGCAGCATCCAGGTCGCCACGCCGACGAACACCGCGAGGAAGAGCAGCGCCATCGCCAGGCTCACCCCGACCGCCACGTCGGCGGTCCCGTAGAAGCTCCAGCGAAAGCCGCTAACCAGATACACCACCGGGTTGAACAAGGACAGCGTGCGCCACGCCGCCGGCAGCATGTCGATCGAGTAGAAGCTGCCGCCGAGGAAGGTCAGCGGGGTAATGATCAGCAGCGGCACCAGCTGCAGCTTCTCGAAGTTGTCCGCCCAGATGCCGAGGATGAAGCCGAGCAGGCTGAAGCTCACCGCGGTGAGCAGCAGGAAGCCGACCATCCACAGCGGGTGCTCGATGCGCAGCGGCACGAAGAAGGTGGCGGTGGCGAGGATGATCAGGCTCAGGATCACCGCCTTGCTCGCCGCCGCGCCCACGTAGCTCAGCACGATCTCGAAGTGCGACACCGGCGCCGACAGGATCTCGTAGATCGTGCGCGAGAACTTGGGGAAGAAGATGCCGAAGGACGCGTTCGACACGCTCTGAGTGAGCAGGTTGAGCATGATCAGCCCGGGCACGATGAAGGCGCCGTAGCTCACCCCTTCCACCTCGGGGATACGCGCGCCGATCGCCGCGCCGAACACGACGAAGTACAACGAGGTGGTGATCACCGGCGCCAGCACGCTCTGCAGCAGCGTGCGCTTGGTGCGTGCCATCTCGAACAGATAGATCGCGCGGACCGCGTGCCAGTTCATCGTGCGCCCTCCCCGGCCGGTTCGCGCTCGCTCACCAGGCTGACGAAGATCTCTTCCAGCGAGCGCTGGGTGGTGTGCAGGTCGGCGAAGGCGATGCCGGCCGCGGCGAGGTCCTGCAGCAGGTCGGCGATCGCGTTGTCCTCGGTCTCCGCCTCGTAGCGGTAAACCAGCGTGCCGCCGCCCTTGCCCAGCGCCAGCCCGTAGCGCGCCAGCGCGGACGGGATCTCTTCGATCGGCGCCGCCAGCTGCAGCGTGAGCTGCTTGCCGCCGAGCTTCTTCATCAGCGCGGCCTTGTCCTCGACCAGGATCAGCGCGCCCTTGGCGATCACGCCGATGCGGTCGGCCATCTCCTCGGCCTCCTCGATGTAGTGCGTGGTCAGGATCACGGTGACGCCGCTGTCGCGCAGCCGGCGCACGAGCTGCCACATGTCGCGGCGCAGCTCCACGTCCACGCCGGCGGTAGGCTCGTCGAGGAAGAGGATGCGCGGCTCGTGCGACAGCGCCTTGGCGATCAGCACACGGCGCTTCATGCCGCCCGAGAGCATCATCAGCTTCGCGTCCCTCTTCGCCCACAGCGACAGGTCCTTGAGCAGTTGCTCGAGGTAGGCCGGGTCGGGCGGCTTGCCGAACAGGCCGCGCGAGAAGCTCACCGTGTTCCACACCGTCTCGAAGGCGTCGGTGGTGAGCTCCTGCGGCACCAGGCCGATGAGGGCGCGCGCGGCACGGTAGTCGCGCACGATGTCGTGGCCGTCCACGCGCACCGTGCCGGCGCTGGCGTTGACCAGGCCGCACACCACGCTGATCAAGGTGGTCTTGCCCGCGCCGTTGGGTCCGAGCAGCGCGAAGATCTCGCCGCGGCGGATGTCGAGGTCTACGCCCTTCAGCGCGGAGAAGCCGGAGGCGTAGGTCTTGGACAGCGCGGAGATCGAAATGATGGAGTCCATGGGGTCGAAGATAACAGATCGCCGCGGCGCCCCCTCGGGATCGAGCGCAAGCGAGGGCGGGGAACCCGCATTCGCGCCTGCCGGCGCTCCTACATGGGACGCCGCGAGGGCGGGGAAGCCGCATTCGCGCCTGCTGGCGCTCCTACATGGGACGCCGCGAGGGCGGGGAAGCCGCATTCGCGCCTGCCGGCGCTCCTACAGGGGACGCCGCGAGGGCGGGGAAGCCGCATTCGCGCCTGCCGGCGCTCCTACAGAGGACGCCGCGAGGGCGGAGAAGCCGCATTCGCGCCTGCCGGCGCTCCTGCGTGGGACGCCGCGGCGTGGGGGAACGCCGATGCGCAGCAACGGGGATCCGCGCGAACCCCGATATGCGGGAGCGCCGTGTTTTTTGTAGGAGCGCCGGCAGGCGCGAATGCGGCGGTGGAGGAACGATGCCCGGCGACGCGAGTGAAAGGCCGCACTCGCACCTGTCGGCGCCCCTGCAGCAAACACCGTCCGGCGGCGCGCTGCGGCCAGCCGTCGGGAACGCTTCCGCGGCGGGCGCGGCGCGCGTAGACTGCGCCGCACCCCGCCGCCGCCCCTCCACACCGCCAGATCCATGAGCCGCTCCGCCATGCTTCGCCGCTCGAGCCTGCATCGCCTCCCCTGGC
>NZ_AMXF01000222.1 GCF_000310225.1 Thauera phenylacetica B4P
CCGCGCAGGCGAAGGCACGCGAGGCGCTCGTGCAGGCGGCACTCGCCGAGCTCGAGCCGCTGTGCAGGCGCGCGCCCACCGTCGAGCGCCTGAGCCTGCTGGGCAGCACCCACAAGCGCCACGCGCTCGTCGCCGCCGCGCCGGCAGCGCGCCTGGAGGCGCTCGACGCCTGCGCCGAAGCCTACCGCGAGGCCTTCGAAGCCGGCGGCAGCCAGGACGCCTACCCCTTCACCAACTGGGCGAGCGCGGTGCTGCTCGCAGCGCATCTCGACGCCGCCCACCCTGGGCTGCCGCCGTCCGCGCTGGAAGAGGAGCTCCCACGCCTGCGCACCGGCCTGCAGGAGCGCGGCGGGCGCAATCCCGACTTCTGGACCGCCGCCAGCCTGGCCGACCTCGACCTGGTGATGCTGCTCGCCCGCAGCCTGCCCGCGGCCGAGACCGCCGCACGCGGCCGCAAGCGCGCCGCCGGAGCGACCGAGGCCTGCGCCGCGCTGACCGAGCGGATCCTCGCCACCTACCGCGACGCCCTCGCCCGCGGCGCGAGCCCGCGCGAACGCGCCTCGCTGGTGGAGAACCTCGACGCGCTGCTCGCGCTGCTGGAAGGCGGCCCGCCTGTGCTCGGCGACCGCCTGCGGCGGATCCGCGACGCGATCTGAACCCCCGCCCCCAGCCCGGGGGCGGGCAGCCCGCTCAGGCGCGCACGCCCCCGCGCAGGAAGCGCCCGGTGTCGAGGAAGTGCAGGGTCTGGATCAGGCAGGCGCGCGACCACAGCATCTGCATGTGGGTCACCGGCAGCACGGCATGGTCGCGCGCGCCTGGCCAGCGCGTCTCGGCCACCGTCACCATGCCGTCATTGGGCTTCTCCATGCCGGGCACGATGCGCCCCATGCCGACCGGCCGGTTGCCGGCGACGACGCCGATCTCGTAGCCGGGCGGCACCTCGGGCAGCGGCCGCGCCAGCCACTGCGGCAGCACCCGGCCGAGGGCGCCGCGCAGCACCGGGACGTGCAGGATGCGCTCGCCCGCAAACGACCCGCAGCACGGCGAACCGAGCAGGACCGTCCGACCGATGCCTTCCGGGTGATGGCGGGCGAGCATGTTCAGCACGAGGCAGCCGCCCAGGCTGTGCCCGACCAGATGCAGCGGCCGGCGGTCGAGGGCGGCGATGTGCGCCGCCAGTTCGTCCGCCGCGCCGTCGAGCGAGCCGAGCAGCGAATGCCAGGAGAACACCCGGCTCTCCCGCCCCATGCCGCTCAGCCGGCGGCGGTGCGCGGCAAACACCGCGCCGTGCATCCACAGGCCGTGGACGAAGAGGATCAGCGGCTTTTCGGTCTGCATCGCGGCGCTTAGTTGCCCTTCAGCTGCCGCGCGGTCAGCGAGGGGTTGTCGCCACTGTAGGCGGCCTTGATCGCGCCCCAGGCCTCCTCTGCGGTCTCCGCGTAGTGGAACAGGTTCTTGTCCTCCGGGCTGATCACGCCGTGCTCGACCAGCACGTCGAAGTCGATCAGGCGCTCCCAGAAGTCGCGCCCGATGAGCACGATGGGGCGGCGGCGGATCTTGCGCGTCTGCGTCAGCGTCAGCACCTCGAAGAGCTCGTCGAGCGTGCCCAGGCCGCCGGGGAAGCTCACCAGCGCCACCGCGCGCATCAGGAAATGCATCTTGCGGATGGCGAAGTAGTGGAACTGGAAGCACAGCTCGGGCGTGATGTACGGGTTGGGCGCCTCCTCGAAGGGCAGGAAGATGCTCATCCCCATGCTGCGCCCGCCGGCGTCGAAGGCGCCGCGGTTGCCCGCCTCCATGATCCCCGGCCCGCCGCCGGTGGCGACGATCACCGGCTCGCCGAGCGCCTCGGACTCGCGCGTCACCAGCTCGCCGAAGCGGCGCGCCTCGTCGTACCAGCGCGCGTTCTTCACCATCTGCTGCGCGCGCCGGATCGCGGCCTCGTCGCCGCTCGCCACCGCGTCGCGCAGCATGACCTCGGCCACGTCCGGCGCCTTGAAGCGCGCGCTGCCGAACACCACGACGGTCGATTCCACCCCCTGCTCCTGCTGCACCAGCTCGGCCTTCAGCAGCTCGAGCTGCAGCCGCACCGGTCGCAGCTCCTCGCGCAGCAGGAAGTCGGTGTCGGTGAAGGCCATGCGAAAGGAGCTGCCGGGGCCGTCATAGCGGCCGTGAGGCTGGGCAGCCTTGGCCTCGTCCTCGGCGGAGGGGAAGTTGCGGGCGCGGATGGGGGGCTTGTCGCTCATCGGGGAGTCCATGCGGTTGGGGAGGCCGCATCATCGCATCCGCACGTGACGGGACGCGAGCTCCGCCCCCGGATCAGCGGCCGTCCCAGCACGCGACGGATGCGGTCGACACACCCTGCTCGAGGGCCGCACGTGCCTGGGCTTCCAGCGCACGCAGGAAGCCCGGTCGCGCCCGCAGCCGCTGCCAGTACGCCAGCGTCGCCGGCTTGAAGCGGTCCTGCAGGCCGATGTCCGTGGCCAGCATCAACGCGTAGCTGACCGAGACGTCGGCCGCGGTGAATCGCCCCGCGCACAGGAACTCGCGGGTCGCGAGCCGGGGCTCGAGCGTGCGCAGGCGCGACAGGAACCAGCGCGTGTAGTCCTCGGCCGCCTGCGCCAGGCGGCGCTCGGGCGGCTCGAAGCGGCCGTAGCGCAGGATCAGGGTCTGCGGAAAGGTGAGGGTCGCCTCGCCGAAATGCAGGTCGTTGAGGTAGGCGCCGAAATCCGCCTCATCCACGCCGACGTCGAGCGTGTGCGGGGAATGCCGCGCCGCCAGGTACTGGCAGATCGCCGCCGACTCGCTCATCCACACGTCGCCGTCGAGGAAGGCGGGGATGGTGCCGAGCGGATTCACCTCGAGGTACTGCTCGTCCCGGCTGCGCGGCGGAAAGGGCAGCACCTTCAGTTCATAGGGCAGGCCGAGCTCTTCCAGCATCCACAGCACGCGGAAGGATCTGGCGTTGATGCAGTGATAGAGGGTCATCGTCATCGGCGTTGCGCTCCGGAGAAATGCAGCCATGGCCACGCACTCTGGATGTGCGAAGGGGCTGCAATGATGGCAGGATCTCAGCCCAGCAGCGCCACCGACTTGATCTGCGCCCACATCCGCCGCCCCGGGCGCAGCACCAGCTGCTCGGCGGCGCGGCGGGTGATGCGGGCGAGCAACGGGGTTCCGCCGGCGTCCATCTTCACCAGCACATGGGCCGGAGTGTCGGCGCCGACGACCTCCTCGACGATCGCCGGCAGCAGGTTCTGGATGCTGCTGCCCTCGACCCGGTGGTCGGCGAGGCTGACGTCGCGGGCGTGGATGCGAAAGCGCAGGCGGCGGCCGAGTTCCACCGCCTGGCGCTGCACCCACACCGCGCCGCCGGGAAAGTCGAGCCGGGTGAGGTGGTAGTGGTCGTCGTGCGCGGCGACCGTGCCGTCGATGACCACGCCGGCATCCTCGGTGAAGGCCGTGGGCAGGTCGAGGCGCGCCATGGTCGCGTGCAGCTCGCCGGCGGCCATCACCTTGCCCTCGCCGAGCATGACCACGTGGTCGGCCAGCCGGACGACCTCGTCGGGCGAATGGCTGACGTAGAGCACCGGGATGTCGAGCTCGTCGTGCAGGCGCTCGAGGTAGGGCAGGATCTCCTGCTTGCGGCGGTGGTCGAGCGCGGCGAGCGGCTCGTCCATGAGCAGGATGCGCGGGCTGGTGAGCAGCGCGCGCGCCATGCCGACGCGCTGGCGCTCGCCGCCGGAGAGGCGATCGGGCATGCGCTCGAGCAGGGCCTCGATGCCGAGCAGCGCCACCGCGTGCTCGAGCTGCACCCGGCGCGCCGCCGCCGGGATGCGGCGCAGGCCGAACTCGAGGTTGCGCCGCACCGACAGGTGGGGAAACAGGCTCGCCTCCTGGAACACGTAGCCGAGCTCGCGGCGGTGAGTGGGCACCTGGATGCCGCGCGCGTCGTCCTGCCAGCATTCGCCGTTGACCACCAGGCGCCCGCGCGCCGCCGGCTCGAGCCCGGCGACGCAGCGCAGCAGCGTGGTCTTGCCCGAGCCGGAGTGGCCGAACAGCGCGGTGACGCCGCGCCCGGGCAGGCGCAGGTCGACGTCGAGGCGAAAGCCGGCGTAGTCCACCGCGAAGCGTGCCTCGATGCCGGCGGCCGGTAGGGGGGAGCCCGGGGTCCCCGCGGGGGTGGCGCCGGTCGCAGCGGTGGCGACAGGACTTGCGGCAATTGCCGTGCTTGCGCCGCTTGCCAGCGGATGCTCGGCCATCAGCCCACCCCTCCGCCCACGTTGCCGCGCCGCCGGCCGTAGAGCGTGAGCAGCACCACGAAGCTGAACACGAGCATGCCGCCCGACAGCCAGTGCGCCTGGGCGTACTCCAGCGCCTCGACGTGGTCGTAGATCGCCACCGAGACCACCCGAGTCTTGTCCGGGATGTTGCCGCCGATCATCAGCACCACGCCGAACTCGCCCACGGTGTGGGCGAAGCCGAGGATGATGGCGGTGACGAAGCCCGGTCGCGCCAGCGGCAGCGCGACGTTGAAGAAGCGGTCCCAGGGCCCGGCGCGCAGCGTGGCGGCGACCTCCAGCGGGCGCCGGCCGATGGCCTCGAAGGCGTTGGCGAGCGGCTGCACGACGAAGGGCAGCGAGTAGACCACCGAGCCCACCACAAGTCCTGCAAAACTGAACGGCAAGAGGCCTAGGCCGAGCGCCTCGGTGAGCCGGCCGAGCGGCCCGTTCGGCCCCATCGCCACCAGCAGGTAGAAGCCGATCACCGTCGGCGGCAGCACCAGCGGCAAGGCCACCACCGCCCCCACCACGCCCTTCCAGCGCGAGCGCGTGCACGCCAGCCACCACGCCAGCGGCGTGCCGAGCAGCAGCAGCACCGCGGTGCTGACCGCGGCGAGCTCGAGGGTGAGGCGGATGGCGGACCAGTCGGCGCCGGTCAGGGTCGGCATGGAGCGGGCATGAAGAGGGGCAGGATCGTCGAGGCGGCACGCCCGTGCGGCGGCGGCCCCCATTGTGCCGCGCCCGGCGCGCGGATTGAAAGCGCACCGCGCCCCAGGGGTGTCGTGGCCTCGAAGGTGAGCGGGTACCCGGGCGCCGAGGTGTGCATGTTCCGGCGCGCCAACACGACGCAAGCACGCGGGGCGAAGTGTAGGAGCGGCGGAAGTCGCGAACCGGGCAGATCCTCTGCGAGACGCCGCGACGGGTACCCGGGGCGCCTCAATTCGCACCTTCGGGCGCTCCTACAAAACCGCCGCGACCCGAGCCTGATTTCGCGCCTGCCGGCGCTCCTACAGAAACCGATGCGGGACGGGGCGGGTGTGGCGAGCTGCGAATCCTGTAGCGCCGGAGCGGCGAGTGGCGGCAGGCTCCATCAACGCCCCACGGGCGCGGTCGGCAGCTCGAAACCGTAGCGCCGCAGCACCGTGCGTGCGGACTCGCTGCCGATGAACTCGGCGAACACGCCGGCGAGCGGCTTGCCGGCGGCGGCGCGGGTGAGCATGAAGCCCTGCTCGAGCGGCGCGTGCAGGCTCGCATCGATGAGGTGGTAGCCGCCTTGCGCAGCCAGCGTCGGGTTGAGCGCGAGCGAGAGCGCGATGATCCCCACCGCCGCGTTGCCGGTCTGCACGAACTGCGCGGTCTGGGCGATGTTCTCCCCCTGCACCAGGCGCGGCTGCACCGCCTCCCACACACCGGCGGCGCGCAAGGCCTCCTCGGCACGCTTGCCGTAGGGCGCGTGGCGCGGGTTTGCGATGGCGATGCGGCCGAGCGCAGGGTCGGCGAGGTCCTTCAGTTCCAGGGTGCGCGCGTCGCGGATCGCGCTCCACAGCACGATGCGGCCGAGCGCGTACGGTCGGGTCGTGCCGTGGGCGAGGCCCTCGGCCTCGAGCGTGCGCGGGTAGGCGATGTCGGCAGAGAAATAGAGATCGAAGGGCGCGCCCTGGCGGATCTGCGTGGCGAACTTGCCCGAGGAGCCGTACACCACCTCGACCACGTCGCCCGGATGCGCGCGGCCGAACTCGGCGACGATCTCGTCGAGCGCGAACTTGAGGTCGGAGGCCGCCGCCACCGTAATGCGCTCGCCCGCCGTGGCGGTCGGCGCGAAGACGCCCGCGGCGAGCGCGAGCAGGACACCGAGCACGCGGCGGCGTGGCTGCAACCTGGATGAAACCATCGATCCTTCTCCCTTGTAGAGACAGTGCATCGTGCAGGAGAGGCGGAAGCGGCGGACATCGGCGCGGGTGTTTGGCACCACCTGGCGCCACCGGCGATCCGATGCCCGGTTCGCGTGGACGCAGGCGATCTGCGCCATCGCGCTCTTCAGCGTCGGATTCGCGCCTTCCGGCGCTCCTACACAAACCATCTTCACCGCCACGCGCGGGCAGAAGACCCAGGCGCCTCACGCCGTACGCCGTACGCCGCACGCCTCACTCCTCACGCCTCACGCCTCACGCCTCACGCCTCACGCCTCACGCCCCCCAAGATTCGCCTGCGCGAAGCGCCAGATCAGCGTGGAGGCGTCCGGGCCCTTGGGGTCGCTGAAGTGTTCGCCGGCGACGCCGCCGCTCCAGGCGTGGCCAAGGTGCTCGACCTCGCACACGCGGACGCACACCCGGCGCTGCGCGCGCCAGTCGCTCACGGTCATGGCGTGGCGTGCCCCGCGCTGCACCCTCCGCGGCACGGCGGCGCGCGCGCCGAGCGCGGCGGCCCACTGCTCGGCG
>NZ_AMXF01000223.1 GCF_000310225.1 Thauera phenylacetica B4P
CGGCGCCGTTGAAGAAGACGTGGTCGATGCCGGGGCAGGCGGCGAAGAGGCCGGCGAAGTCGTTGGCCTCGATGCTGGCGGGTGCGATCGCGCTGTCCAGGCTGCCGGCGCGCTCGCAGCGGCCGATGACGTCCCACAGCGCGACGCCGGCGGAGGCGAGGCGCTCCAGCCGCTGCGCGTAGGGGAGCTCCGGCCCGGCGCCGAAGAGCGCGCCCATGATCGGCCAGAAGGCGTTGCGCGGATGCGCGTAATACTGCGCGGCGGCGAGCGAGGCCGTGCCCGGCATGCTGCCGAGCACCAGCACGCGCGCGTCGGCGCGGAACTGCGGGGCAAAGCTGCGCACCAGCGGTGCGGCGGTCGTGCTCACCAGGACTTGATCACCCACATCGGCACGGCGAGCTCGGGCGTGCCGTCGTGGCGCACCATCTGGCCGTTGCCTTCCTTGTCGATCAGGTAGTAGGGAACGCCGTGCGGCGGCGTGACCTTGACCATGTAGAGCTTGCCGCGCATGCGGTACTCGGTGACCGTGTCCTCGCCGCGCTTGACGATGGTGACCTCGGGCTCGTCGGCCGCGCCCTCGGCGGGCATCGGCGGCGGCTCGGGGATCGGTTCGAGGTTCGCGGGCTGCTGGGCGAAGGCCGGCGCGGCGGTGGCCAGCAACAGGGCGATCAGGGTGCGACGCATGATGTTCTCCGGAAGATGCTGCAATTCTAGCCGGGGTCGGGGGGTCGGGGGGTCAGGTCTTTCATTTGCTCATTGCAGGACCTGGCCCGCCTTCTGGCGCGAAGGTCTTCAGGCTCATTCTGGGGCGTTCGAATGAGCAAATGAAAGACCTGACCCCACTCAAAGATTCAGCATCATCTCCCGCTCCGCCGGCAGAGGCTGGAAACCACGCCGCTCGTAGTGCTTGAAGATCGCCTCGACCACCTCCTCGGGCTCGTCGATCACCTGCACCAGGTCGAGGTCTTCCGGGTTGATCATGCCTTCGGCCACCAGGCGGTCGCGCAGCCAGTCCAGCAGCCCCTGCCAGAATGGACGATGCACCAGGATGATCGGGATCTTGCGGCTCTTCTTCGTCTGCACCAGCGTCATCGCCTCGAGCAACTCGTCGAGCGTGCCGAAGCCGCCCGGCATCACCACGTAGGCGGCGGCGAACTTCACGAACATGAACTTGCGCGCGAAGAAGTGCTGGAAGGTCTGCGAGATGTCCTGGTAGGGGTTGGCGGCCTGCTCCAGCGGCAGCTGGATGTTGAGACCGACCGACGGGCTCTTGCCGAAGAAGGCGCCCTTGTTGGCCGCCTCCATGATGCCCGGGCCGCCGCCCGAGATCACCGCGAAGCCCGAATCCGACAGCAGGCGGGCGATCTTTTCGGTGAGCATGTAGTACATGTGGTCGGGCGGCGTACGCGCGCTGCCGAAGATCGAGACCGCGGGGCGGATCGCGGCCAGGCGTTCGGTCGCCTCCACGAACTCTGCCATAATCCCGAAGATCCGCCAGGATTCGCGCGCGTTGAAGCGCGGCGCGCTGCTGTCGGGCACGCTGCGGGGGAGTTTGTCTTTCGCGGTCATGTTGTTGTTCTCTAGGATTCGGAATGCCCACCCTGCTGCTCGTAGACGGCTCCAGCTACCTCTACCGCGCCTTCCACGCCCTGCCCGACCTGCGCAATGCCAAAGGCGAGCCCACGGGCGCGATCCGGGGGGTGCTGTCGATGCTAAGGCGGCTGGAAAGCGACTACAAGGCAGAATTTCGCGCCTGCGTCTTCGACGCCAAGGGCAAGACCTTCCGCGACGACTGGTATCCCGAATACAAGTCGCACCGCCCGCCCATGCCCGACGACCTGCGCGCGCAGATCGCGCCGCTGCACGAGGCGGTGCAGGCCGAGGGCTGGCCGCTGCTGTCGGTCGAGGGCGTGGAAGCCGACGACGTCATCGGCACCTTGACGCGGCTGGCGCACGAGCGCGGCTGGGAGGTGGTGATCTCGACCGGCGACAAGGACCTCACCCAGCTCGTGCGCCCCGGCGTGCGCTGGGTCAACACGATGAGCGAGGAAGTGCTGGACGAGGCCGGCGTGGAGGCCAAGTTCGGCGTGCCGCCCGAGCGCATCGTCGACTACCTCGCGCTGGTCGGCGACACGGTGGACAACGTGCCGGGCGTGGAGAAGTGCGGCCCCAAGACTGCGGTGAAGTGGCTGACCGAGTACGGCACCCTCGACAACCTGGTCGCCAACGCCGACAAGGTGGGCGGCAAGGTGGGCGAGAACCTGCGCCGGCACCTGGACTTCCTGCCGCTCGGCAAGAGGCTGGTGACGGTGGCGACGGATGTGGAGCTGCCTGTAGGCTTGGACGAGCTGCCTGCGCGCGAGGACGACAAGGCTGCGCTGCGGGCGCTGTACGAGCGCTTCGAGTTCAAGTCGTGGCTGAAGGATCTGGATGGCGGGGCGGAGAGCGTGGCGGCCTCGAAGGCGGCCACGGATTCGCGCCGGTTCGGGTCAACACGGGATGCTAGCGCGTTCGCGGCTTCCGCCGCTCCTACATGGGAAGGAATTAGGGGACAGAGCCCGATTTCCGGGGCCTCCGGACCAGGGGGAGCGTCCGCGGTGACTGCGGATGAGCAAATGAAAGACCTGACCCCGGTCTATCCGGTCTATCTCTCCATCCTCGACTGGTCCACCTTCGACACCTGGCTGGCGAAGATCTCCGCCGCCGCGCTCACCGCCTTCGACACCGAGACCACCAGCCTCGACCCGATGGCGGCGAAGCTGGTGGGGATGTCGTTCGCGGTCGAGCCGGGCGAGGCGGCCTACCTGCCGCTGGCGCACCGCGCGGCCGATGCCCCGGCGCAACTGCCTCTGGACGAGGTGCTGGAAAAGCTCCGGCCCTGGCTGGAGTCCGATGCGCACGCCAAGCTCGGCCAGAACCTCAAGTACGACGCCCACGTGCTCGCCAACCACGGCATCCGGCTCGGCGGCATCGTGCACGACACCCTGCTAGAGTCCTACGTGCTCGAGAGCGACAAGCCGCACGACATGGATTCGCTCGCCAAGCGCCACCTCGGCCTCACGACGATCCCTTATGCGGATGTCTGCGGCAAGGGCGCCAAGCAGATCGGCTTCGACGAGGTGGACGTGGCGCGCGCCACTGAATACGCGGCCGAGGACGCCGACGTCACGCTGCGCCTGCACCGCCAGCTCTACCCGCAGCTCCAGGCCCTGCCGCAGCTCGACGCACTCTACTGCGAGCTCGAGATGCCGGTGCTCGGCGTGCTGCAGCGCATGGAGCGCACCGGGGTGCTGATCGACCCCTTCCTGCTCAGCCAGCACTCCGAGGAGCTCGGCCGCCGCCTGCACGCGCTCGAAGGCGAGGCGCACACGCTCGCCGGCCAGCCCTTCAACCTCGGCTCGCCCAAGCAGCTCGGCGAGATCCTGTTCGGCAAGCTCGGTCTGCCGGTGGTCAAGAAGACCGCCACCGGCCAGCCCTCCACCGACGAAGAGGTGCTGGAGAAGCTCGCCGAGGACTACCCGCTCCCCAAATTGCTGCTCGAGCACCGCAGCCTGTCCAAGTTGAAGAGCACCTACGCCGACAAGCTGCCGCGCATGGTCAATCCGCGCACCGGCCGCGTGCACACCAGCTTCTCGCAGGCCACCGCCGTCACCGGCCGGCTGTCGAGTTCCGAGCCCAACCTGCAGAACATCCCGATCCGCACGCCCGAAGGCCGCCGCATCCGCGCCGCCTTCATCGCGCCGCGCGAGCACCTCATCGTCTCGGCCGACTACTCGCAGATCGAGCTGCGCATCATGGCCCACCTGTCGGACGACGCCCGCCTGCTCGAGGCCTTCGCGAAAGGCGAGGACGTGCACCGCGCCACCGCCGGCGAGGTCTTCGGCGTGGCGCCCGCCGAGGTCAGCAGCGAACAGCGCCGCTACGCCAAGGTGATCAACTTCGGCCTCATCTACGGCATGAGCGCACACGGCCTGGCCAAGAACCTCGGCATCGAGCGCGCCGCGGCGCAGGCCTGGATCGACCGCTACTTCGCGCGCTACCCCGGCGTCGCCGACTACATGGAGCGCACTCGCATCGAGGCGCGCGAGCAGGGCTTTGTGGAAACCGTCTTCGGCCGCCGCCTCTACCTGCCCGACATCCGCGCCAGCCAGGCCGGCCGTCGCGCCGGCGCCGAGCGTGCGGCGATCAACGCGCCGATGCAGGGCACGGCCGCCGACCTGATCAAGCGGGCGATGATCGCGACCGATGCCTGGCTGGCCTCGTCGGGCCTGAAGTCGAAGCTGGTGCTGCAGGTGCACGACGAGCTGGTGCTGGAGGTGCCCAAGGGCGAGCTCGACACCATCCGCAGCGAGCTGCCCAAGCGGATGGGCGGCGTCGCCGAGCTGAAGGTGCCGCTGCTGGTGGAGGTCGGCGCGGGCGACAACTGGGACGAGGCGCACTGATGGCCGTGGCGCGCCGCCTCCTCCCTGCCGCCGCTCCGTGTCATTGCGCGCGATGAGCTCCGCACCGAACCCCGGCTCGTCCGCCTCCCCTGCCCCCGGCGCCGCGGCCGTAGCGCCCGCTGCGGAGAAGCCCGTCGCAAGCAGCATGAAGGTCTACGTCCGCCTGCTCGGCTACACCCGGCCCTTCCTCGGCTACTTCGCGCTCAGCATCCTCGGCTTCGCCATCGCGGGCGCCTGCAAGGCGGGGCTGGCGAGCGTACTCAAGTACTTCATCGACGGCCTCGCCGAACCCGATGCGCCGATCGCCACCGGCCTGCCCTGGCTGGACGCGCTCGATCTGATCTTCGCGATCCCGGCCATGATCGTCGCCATCGCGCTGGTCGAAGGCCTCGGTACCTTCCTCGGCAACTACGGCATCTCGCGCGTCTCGCTCGGCCTCATCCACGACCTGCGCTCCCAGCTCTTCGGCAGCTTCCTGGTGCTGCCCAACCGCTTCTACGACGCCAACAACTCCGGCCACCTCGTCTCCAAGATCACCTACAACGTGTCGATGGTCACCGACGCGGCCACCGACGCGGTCAAGATCCTGTTCCGCGAGGGCCTCACCGTCATCGCGCTGCTGAGCTACCTGCTGTGGATGAACTGGCGCCTGACGCTGACCCTGCTCGTCGTGCTGCCGGCGATCGCCTGGCTGGTGTCCAACGCCAGCCGCAAGTTCCGCCGCCTGTCGAAGAACATCCAGACCTCGATGGGCGAGGTCACCCACGTCGCCTCCGAGACCATCCAGGGTTACCGCGTGGTGCGCAGCTTCGGCGGCGAGGACTACGAGCGCGCGCGCTTCCGCGACGCCAGCACCCACAACACCAGGCGCCAGCTCAAGATGGTGCGCACGCAGGAGACCTTCTCGGCGCTGATGCACCTGATCGTGTATTCGTCGATGGGCCTGCTGCTGTTTACGGTGCTCAAGGTGCGCGGCGACGCCTCGGCCGGCGACGTGGTCGCCTACATCACCGCCGCCGGCCTGCTGCCACGCGCGATCCAGCTGCTGGGGGGCGTCAGCGCGCGCATCCAGCGCGGCGTGGCCGCGGCCGACAGCATCTTCGAGCAGCTCGACGAGGCGCCCGAGCCCGACGGCGGCACGGTCGAGCGCGCACGCATCGCCGGCCGTGTCGAGGCCCAGGGCCTGGGCTTCGGCTACCCGGGGGCGGAAGGGCGCGCGCTGCATGGCATCGACTTCCAGGCCGAGCCCGGCCAGATGATCGCGCTGGTCGGCAAGTCGGGCAGCGGCAAGTCCACCCTTGCCAACCTCATCCCGCGCTTCTACCAGCACGACGAGGGCCGGCTGCTGGTCGATGGCGTGGCCGTGGAGGACTACACGCTCGCCAACCTGCGCCACCACATCGCGCTCGTCACCCAGCAGGTCACGCTGTTCAACGGCACGGTGGCGCAGAACATTGCCTACGGCGAGCTCGCCGGCGCCAGCCGCGACGAGATCATCGCCGCCGCAGAGGCCGCCAACGCGCGCGAGTTCATCGACCGCCTGCCGCAGGGCTTCGACACCGAGATCGGCGAGAACGGCGTGCTGCTCTCCGGAGGCCAGCGCCAGCGCCTGGCGATCGCGCGCGCGCTGCTGAAGAACGCGCCCATCCTGATCCTGGACGAGGCGACCTCCGCGCTGGATACCGAGTCGGAGCGGCTCATCCAGGCAGCGATCGAACGCCTGATGGAGGGGCGGACGACGATCGTGATCGCACACCGGCTGTCGACGATCGAGAAGGCCGACCAGATCCTGGTGATGGAGGCCGGCCGTATCGTCGAGCGCGGCACGCACGCCGAGCTGATCGCCCGCGGCGGCACCTACGCGAGGCTGCAGGCAATGGGGATCGAGCCGGACGCTTCTTGAGCCCTCGTTCGCGGCTGCCGCCGCGCCTACAGGGTGCCGTGCCACCAGCCCGCGACGCTTCCTGTAGGAGCGCCGGCAGGCGCGAAAGCCGCGTCGATCCCCCGCGACCCCGTCACTCGCCGCGCGCCCCCTTCGCGGCTGCCGCCGCTCCTACATTCACCGCGAGCGCACCCGTCTCCGTGCCCCTGTAGGAGCGCCGGCAGGCGCGAAGTCGGCCATTGACCAAGCGCAGCACCCAATGGACCCGCAGCCTTCGCGGCCGCCGCCGCTCCTACATTCTCCGCGAGCGCACCCGTCTCCGTGCCCCTGTAGGAGCGCCGGCAGGCGCGAAGTCGGCCATTGAAC
>NZ_AMXF01000224.1 GCF_000310225.1 Thauera phenylacetica B4P
AGCCGCGCCCGCCCCCGCGGACAGCGCGGCCGACGCAGCGCCCGAGGACACCGGCGCGCCGGCCGACGACGCCCCCGCCCGCAGCGAGCGCGGTGACGACCTCGTGCTGATGGAGCTGGTGGTGCGCCCCGAATCCGCGCTCGCCGGCCGCTCCGCGAGCGACCTCCTGCTGCGCTCGCGTTACGGCCTCAACCTGCTCGCGGTGTCGCGCGACGGCGCCCGTGCACGCGCCCGCCTGCGCACCCTCCGGCTGCGCCCCGGCGACCTGCTGCTGATGCAGGGCCCCTCGGACACGCTCGCCGAGTTCGCCGGCGACTTCGGCTGCGTGCCGCTGGCCGAGCGCGAGCTGCGCATCCCCGACCGCGGCAAGGCGATCACCGCCAGTCTGATCATGATCGCCGCGGTCGCGGTCGCCGCGCTCGGCCTGCTGCCCTCGGCGGTCGCCTTCGCCGCAGGCGTGCTCGCCTCGATGGCGCTGCGCACGGTGCCGCCACGCGCGGTGTACGAGGCGGTGGACTGGCCGGTGATCGTGCTCCTCGCCGCCCTGCTGCCGGTCGCCGGCGCGATGCAATCGACCGGCGCCGCCGACCTCGTCGCCCGCCTGCTGCTCGACACCCTCGCCCGCGGCGACGCGGTGATCGGCCTCGCCCTCATCCTGGTCACCACCATGGTGCTCACCGACCTGATGAACAACGCCGCCACCGCCGCGGTGATGGCGCCGATCGGCGTGGGCGCCGCCACCCAGCTCGGCGTCAGCCCCGACACCTTCCTGATGGCGGTGGCGATCGGCGCCTCGTGCGCCTTCCTGACCCCGATCGGCCACCAGAACAACACCCTGATCCTCGGCCCGGGCGGCTTCCGCTTCGGCGATTACTGGCGCATGGGCCTGCCGCTAGACCTGTTGGTGATCGCGGTGAGCCTTCCCCTGCTGCTCCTGTTCTGGCCGCTGAACGCTTGAACCGCATACATCCGGTACATGACCCCGGCAGCCAGGAGGCGGACAATGTGCTGAACACCGCCCCCCCAACCAAACGGAGCATCCGATGAGCAAGCACAAACCGATCGACATCGCCGAGTTCCGCGTCAAGGGCGGCAAGAAGATCGACCTCGCCGACTGGCCGACCCAGGTCCACGCCCTCTACGACTCGAAGAGCGACTACCAGGAGCGCCTCGACGCCGGCACCGAGCGCCTTTCCGAGCTGCAGGAGATGCTCTACGCCCACGACCGCTACTCGCTGCTGGTGATCTTCCAGGCCATGGACGCGGCCGGCAAGGACGGCGCCATCCGCCACGTCATGTCGGGCATCAACCCGCAGGGCTGCCAGGTGTTCAGCTTCAAGCACCCGAGCCCCACCGAGCTCGACCACGACTTCCTGTGGCGCACCCACGTCGCGCTGCCCGAACGCGGCCGCATCGGCATCTTCAACCGCTCGTACTACGAGGAGGTGCTCATCGTGCGCGTGCTCCCCGAGATCCTCCGCGGGCAGAAGCTGCCCGACGAGACCCTGGCCGCACGCGACTTCTGGGGCGACCGCTTCCAGTCCATCGTCGACGCCGAGGCCCACCTGCACCGCAACGGCACCCGCATCGTCAAGATCTTCCTGCACCTGTCCAAGGACGAGCAGCGCGACCGCCTGATCGCGCGCATCGACGAGGAGGACAAGAACTGGAAGTTCGACGAGGGCGACATCGAGCAGCGCAAGCACTGGGACAAGTACATGGCCGCCTACGCCGACTGCCTGCGCGCCACCAGCACGCCCGACTGCCCGTGGTACGTGGTGCCCGCCGACGACAAGAAGAACGCCCGCCTGATCGTGTCGCAGATCCTGGTCGACACCCTCGCCGGGCTCGACCTGCACTACCCCGAGACCACCGCCGCGCGCCGCGAGAAGCTGCTCGAGATCCGCCGCCAGCTCGAGTCCGGCGAGGTCTGACCCGCCCCCTTCGCGGCTGCCGCCGCTCCTACATGGCGCCGTGCCACCCGCCCGCGACGGCTCCTGTAGGAGCGCCGGCAGGCGCGATTGCCGCGTCGATCCCCCGCGCCCCCTTCACCCACCGCACCGCCCCTTCGCGGCTGCCGCCGCTCCTACATGGCGCCGTGCCACCCGCCCGCGACGGTTCCTGTAGGAGCGCCGGCAGGCGCGAATGCCGCGTCGATCCCCCGCGCCCCCGTCCCCCGTCGCACCGCCCCTTCGCGGCTGCCGCCGCTCCTACATTGCACCGGGCCGCGCCAACCTACTCCGAATCGCGACGATTTCCTGTAGGAGCGCCGGCAGGCGCGATTGCCGCGGCGGGGACGCCATGCGCGTCGCTTCACGCAAGCCGTCCTCAGCCCTGCAGGCTCTCGCCGATCTGCTTGCAATACTGCTGCAGGTCCTCGGGCACGCCGGCCGGACAGCGCCCGCAGGCGCGGTTGCCCGGCACGGCGTAGTCGATGAACTTCGGATACGCCAGTCCGAGCTCCGCCATCAGCCGCTCGAAGGCCTCCAGGCTCTGCTCGCCGCCCAGGCGCGGGTTGCGCGCCTTTTCCTGGGCGATCGAGGACACCCGGCGCGCCTTGTAGTCGTGGCCGGGATACACCAGGGTGTCGTCGGGCAGCGCAAAGAGCTTGCCGCGCACGCTGTGGTAGAGCGCGCGCGCGTCGCCGTTCTGGAAATCGGTGCGGCCGCAGCCCTCGATCAGCAGCGCGTCGCCGGTGAACACGCGCTCGCCCACCCGGTAGGCGTGGTGGCCGTCGGTGTGGCCCGGGGTGAAGAGCGGCTCTATGCGCAGCCCACCCACCTGCAGCGGCACGCCCTCCTCCACGCCGAGATCGGCGCACGCGAGCCCGTCGATCGCCGGATGCGCGACCTTGCTACCGGTCTCCTCGCGCAGCTTGCATGCGGCGGTGATGTGGTCGGCGTGGATGTGGGTGTCGAGCGTGTAGGCGAGCGTCAGCCCGAGCCGGCGCAGTTCTTCCAGGTCGCGCTGCCAGGCCGGCAGCACCGGGTCGATCAGCACCGCGCGGCCGCTGTCCGCGCAGCCCAGCAGATACGTGTAGGTGCTCGAGACGGGCTCGAAAAGCTGGCGAAAGATCATGCGGTCCTCCGGTTGCGCAGGCGAGCGCACAAGCCTATCCGCATGCGACCGCCGATGCCAGGGTCGTGGGGCGCCCCGCCTCAGCGAACCGCAGCGGCCTCGCGCACGGTCCAGTCCACCACCTCGGCCGACAGGCGGTCGGCGGCGGTGCCGAAGGCCTCGACCACGGCCGGGACGGCCGGGTCCGCGCTGGCCTGGCGCTGCTCGAAGCTACGGCTGGCGACGATGCGGCGGCTGGCGGTGTGCACCAGGCGCGCGTCGAGGCGCAGCACCGCCTCGGGACGGCCGCCGCGGTATTCGCTCTGGAAGGCGCGCAGGTCGCTGTCGAGCTCGAAATCCGCGTGCAGCTGGCGCTCGTCGCTGCTCAGCGCACCCACCCGGCCGTCGGCGCGGAAGGCGTCGAGCAGGCGGTTGCGCACCAGCACCGGCGCCGGGTCGCTCCAGCCCGCGCCCTTGTACACGCTGACGCGGCTGTCCTCGGGCACGACGACGATGCGCTGGCCGGACAGATGCACGCCCGCCGCCGGGCGCGCGATGCGCAGCGACCACGGCGCCGCCTGGGTGGCGGTTGCGGGCGTCGCGGCGATGGCCGGCAGCAGATAGACGTCGAGCGGCTCGGCCTTGGGCAGGATCGTGCACGCGGGCAGCAGCAGCGCAGCACCGAGCGCGGCCAACCCAGCCCATCGTCCGACGCGCGCGGCGACCGCACGCGCCACCCGGCTCACGGCGCGCGCAAGGCGCGCCCGGGGGGCACGGCACCCTGGCACATCACCCTGGATGGCCGGCACGGATTGCAGGGTTTTCATGGCGTGAACTCCTTGGTCGGTTCGAGGCCGAGCAGGTAGTCGGCGGGGCGGTCTTCGAGCTGGCGGGTGATCGCGCGTACCGAGCCGAGCGTGGAGCGCAACTCGGCCACCGCCGGGCCGATTTCGGCCAGCCCGCGCAGGCCGCCGTCGAGCGGCTCGCGGTTGTCGGCGATCAGCTTGTCGACCGCGCCCATCGCGCGCTCGAAGGTCTGCATCGCCGCGCGCGCGCTGTCCAGGGTCTGCGTGCCCTGGTTCTCGACCAGGCGGTTGGCGGTGCCGAGCACCCGGGTCGCCTCGGCGAGGGCGGCGTTGGCCGTCCGGCTCGCCTGGGTGATCTCGCGCAGCGCCGCGCTCACGTCCTCGCGCTGGGCAACGAGCGCGGCCGTGGTCTGCTCGAGGTTGTCGAGCGTACGGCCGATGGCGCCGACGTTGTCCGCCGACAGCAGCGCGCGCGCCTGCACCAGCAGCTCGTTGCCGTTGGTGATCGCATCCTCGCCGTCGGCGAGCAGGCGGCTGAACGGCGAGGGCGCGGCCACGATGCGTGCCACCTCACCCTCGGGCGCCACCAGGCGCTGGCTGGCGGGGTCGTTGCCGCTGGTGAGGCGGATCATCGTCAGCCCGGTGATGCCGGCCGGCACCAGCCGCGCCTGGGTGTCGGTGCGCACCGGCGCGGTGCTGTCGACACGCACGCGGGCGATCACCCGGCGCGCGTCGTCCGGGTCCAGGCTCAGGCTGACCACGTCGCCGATCTTGATGCCGTTGAACTCCACCGTGCCGCCCTTCGAGAGGCCGGACACCGCCTCCTGGAACACGATGTCGTAGGTCTCGAACTGGCGGTCGGCGTCGCTCTTGCCGAGCCACAGCGCAAAGGCCAGCGCGGCGCCGACCACGAGGACGGTGAAGAGGCCGATCAGCACGTGATGGGCGCGGGTTTCCATGTCAGTTTCTCTCCGTTGCTGCGGGCACGGCCTGCGCGGCGGCCACCGCGGTGGCGGCGGCGCGGCCGCGCGGGCCGTGGAAGTATTCGCGGATCCAGGCGTCGTCGGTGGCGGCGACTTCGTCCAGGCCGGCGTTGACCAGCACCCTCTTCTGCGCCAGCACGGCGACGCGGTCGGTGATGGTGTAGATGGTGTCGAGGTCGTGGGTGACGATGAACACCGTGAGCCCGAGCGCGTCGCGCAGGGTCAGGATGAGCTGGTCGAAGGCCGCGGCGCCGATCGGGTCGAGGCCGGCGGTGGGTTCGTCGAGGAAGAGGATGTCGGGGTCGAGCGCGAGCGCGCGCGCCAGCGCCGCGCGCTTGACCATGCCGCCCGAGAGGTCCGACGGAAACTTGTCGCCGGCGATCGCGGGCAGCCCGGCGAGCGCGATCTTGAGCGCCGCCAGCTCCGCCGCCTCGCGCCGCGACATCCCGGCGTGCTCGATCAGCGGCAGCGCCACGTTCTCGGCCACGGTCAGCGACGAGAACAGCGCGCCCTTCTGGAACAGCACGCCGAAGCGGCGCTCCACCTGCTTGCGGCGCGCGTCGGGCAGGCTCAGCAGGTCTTCGCCAAAGACGTGCACCCGCCCCTCGCGCGGCCGATTCAGCCCGACGATGGTGCGCAGCAGCACCGACTTGCCGGTGCCCGAGCCGCCCACCACGCTGAGGATCTCGCCGCGGCGCACGTCGAGATCGAGCCCGTCGTGCACCACCTGGGCGCCGAACTGGTTGCGCACGCCGCGCACCTCGACGATGTTCTCCAGGCCCTGCCCTGCCGTCACCCCCCGCGCGCTCACCAGCCCATCTCCATGCAGAACAGCGCCGCGATCGCATCCACCACGATCACCACGAAGATCGACTGCACCACCGCGGACGTGGTGTGCTCGCCCACCGACTGCGCACTACCCTGCACCCGGAAGCCCTCGAGGCAGCCGATCACCGCGATCAGGAAGGCGAAGATCGGCGCCTTCGCCATGCCGACCCAGAAGTGAATCAGCCCCACGTTGTCCTGGATGCGCGACAGGAACAGCACCGGCGAGATGTCGAGCGTGGTCGCCGACACCAGCATGCCGCCGACGATGCCCGCGATCATCGCCACGAAGGTCAGGATGGGCAGCGCGATCAGCAGCGCATACACGCGCGGCAGCACCAGCAGCTCGATCGGATCGAGGCCGAGCACGCGGATCGCGTCGATCTCCTCGTTGGCACGCATCGAGCCGATCTGCGCGGTGAAGGAGCTCGCGGTGCGGCCGGCGACGATGATCGCGGTGAGCAGCACGCCGAACTCGCGCAGGAAGGAGTAGGCCACCAGGTCGACCGTGAAGATGCTGGCGCCGAAGTTCTGCAGCACCGTGGCGCCGAGGAAGGCGACCACCGCGCCGACGAGGAAGGTCAGCAGCGCGATGATCGGCACCGCGTCGAGGCCGGTGCGCTCGAGGTTGGCGACCAGTGCGGTCATGCGCCAGCGCCGCGGCTGCACGCTCACGCGCAGCGCCGTCTCCAGGATCAGGCCGATGAAGCCGGTCAGCGAAGTCACGTGGCGCCAGAACACCAGCATGGTGTGGCCGATGTGGGCGAGCACGTCGCCAAGCGCGTAGCCCTCGTCCCCGATGGGGCGCTCCTCGCGGCCCTCGATCGCGTCGGCCACCGCCTTCAGCAGCGCGCGCCGCTCGCGGCTGAGTGCCCCCTCGTCGGCCAGCAGGGCGGCGACGCGCTCACCGCCGAGCAGGCCGTGCAGCAGGCGCGCCCCCGCGGTGTCGAGCGTGCCGAGCTCGGCGAGCTCGACCCGCGTCGCGGCGTCGAGCCGGCCGCGCAG
>NZ_AMXF01000225.1 GCF_000310225.1 Thauera phenylacetica B4P
CTCGAGC
This sequence comes from Thauera phenylacetica B4P, assembly GCF_000310225.1. Classification (GTDB taxonomy): domain Bacteria; phylum Pseudomonadota; class Gammaproteobacteria; order Burkholderiales; family Rhodocyclaceae; genus Thauera; species Thauera phenylacetica. The sequence continues at coordinate 8 of NZ_AMXF01000225.1, forward strand.
ACCAGGCCGAGCTGCTCGCGGCGCTCGGGGAGGACGCTTGATGACCCCCGCTGCGCCGCCCGCCGACGCGACCGACATCGCCGGCGCGCTCGCGTGGGCGCGCGCCCGCATCGACCAGATGGACGCGCGCGTGCTGCTGCGCCACGTGCTGCAGTGCCCGGCCGCGCGCCTGGTGGCGTGGCCCGAGCAGACGCTCGCCACCGAGGACTGGGCCGAATATCGCGCCCTGGTCGAGCGCCGCGCCGCCGGCGAGCCGGTGGCCTACCTCACCGGCACGCGCGAGTTCTACGGGCGCGAATTCCTCGTCACCCCGGCGGTGCTGATCCCGCGCCCGGAGACCGAGCTGCTGGTCGAGCTCGCGCTCGCCCACTTCCCCGGACGGCGCGGCCTGCGCGTGCTCGACCTGGGCACCGGCAGCGGCGCGCTCGCGGTGACGCTGGCGCTCGAGCTCGAGGCGGCCGAGGTGGTCGCCCTCGACCGCTCGCGCGAGGCGCTGTGGGTGGCGATGGCCAACGCCGCCAGGCTGGGCGCGAGCGTCTCCTTCGTGCAGAGCGACTGGTTCGACGCGCTCGGCGACGAGCACTTCGAGCTCATCGTCTCCAATCCTCCCTATGTGGCGGCGGGCGATCCGCACCTGGAGCAGGGCGACGTGCGCTTCGAGCCGCGCGGCGCGCTCGCCGCCGGAGCGCAGGGCCTGGACGACCTCGCCGAGATCGTCGCCGGTGCGCCGGCCCGCCTGGTGGTCGGCGGCTGGCTGTTCCTCGAGCACGGCTATGACCAGGCGGCTTCGGCGCGCGGCCTGCTCACCGACGCCGGCTTCGCCGCGATCGCCTCGTGGGCCGACCTCGCCGGCATCGAGCGTGTCACGGGCGGGCGCTGGCTGGGGCGCGAGACGCGTGATTCGCGTTGACGCTGCTACCGCCCAACGCCTATTATTTCCCGACTGTTTAACTCAACTTTTATCAGGTTGCCACAATGGACATCCAGGACGTCATCCGCGATCAGGTCACCAACAACGGCGTGGTGCTCTACATGAAGGGCACGCCCCAGTTCCCGCAGTGCGGCTTCTCCTCCACCGCGGTGCAGATCCTCAAGGGCTGTGGCGTGCGCGAGGTGCTCGCGGTCAACGTGCTCACCGACCCCGAGATCCGCCAGGGCATCAAGGAGTTCTCCAACTGGCCGACCATCCCGCAGCTCTACGTCAAGGGCGAGTTCGTCGGCGGCAGCGACATCATGCGCGAGATGTACGACAGCGGCGAACTGCAGCAGATGCTGAAGGACGCCGGCCTCGCCGAGTGATTTCGGCGACGGTGGCAGGAAGGATCAGGGAGCGCTCGCGTCGGGCGCTTCTTTTTTGGCTGCGATGCTTGCGCGCAGGCGCAGCAGGGTCTTGCGCACGAGATGCGGCAGCAACAGGTGCGCCGGCATGCGCAGGCGGTGGTAGCGCACGAGCATCGCCGTACGGGCAAGGCGCACGCCCGGCGAAGGCGGGCCGTCCAGGTCGCCGGGGAGCATGGCCCGGGCAACGAGCGCGTCCATGATCCTGCGCACCGGCGCCGCCGGTGCGGGCAGGGTGGCGAGGACCGCGGCCGGAACCGGGCAGTCCAGCCAGGCGCGGGCGAAATGCAGCCCGTACCAGAGCGGGCGCTGCAGGCCGAGTTCCGCTGCGCGCGCCAGCAAGTTGTCCCAGAATCCGGCCCGGACGGCCAGCTCGCGCAGGAGGCCGTCGATATCCACCACTTCGCGCACACGCAGGGCGAGATCGCCATCGTGGAAGCAGTGTACGCAGGCGTGCAGGACCTGATCCTCGGCGGCGAGCGCATGGAAGGGCGTACCGGCGAGCGGCTCGCAGCGCGCGAACAGCGGCGCGGGGTCGAAGGCGAGGCTGCCGGTGACCGGGGTGATGGCGTGGTGCAGGTCGAGCTCCAGGCTGTGCCCGGGAAAGCGCAGCGGTGGCGTCTCGTGGCTCCAGTCGCGGTAGTAGCGCTCGTCGTAGGGCGAAAGCGCCTCGCTGCGCCAGCCGGCGGCAAGCAAGGCCTGCTCCATCGTGCGCAGATGTGCGGCCGGGACGAGCAGGTCGACATCCGAGACGAAGCGGCCGGTGGCCATGCGACGTCGCTGCAGTGCGTAGGCGGCGCCCTTGAGCACGACGACCGGAAAGCCGGTGTCGCACAGCGCAGCGAGCTGGAACAGCTCCGCCTCCATCAGCTTGCGCCGGTAGGCCGCAATCCGGGTGGCCGAGAGGAAGTGACGGCGCACCACATCGGGAAGCCCCGGCGTGGCGGCCTGCGCTGCCGCCAGCCGCGCGTGCAGCCCGCAGGCACGCGCGCGCCGCAGCAAGCCGTCCCAGCCCGGCTCGTCGAGCTCGACCGGCGCATGCAGGGCGCGCAGCAGCAAGGCGGTCTCGGCGGATGCGCGGGGGCTCATGGCAGGCTCGCGAACAGGGTTTCGATGCAGGCGATCGCTTCGTCGAGATCGCCGTAGCGCAGCTCCCAGGCCTTCGTCCGGCGCGCGAGCTCGACGGCGGCGCGAAAGCCGACCGCGCCGAGGGCGCGGTAGTTGAAGCTGTTCAAGCCCAGGCGCATCACGGCTGCGGCGCTGTCGAGCGGCTCGCAGTGCAGGCGTGCGCCCGCCTCGAAGTGCGGGAACATCACCGCTCGCGGGCGCGCGCGGCGGTGCCTGGCGAGCGTGCTGTCGCGGTCGGGGACGAAGTGGGCGACGTCGCCCTTGCGTGTGCCCGGATAGAGCGGGCCGAGCACCGCGGCGTCGCGCTCGCCGATCACCGCGATCGAGCGGTTCTTGAGCGGTGCGGGGCGGACCATGGGCAGCACCTCGCCGGTGTCCGGGTCGATCACCGCGAACTCGTCGGAGAGGAAGCGCCACCCGGCCAGATGGAGCGCGCAGGTCAGCGTGGTCTTGCCCGAGCCGGGGGCGGCGGGCAGGATCAGCGCGAGATCGTCGCGGGCCACCACGCCCGCGTGCAGCAGCAGGTAGGCGTTGAGGCGCTGGCTCAGCAAGTAGTTGCTGCCCCACTCGAAGAGCGGCAGGGCGCTGTGGATCGGGTAGGGCTCGAAGGGGCGCTCGCCCTCGGACCACAGGCTCACCTGGCGGCCGCGCAGGCGCAGGGGCGAGCCGGGCAGCAGCGACACGCGCACGTCGGCGAAGCCGCCGTGGGTGGTCTCGGGGAGATGCGGGTAGACGCGGTCGAGGTCGGCGTGCAGGCGCGCGATCGGCGAGCGCAGGGCGAGCTTCGCCGCGCCGACGTCGAGCACGCGATAGGGCGTGACTTCGTTCATCCGTGCGTGCGTCCGCCCGGGTCGCGGTGCAGGCTGTTCAGCGTGTTCGCGAGCTGCTCCAGCGCGGGCGGCCAGCCGCCGGCTTCGGCGACTTCGTCCCGGAAGGCCTCGAAGCGCCCCTCCTCGATCGCCAGCGCCGCTTCGCGAAGCACCAGCGCGGCGCCCTCGGTGAGCAGGTGGGTCTGCCAGGAGACGGGATCCAGAAAAACGAACTGCCCGTCCATGGACAGGCAGTAGTCTTCCAGCCAGCGCAGCGGCGAGGGCTCGACGCTTGCCTGCACCCCGCTTCAGCCCCCGCTGCCGGAAGTGCCCGGGATGAGCGAGGCGTGGCAGGAGTCGGTGATGGGTTGCGGCAATGCTGCAGGCTGGCTGGTGCCGGGGGAGGCAGCCGGGCCGGCCCTGTAGGGCGAGGGGGTCGCCCGGACGTAGCCCGCGCTCGAACTATCGTAGAGAACCAGCAGTTGCATGGATACTGCTGTCGTATTGGCCGGGGGTAGGCTTGTGGCGTATACCGGGTCACCGGTCGCAGTCCAGTCGTTTCCCTGCTTGTTCAACTGAACGCTGTAGGCCGTCCCTGCATAGGTGAACCATCCTGGATGCAGGCCATCCGCGTCGCCGTCTGCGCTGACAGTGATCGACTGCCACTTCCAGCCGAGATACTCGTTCGGGACCGCCTGGACGAGCTGGCCGCCATTGATCGGCGCCTCCAGCGTTGTCTTCTGAATGCAGTTGAACGACGCCAGCGCCGACCCGCTGTAGCCCATGGTCACCACGCCGGATGCTGCGAGCGCACCCTTGAGGACCTTGCGGCGGCGTTCGACCGAATTTTCGGGCAGGGAGTTGGACATGAGGAAACCTCTTCAATGCGCGCGATGGCGACTACGTTCGAATTATAGCCGCGCATCTTCAGCCGACTTTCCGATACTTCAGGCGTTTAGTAGCAAATTTCACGCCTGGAGTTCAATCGAAGCGGCAAGTGACTGATTTAGCGTGCCTAGGGCTCGGCCGGACGGATCGCAAAAAGGACGCAGTGTAAGAAATTCCGACACGTAGCCGCGCTCCAGCGCGACAGCACTCACTCCCGTCGCCGCCCCAACTCCTCGTTCAGCCGCGTCGCCAGGCGCAAGGACTCGCGCAGGTAGGCGCGACCGAACAGGTTGAGGTGGTTGAGCAGGTGATAGAGGCTGTACAGCGGCTTGCGTTGCTCGTAGTCCTCGTGCAGCGGCCAGGCGCGCCGGTAGGCCGCGTAGAAGGCCGCGGGGAAGCCGCCGAAGAGCTCGCTCATGGCGAGGTCGGACTCGCGGTCGCCGCGGTGCACCGCGGGGTCGAAGACCACCGGCGTGCCGTCGGCGAGCATCGCCGCGTTGCCGTGCCAGAGGTCGCCGTGGAGCAGGCTCTCGGGCGGGCGGTAGTCGAGGAAGAGCGCGGGGACGCGGTCGAGCAGGCGGTCGGCCTGGCACTGCAGCTCGATGTCGAAGCCGTGCGCGCGGGCGCGCTCGAACTGCGGGCGCAGGCGCTGCTCGACGAAGAAGCGCGCCCAGTTGTCGCCCTCGGCGTTCGCCTGCGGCGTGCGCCCGATGAAGTTGTCGCGCGGCCAGCCGAAGTGCGCGCCGACATCGCGGTGCAGCGCCACCAGCGCCTCGGCGAAGCGGGCGCCGTCCGCCGCGCGGGTGAGCGGCTGCAGCTCGAGCCACTCCAGCACCAGGAAGGCATGCGCCTCGTTCGCGCCACGGGCGATCACTTGCGGCGTGCGCAGGCTGGCGCTGGCCGCGATCGCGGCGAGGCCGTCGGCCTCGGCGACGAACATCGGCGCCTGGGCGGCAGGCGCGAGCTTGGCGAAGAAGCGCGCGCCGCCCGCGTCCTCGAGGCGCAGCGCGGTGTGGATGCTGCCGCCGGCGACCGGGTCCGCGGAGACGATGCGCAGGTGCTCGCCCAGGGCGGTGCGCAGGGCGGCCTCGATGGCGGGGAGGGCGGCGGGATGGAGGCTGGCCGGTTCGTTCATAGGTTGGCGATGCGGGCGCTGGCTTGCGACAGGCGCGTCGCCAGCACCTCGAGGAAGGCCTGGTAGAAGTGCATGCGCAGGGTCTCGCTGGCGCGCTCGAGCGCGCGCGCGCGGATCGTCACCAGCTCGGTGTCGGCGGCGGCCTCGACCGAGGCCGAGCGCACCCCGGAGGCGGTCGAGAACACCGCGATCTCGCCGAAGCAGTCGCCCGGGTTGAGCACCTCGAGCAGGTGGCCCTGCTTGATCACGCGCGCCTCGCCGGCGAGCACGAAGCAGATGGCGTCGCCGCGCTCGCCCTCCTTGATGATCACGGTGCCGGCGTGGGCACGGTCGAAGCGCGACAGCCCGATCACCTCCCACAGCTCGGCGTCGGCGAAGCGGCGGAAGAAGCGCATCGTGCGCAGGGCCTCGAACTTGCCGGTGTCGCCGAGACGGTCGGGGGCGAGCGCGAGGCTGCGGTTGCGGAAAGCGAGCGCGAGGTCGTGGGAGAACTCGCTCCAGCTCTGGTAGCGGCGCTCGACGTCCTTCTCGGTGGCGCGGCGCACGATCGCGTCGAGCGCCTCGGGCACCTCGGGGCGCAGCTCGGAGGGCGGCGGCGGGGTGTCGTGGGCGATGCTGTAGAGCAGGCTGTAGCTGTTCTCTTGCTCGAAGGGCAGGTGGCCGGTGAGGAGCTGGAACATCACCACGCCGAGCGAGTAGATGTCGGTGCGGTGGTCGAGCGGTACCTCGCGGACCTGCTGCGGCGACATGTAGGCGGGCGAGCCGACGCCGGCGATCTGCGTGGTCTCGCGCGCGGTGTGCAGCGCGGCGCCGAAGTCGGAGATGCGGATGTCACTGCCGCCGGGCGCCATCAGCAGGATGTTGGCCGGCTTGATGTCGCGGTGGGTGATGCCCTGGTGGAAGGCGTAGTCGAGCGCGCGCGTGGCCTTGAAGACGATCTCGATGACGCGCTCGAAGGGCGCCAGCGTGGCCGGCGTCGCGATGTCCTCGAGCGTGCCCCCGGGCACGTGGTCCATGACCAGCCAGGCGTCCTCGTCGGTGACCAGCGCGTCGTGGATGCGCACGATGTGCGGGTGGGCGAGCTTGCCGGCGAGCGCGGCCTCGTTGAGGAAGAGCTGGCGCAGCAGGCGGCCGCGCTGCGGATCGGAGAGGATCTCGTGGCGCAGGCGCTTGATCGCCACCTCGACCTGGCGGAAGGGGTCCCAGGCCAGATGGACGCTGCTGGTGGCGCCCTTGCCGATGCGGCGGAGTACCTCGTACTTGCCGATGCGCTCTGCCGCCGCTGCGCTCATGGGGGCCGGGCCGGGATCAGCCCCGGCCGAGGCTGGCGCGGGCGCGGGCGACCGCGGCGCGCACCTGCTCGGGCGCGGT
>NZ_AMXF01000226.1 GCF_000310225.1 Thauera phenylacetica B4P
GCCCCGGGCGGTGCAGGCCCGAGAGGGTGTCGCCGGCCGCGACCGAAGGCAGCGCCGCGGCGAGCGCCTCGGCCCAGCGCGCCAGCGTCGGCTCGTCGGCGAGGTCGAGGCGGCGCATCTCCTCCAGGCTGAGCTCGACCAGACGCTCGGAGCTGACCGCGCGCGCATAGCGGATGGACAGCACGTACTCGTCGTCCATCGCCTGCGCGCCCGGCACACGCGCCCACAGCGCGGCGTCGTAGAGCTTGAAGCCGAGCCAGCGCAGCTCGCCACGGCCGATCTCGCGCAGCCCGGCCTCGCTCGCCGCGAGCTGCGGCGGCAGGCCGAGCGCGTGCACCGTCTGCATGGCCAGCAGCATGCAGCAGGCGAGCACGCTGCCGAGCTCGCGCGCGCGGCGGGCGTGCGGGGCGCGTACGAGCCGGTTGAGGCCGCGCCTCAGGCGTTGCGTGGCGCGCGCGGGAAAGCGGGTCGGTGCGTTCATGGGCTCACCTCCGGGTTCAGGATGAAGCGGCAAGCAGCGTCGATCGCGGCCGCGCCGGCCGCGACGCTTCAGCCGGCTCGCGAGGCCGCGCCGGCGTGCGCGAACACATAGTGGTGCACGTCGATGTCGCCGGTGTCGAAGCCCGCCTCGCAGTACGCAAGATAGAAACGCCACATGCGCAGGAAGCGCTCGGGGAAGCCCTGGGCGCGCACCGCCGCTGCCTGCGCGTCGAAGCTGCGCTGCCAGTGCGCCAGCGTGCGCGCGTAGTCGCGCCCGAAGGCGAAGTCACCGACCACCTCGAGCCCGGCGCGCCCGGCCTGCTGCGCCACCGCGCCCGGGCTGGGCAGCATACCGCCCGGGAAGACGTGGCGCTGGATGAAGTCGGTGCCGCGGCGGTAGCGCGCGAACAGCCCGTCGGCGATGGTGATCGCCTGCACCACGCAGCGCCCGCCCGGTTTCAGCAGGGCCGAGAGCTGGGCGAAGTAGGTCGGCCAGAAGCGCTCGCCCACCGCCTCGATCATCTCGATCGACACCACGTGGTCGTAGTGGCCGCGCACATCGCGGTAGTCGCACAGCTCGAAGTCCACCCGGTCAGCAAAGCCGCCGCGCTCGGCGCGCGCACGGGCGAACTCCAGCTGTGAAGGCGACAGCGTGATGCCGAGCACCTTGCAGCCGAACTCGGTGGCGGCGACCTCGGCGAAGCCGCCCCAGCCGCAGCCCACCTCCAGGAGGGTCTGCCCCGGCTGCACGCCGAGCTCGCCGAGGATGCGGCGGTACTTGCGCAGCTGGGCGTCCGCCAGCGACTCGTCCGGCGAGGCGAACACCGCCGCCGAATAGGTCATGGTGGGGTCGAGCCACAGCGCGTAGAAATCGTTGCCGAGGTCGTAATGGGCCTCGATGTTGCGGCGCGAGCCGGTGCGGGTATTGGCACGCAAGAGGTGCTGCAGGCGGTGGCTCAGCAGGCGGAACATGCGGCCGTAGATCGCGCCCTGCAGGCGGCTGCGGTTCGCCGACAGCAGGCGCAAGAGGCTGGTGAGGTCCTCGGTGTCCCACAGGCTGTCCATCCAGGCCTCGCCGAAGCCGATGTCGCCGCGTGCGAGCACCTCGTCGAACACGGCGTGGTCGCGCACGCGCAGGTGGGCGACGAGCGGGCCGTGGCCGGCGCGCACGCGCAGGCCGTCGGGCAGTTCCACCGCGAGCGCGCCGCCGTCGAGGCGGTCGAGCATCTCCAGGCACAGCCGCGTGGCGCGCGGCAGGCGCGCGAGGCGCAGGCCGGCGAGCGGCTGCAGGGCGTGGTCGAGTGCGTTCATCAGGTGGTCTCCTCGATCGGGGGTGGCGGCTTGCGGAAGAAGCTCACCCGCCGCAGCGCAAGGCGCAGCGCCTGCCAGTGGATACGGGCAACAACGCCCAGGGTCATGAAGGGTTGGCGCGCGAGCCATTTGCGCATCGCGCCGCCGTCGAGCGCCTGCGCGCGGCCGGACAGCCGGGTGGAGAGCTGCAGTTCGCCGCCGTCCCACAGGTCGATCGACACCGCATGCACCGCGCCGCGCTGCTCGAAGCGGAAGCGGTACTCGCCGCGCACCGGGAAGAAGGGCGAGACGTGGAAGCACTTGCTGGCGCCCAGCTCGTCGCCCGCCACGATCGGGCGCAGGTCGGCGTGGTGCACCAGATAATTGTGACGCTCGCCGAAGGTGTTGCTGACCTCGGCCAGCACCACGCGCAAGGCGCCTGCACGGTCGTGACAGAACCAGAAGCTGACCGGGTTGAAGACGAAGCCGAAGATGCGCGGCATGGTCTGCAGCACGACCTCGCCGTCGCAGATTTCCTCCAGGCCCTGCCCGCGCAGCAGCGCCTGGATCCACGGCAGCAGCGGCGAGCCGTCGCGTGCGCCGTGGTCGCGATTGCGGAAGCTGAACACGCTGGCGCGCTCGATGCCGAGCAGCGGGGCGCGCAGGGTGGCGAGCCGCGACAGCGGCAGGCGCAGGAAGGCGGTGGGGTAGACGAAGCGGTTGTGCGCCTGGACGTGGCGCTCGTGCATCACCGCGCCGAAGCACACCGCGGGCTGCAGCGCATCCGCCGCCGCACCGGCTTCGGCCGACGCCTGCTGCCGCGCGTCGCCAGCCACGTGCAGCCGCGCGTCCACCTGCCGAGCGGCACTCATCACGCCGCCGCCTCCAGCGGCGCGGGCTGCTGCACGTCGGCGACCGGCACGCGGCCGCGGCGCCAGGGCACTTCGACGCCCATGGCCTCGACCACCGCGACCGCCGACTTGAGGCCGTCCTCATGGAAGCCGTAGCCGGTCCATGCGCCGGCGAACCAGCAGCGCTCGCGGCCCTGGATGGCGGGCAGCGCGGCCTGGGCGTCGATCGCGCCATGGTCGAACACCGGGTGGGCGTATTCGATGCGGCGCAAGGTCTTGTCGGCCGCGGGCTCGGTGAAGGGGTTCAGCGACACCACCACCGGGGTCTGGAACGGCAGGGGCTGCAGGCGGTTGATGAGATAGCTCACCGACACCGGGCGCGCGTCGGGCGCGCCCTTGCCGGCGAGGTAGTTCCACGCCGACCACACCTTCGGCCGGCGCGGCAGCAGCGCGGTGTCGGTGTGCAGGTACGCGACGTTGTCCTGGTACTGCACCGCGCCGAGGATGCGACGCTCTTCCGGCGTGGCCTCGCCGCCGAGGATGGCCAGGGCCTGGTCGCTGTGGCAGGCGAAGACGAGCTCGTCGAAGCGCTCCGCCCCGGCCGCGGTGTGCACCCACACCGCATCGGCGCCGCGCACGACGCGCTGCACCGGCGCATTCACCCTCACGTCCTCGAGGCGGGAGAGCATGTGGCGCACGTAGCTGCGCCCGCCGCCCTTCACCGTCATCCAGGACGGGCGGTCGAGGATCTGCAGCAGGCCGTGGTTGTGGCAGAACTGCACGAAGGTCGCGAGCGGGTAGGCCAGCATGGTGCGCGTCGGGCACGACCAGATCGCCGCGGCCATGGGCAGCAAGTACCAGTCGCGGAAGGCCTGCGAGTAGCCCTCCAGGTCGAGGTACTCGCCGAGCGACAGGGCCGGCATGGAACGCTCGTGCGCCATGCGCGTGGTCTCGCGATTGAAGCGCAGGATGTCGCGCAGCATGGAGAGGAAGGCCGGCCGCACCAGATTGCTGCGCTGGGCGAACACGGTGCCGAGGTCGGTGCCGGCCCATTCGAGCTCGGGCTCGGCGAGGCTGACGCCGAAGCTCATCTCGGTCTCGACGGCCTCGACCTGCAGCAGCGCGAACAGCGCGCACAGGTTGGGGTAGGTGCGGCGATTGAAGACCAGGAAGCCGGTGTCGACCGGATGGGTGAGGCCGTCGACCGTAACGTCGATGGTGTTGGTGTGGCCGCCGACGTAGCTGCCCGCCTCGAACAGCGTCACACGGTGCTGCGGCGCGAGCAGCCACGCGGTCGAGAGGCCGGCGATGCCGCCCCCGATCACCGCGATGCGCCGCCCCGGGCCGCCCCGGCCCGCCTCGCCCGCGGCGTGCAGGCGCTCGATCTCACCCATCTTCATGGCACTTACTCCGGCGCGTTCTCGCCCTCGATGAGGGCGTAGGCGGAATGGTTGTGGATGGACTCGAAATTCTCCGACTGCACCCGCCACGAGGCCACGCGCCCGTCGGCGCGCAGGCGCAGCGCGATGTCGCGCACGAGGTCCTCGACGAACTTGGGGTTGTCGTAGGCGCGCTCGGTGACCCACTTCTCGTCCGGGCGCTTGAGCAGGCCGAAAACCTCGCACGAGGCCTCCTCTTCCGCCATGCGCACCAGCTCGCGCAGGCCGAGGTCGCCACGCAGCGTGGCCGAAAGGGTGATGTGCGAGCGCTGGTTGTGCGCGCCGTAGGCGGAGATCTTCTTCGAGCACGGGCACAGGCTGGTCACCGGCACCACCGCCTCGAGCGTGCTGCGGATCTCGCCGCGCTCGGCCTTCTCCACCACCACGCGGGCGTCGATGTCGAGCAGGCTCTCGACGCCCGAGACCGGCGCGGCCTTCTTCATGAACCAGGGGAAGCGCGCCTCGATGCGGCCGCTGCTGGCCTCGAGGCGCAGCAGCATGTCGGCGAAGAGGCCGCGCAGGCCGTCGAGGTCGAGCGCGTCGCGCTCGGCCTCGAGGAGCTCGACGAAGCGCGACATGTGCGTGCCCTTCACGTCCGCGGGCAGGCCGACGGTCATCTCGAGCGTGGCGACGGTGTGCTGCACGCCGCCGTCGAGGTCGCGCACCGCCATCGGGTAGCGCAGGCCGCGCACGCCGACGTGCTGGATCGCCAGCGCGCGATGGTCGGCGCTGGATTGCACGTCGGGCAGGAAGAACTTTTCCGGGGCGTTCATGAGTGATCCTATTGCTTGTTGGGGAGGGGACGCAGCGGGAGATCCGCGCGATGGACGAAGAGCAGGAGTTCGAGCGGGGTCTGAGCCTGGGTTGCAGGCCCCGTGTCCACGACGAGCCTCGCGGGAGCGCCGGCCGCTACCGCCGCCACGACCTGGGGCTGGGCGGCCGAAGCCGCGGAAATCCCGAAGGAGACGAGGGCCGCCGCGGCGAAGAGCATGCCGGCGCGCCTGGAGAGCGAATTCGCGTTCATGGCCGTGTCCTGGACAAGCGTTGATGACGATTCCACGATAGGCCAGCCCCGAGGACCTGTCAACACTTTGTCCAGGACAAACTTAAATTCTTCGCGACTCTGCCGAGATCGCCCCGGCATGCTTCGAGAACAATGCACTCCCCGCCGCTGCGATCCGGTATTACGCTTTCCCGAAGACCCCATCCCGCACGAGAGGCCCGCCCTGGACACCAGCTCGCTCGCCATCTACCCGATCGTCGCCGGCCTGCTCGGCGGCATCGGCCTGTTCCTGCTCGGCATGCACCTGCTCACCGAGGGCCTCAAGCTCGCCGCCGGCCGGGCGCTCGAGGGCCTGCTCGAGCGCGGCACGGCCACGCCCCTGCGCGGCCTCGGCGCCGGCATGACCGTGACCGCGCTGGTGCAGTCCTCCACCGCGGTCACGGTGGCGAGCATCGGCTTCGTCAACACCGGCCTGCTGTCGCTGCAGAACGCGATGTGGGTGATCTTCGGCTCCAACGTGGGCACCACGCTCAACGCCTGGCTGGTCGCGGCGCTCGGCTTCAGCTTCAGGATCGACGCCTTCGCCCTGCCCTTCGTCGGCCTCGGCGCGATCCTGATGCTGGCCGGCCGCACGCTGCGCCAGCGCGCGCTCGGCCAGGCGCTCGCCGGCTTCGGCGTACTCTTCCTCGGCATCGACGCGCTCAAGGACACCTTCTCGGGCTTCGGCGCGGCGATGAACCTGCAGGACCACATCGCGCCCGGCCTCGTCGGCTGGCTGATCCTGGTCGGCATCGGCACCCTGCTGACGGTGCTGATGCAGGCCTCGGGCGCGGTGATCGCGATCATCATCACCGCCGCCCAGGGCGGGCTGATGTCGATCGAGGCGGCGTGCGCGATGGTGATCGGCACCAACATCGGCACCACCTCGACGGCGATCCTGTCGGCGCTCGGCGCGACCTCGAACGCGCGCCGGCTGGCGGCGACCCACGTGATCTTCAACCTGGTGACCGGCGCGGTGGCGATCGCGCTGCTGCCGCTGCTGGTCAGCCTGCTCGGCGCGCTGCGCAACTGGTTCGAGCAGCCGGCGACACCGGCGGTGATGCTGGCGATGTTCCACACCGCCTTCAACCTGCTCGGGGTGCTGCTGATGGTGCCGCTGGCGCGTCCGCTGCGGCGCTACCTGGCGGGCCACTTCCGCAGCCGCGAGGAGGAGATCGCCCGCCCGCGCTACCTGGACGCGCCCTCGCTGGCGGTGCCCGACCTGGCGCTGCGCTCGCTGCGCCTGGAGCTGGGCCGCACGCAGTCCTTCGCACTGACCGCGCTGACCGCAGCCACGCGGGTGCCGCCGGACGAGCCCTGGATCGAGCGCCAGGCGAGCGCGCTCGATGCGCTCGCGCCGGCGATCGGCGACTACGTGCGCAAGCTCAACGCCATGCGCCTGCCGCCGGCGCTGGTCGAGGCGGTGGCGCACAGCCTGCGCGCGCTGCAGTACCAGGAGAGCGCGGTGACCGCGGTGCGCCAGGCCTGCGCGCTGGCCACCACGCTGGGGGCGCCGCCGGGCGCCGGGCTGGAGCCGGTCGCCGCGGCCTTCCGCCAGGCTACCGGCG
>NZ_AMXF01000227.1 GCF_000310225.1 Thauera phenylacetica B4P
GGTGCTGGCGCTGCTCGCCGCGCTCGGCGCCGCGGGCTGGCTGGCGCGGCTGTGGGTGCCGCCGGCCACGCTGCGCCTGACCCAGGTCGCGGTGACCAGCGTCGTGGACGAGGCGCAGCGCGCGCCCGCAGAGAGCCTGCGCCACATCGAGGCCGGCCGCCTGCTCGCCGAGGGGCTTTATGCCTACACCGCGATCCATGCGCCGCTGGGGCTATCGGAGAAGGTCGTCCACGTGTGGCGTCACGAGGGGCGGGTGGTGGACCGGATCGAGCTGGAGGTGAACGGCGGACGCGCCGAGGGCTACCGGGCGTGGACGCGCAAGCGCAACTTCCCGGAGGATCCGCGCGGACGCTGGCAGGTGCAGGTGCTCGCCGCGGACGACCGCATGATCGGCACGCTGCGCTTCACGGTGGAGTGATCGGGAAGCCCCGCGCGACCGTGTGTGCCGGTGCGCGCGGGTAGGCGGCAAGACTCGTCGCGATCTTCAGCAGATGCGTTCCCAGAGGCTCTGTTCGTCCTCGAACTGGTCGAGCTCCAGGCCCTTGAAGTCGCTGCGCGAGACGATGCCGACCACCTTGCCGTCGACCACCACCGGCAGATGGCGGTAGCCGCCGTCGCACATCATGTGCAGCGCTTCGATCGCCTTGCGCTCGGGCTCGATGGTGTCGGGCTTCGCCGTCATGACCTCGGACAGATGCACCTTGGCCGGGTCGCCGCCGCTGGCGATCACCTGCACCGCGTCGCGGCCGGTGAAGATGCCCTTGAGATGAGCGTGCGCGTCGGTCACCAGCACCGCGCCCACGCTGCGCTCGCACATGCTGCGGCAGGCGGCCTGCACGGTGTCGGTGGGGCGCAGCATCAGCGGGTTCTGGTCCTTGACGATGAAGGAGATGTTGCGGTTGGTCATGGCGGCCTCCTCTTGTGCTGCTTGGTGTGATTTCCGTCACACCATATGACGAATGAAGCGCGTGGGTTTTGACATTGGTTAAGCTCTGCGGAGTTCGATCGAGCCGGCGCGCGCCCTCGCGGTTCCGCGCGAGGTGCGCCGCGCGATCCCCGCTGTGAACTCCGACCTTTCTTCCGCGTCGGCGACGGTCTAGGCTCAATCCATGGACCCGCAAGCCGGAATGCCTCCTGTCGTGGCCGAGTCGGCCTCGCCCCTGCGCCTGCGCAGGGTGGCGATCGACACCTGGCGGGAGAACGTCGTCTATTTGCATCGCGACTGCGCGATCTATCGCGCCGAGGGCTTCCAGGCCCTCTCCAAGGTCGAGGTGCGCGCCAACGGCCGCCGCATCCTCGCCACCCTGAACGTGGTCGACGACGGCTGCATCGTCCAGCCCGACGAACTCGGGTTGTCGATCGACGCCTTCGTCCAGCTCGGTGTCGACAACGGCCACCCGGCGATGATCGCGCAGGCCGAGCCGCCGTCCTCCATTCCGGCGCTGCGCCGCAAGATCGCCGGCGAGCGGCTCGCGCGCGAGGATTTCCGCGCCATCGTCCGCGACATCGCCGAGCACCGCTACTCCAAGATCGAGCTCACCGCCTTCGTGGTCGCCACCAACCAGGGCGAGCTCGACCGCGAGGAGGTCGCCTTCCTCACCGAGGCGATGGCGGCGGTGGGCCACCGCATCGACTGGCACGAGCACCCGGTCGTGGACAAGCACTGCATCGGCGGCATTCCCGGCAACCGCACCTCGATGCTGGTGGTGCCGATCGTCGCCGCGCACGGCATGCTGTGCCCCAAGACCTCCTCGCGCGCGATCACCTCGCCCGCAGGGACCGCCGACACCATGGAGGTGCTCGCCTGCGTCGAGCTGCCGACCGAGGTGTTGTCGGGCATCGTGCGAGAGCACCGTGGCTGCCTCGCCTGGGGCGGCACCGCCAACCTGTCGCCGGCCGACGACGTGCTGATCTCGGTCGAGCGCCCGCTGTCGATCGACTCCCCCGGGCAGATGGTGGCCTCCATCCTGTCCAAGAAGCTCGCCGCGGGTTCGACCCACCTGGTGCTCGACATCCCGGTGGGGCCGACCGCCAAGGTGCGCTCGATGGCCGAGGCGCAGCGGCTGCGCAAGCTCTTCGAGTTCGTCGCCGCGCGCATGAACCTGACCATCGACGTGGTCATCACCGACGGCCGCCAGCCCATCGGCAACGGCATCGGCCCGGTGCTCGAGGCGCGCGACGTGATGCGCGTGCTCGAGAACGACCCGCGCGCGCCCAACGACCTGCGCCAGAAGGCCCTGCGCCTGGCCGGGCGCATGCTCGAGTTCGACCCCGACGTGCGCGGTGGCGACGGCTTCGCGATCGCGCGCGACATCCTCGACTCGGGCCGCGCGCTGGCGAAGATGGACGCGATCATCCGCGCCCAGGGCGCGCGCCCGTTCGATCACAACGCGCCGCCGCTCGCCCGCCTGAGCTTCGAGGTGTGCGCCGAGGCCGACGGCGTCGTCGTCGCGATCGACAACCACCAGCTCGCGCGCATCGCCCGCCTGGCGGGGGCGCCCAAGATGCAGGCCTCGGGCGTGGACCTGCTCCGTAAGCTCGGCGAGCCGGTGGCCAGGGGCGAGCCCTTGTACCGCGTCCATGCCGACTACCCGGCCGACCTCGAGTTCGCCCGCCAGGCCAGCGCGCGCGCCAGCGGCTACGTGCTGGGGGCGGCGGACGAGGTGCCGCACCTGTTCGTCGAGTTCTGAGCCGGGTGGCGGGCGGGCTCGCCGGACGCAAGCCGCGAGCCGCCAATTCGCATCCGGGGCGTGAAATTCTGCGCGGCGATCGGAGCCGCCCGACGTGTAACCTTCCGGCAATGAGTACCGAAGACACCCTGCTGATGCATTTCGACGACGAGCGCGAGGAAGCCTTGCGCCTGGCGCGTGCGGCAGGACTGCAGGCGGTGGAGATCGAGCGCCACCGCTTCCCCGACGACGAGCTGCGCCTGCGCCTGCCCGCCGAGCTGCCGGCCAATGCGGTGCTGTTCCGCAGCCTGCACCGGCCCAACGAGAAGCTGCTCGAGCTGCTGCTGGTGGCGCGCAGCGCCGGGCGCGGCGGCGCGCGTCACCTCACCCTGGTGGCGCCCTACCTGGCCTACATGCGCCAGGACAAGGCCTTTCATCCGGGCGAGGTGGTGAGCCAGCGCATCGTCGGCGAATTCCTCGCCGGGCTGTTCGACGGCGTGATCACCGTCGACCCCCACCTGCACCGCATCTCCAGCCTCGCCGAGGCGATTCCCGTCCCGCATGCGGTCGCGCTTTCGGGGGCCGGCCTGCTCGCCGACGTGGCGGTCGCGCACCGCGAGCGCCCGCTGCTGGTGGGGCCGGACGCCGAGTCGGCGCAGTGGATCGAGACTGCGGCGCGGCGTCACGGGCTGGATGCCATCGTGTGCACCAAGATCCGCCACGGCGACCGCGAGGTCGACATCGCCCTGCCCGAGGACGCGCAGGTGACCGGGCGCGCGGTGGTGCTGCTAGCAGCCTGTCGGACTACCCCCTGTAAAATGCCGCATCGCCCCCGGATCCTGAGAGCATGAGCCGCTTCCGCCCGATCGACCGCCAAACGGACTACCTGCTGCCGCCCTCGGTACAGGAGTGGCTGCCCGAAACGCACCTGGCGCGCTATGTGGTCGACGTGGTCGAGGCACTGGACCTGTCGGCGCTGGAGCGGGCGTATGCGGGGCGTGGGAGCGATGCGTACCACCCGGCGATGCTGCTGTCGCTGCTGATCTACGGCTACGCGACGGGGACGCATTCGAGCCGCCGGATCGAGCGGGCGACTTACGATTCGCTGGCGTTTAGGTTCATCGCCTGCAACCAGCACCCGGACCACGACACCCTGGCGAGTTTCCGGCGCCGCTTCGGCGAACAGTTCGCCGAGCTCTTCGTGCAAGTGCTGCAGGTCGCACGCGAGAACCAGCTCTCGCGCTTTGGCACGGTCAGCCTGGACGGCACCAAGCTGCACGCCAACGCCTCCCGGCACAGTGCGCTGTCTTACGGGCACGCGCAGAAGATCGAAGCGCAGCTCAAAGCCGAGGTGCAGGAGATGCTCAAGCTGGCCGAGGCTGCCGACCAAGGCAATGTGCCTGAGGGGGTGGATTTACCGGCGGAGATCAAGCGCCGCGAAGACCGTCTGGCGGCCATCGCGACGGCCAAAGCCAAGATCGAAGCCCGCGCGAAGGAACGTTTCGAGCGCGAGCAAGCCGAGTACGAGGCGAAGATGGCCCAGCGCCAGGCCAAGCAGGCGAGCACGGGCAAGAAGCCCGGTGGCAAGCCCCCCAAGCCCCCGCAGACGGGGCCACAGGCCGAGGATCAGATCAATCTGACCGATGAAGACTCGCGCATCATGAAGGTGGCGGGCGGTGGTTTCGAGCAGTGCTACAACGCGCAAGCTGTGGTCGATACCGAATCGATGCTGGTGGTGGCGCCCCACATCACCACCGCCGGTAACGACAAGGAGCAGGTCGCGCCGATGCTCGAGTGCATCCAGGCACTGCCCGATGGGCTCAATCAACCCGCGCGGCTGCTGGCCGACACCGGCTTTTACAGCGAACGCAACGTCCAGCACTGCCACGACGCCGGGGTCGAGCCGCTGATCGCAGTGGGGCGCGATGCGCATCATCCGGATTGGCGCAGCCGCTTCGAGGAGCCCGCACCGCTCGAGACGCCCACCTCCCACGTCGAGCAGATGAAGCACGCCCTCAAGACCCAGACCGGTCGCGCCGCCTACGCGCTGCGCAAACAGACCGTCGAGCCGGTGTTCGGCATCATCAAGTCCGTGATGGGTTTCCGTCAGTTCCTGCTGCGCGGTGTTGGCAACGTGCGCAACGAATGGACGCTGGTCTGCCTCGCGTGGAACTTCAAGCGCATGGCCGTATTGCGTCTGCAGTGAGAAGAAACGACAGGAGCATGGCGATTTCACGCGAAAAAGGCGCTTTCGGCTCTGAAATGCCGATTATTTTTCACATCATGAAAACCCGCCTGCCGGTACGCCGTCCGCCGGCTTCAAGTCCGACAGGCTGCTAGACGACGTGGCCAGCTCCGGGCGTACGCTCGCACGCGCCGCCGAGCGCCTGCACGCGGCGGGGGCGGCTTCGGTGGATGTCGCGGTCACCCACGCGCTCTTCGCCGGCGACGCGCTCGAGGTGATCCGTGCCGCCGGCGTGGGCGAGGTGTGGAGCACCGACTGCATCGCCCACCCGAGCAATGCCGTGCAGATCGCGCCGATGCTGGCCGAGGCGCTGCGGGCCGTCCTCGTCGACTAGCGCACTTCGCCGCGCACCCCGCCCGCGTGTGCCTCGCCGTGGGCGCATTGGCGTGTGCGCGGCGATGACGATCACGGTCCTTAATGCTAGGATTCTTGCTTGCGCACTGCAGCGAGCCCCGCTCTTCGGGGCCGCGGGCGGTTTCCGCACATCCGTCGGGGCAGGAATTCAGTGGAGCAAGCGGTCAGGACCGTGATCTTCGCCGATCTGACAGGCAGCACAGGCCTGTTCGAGTCGGCTGGCAACGTGGCGGCGACGCAGATCGTCACCCGGTGTACGCACGCCCTCGGCCGTCATCTCGCCTGCGCCGGCGGGCGCATCGTCAAGTATCTCGGCGATGGCGTGCTGGTGCTGTTCGACGATCCGGTCGCCGCGGTGCAGGCGGCCTCGCGGCTGCAGGACGTGCTCGAGGAGCTCGCCGGCGCCGAGCTGCGCCGCGCCCCGATCGGGGTCAAGACCGGCGTCGCGCTCGGCCCCATCGTCGAGCATGACGGCGACTGCTACGGCGACCCGGTCAACGTCGCCGCGCGCCTGAGCGACCGCGCCCAGACCGGCGAGACCCTCATCGGCGAGTCGGTGTTCGCCAACCTGCCCGAGAGCCTGCGCCTGGCCTGTCACAGCCTCGACCGCATCAGCATCAAGGGCAAGGCCGAGCCGATGCGGGTGTGGCGGGTGGATTTCGCCCGCACCGCGGAGACCACGCTGACCACGCTGCTCGGCTTCGACGACCTGGTCGCGGGGGCGCGCCCGGTGCGCCGCGTCGACCTCGAGCGCCTCGACCAGCGCATCGAGCTGCACGCCGATGATCCGCCGCTGATCCTCGGCCGCGGCGACGGCGCCGGCTTCCCCGTCGAGGACGCGCGCGTTTCGCGCCGCCATGCCCGGCTCGAATGGACCGCGGGGCAGTGCGTGCTCACCGACTTCAGCAGCAACGGCAGCTGGGTGCGCCTGCGTGGCAACTCGGCGCCGGTGGTGCTGCGCCGCGACAGCTGCACGCTCTATGGCGAGGGCGAGATCGGCCTCGGCGCCGCCCCCGACGACTTCACCGCGCCCACGCTCTCCTTCCGCGTCATCGACGAGGGCTGAAGGCCCATGCACCACGGGGCTGCGGGTGCGCCCGCCGGCTGCGGCCTTGCCCATGCACTGCGGCGTGTTCCGATGCGAATCCCGAGTCTCCTCCTGCTCCTGCTGCCCTTCTGTGCGATCGCGCAGGACTGGAGCGCGCGCGCGCTCGGCGAGATCGCGGTGTACCCCGAGTTCCGCGCCCCTGCGCGCGTGGTCGCGGGCGAGGAGGCGAGGATCGCCGCCGAGGTCGGCGCGCGCGTCGTCGCGATGCCGGCGCGCACCGGCGCCGCGGTGGCGCGCGGCGCCGAGCTGGT
>NZ_AMXF01000228.1 GCF_000310225.1 Thauera phenylacetica B4P
GGGGGCGCGTCCTGCGGTGCCGCGGGCTCGATGGCGCGCGAGGCGGGCAGCGCGTCGCCGCCCCCCTCTGCGGCCTCCTCGCTCTCGGCACCCTCCTCGTCCTCGGCGGCCGGCGCGCCGGCGCGCTGGTCGAGCAGGTAGTAGTCGATCACCTGGCGTGCGATCGGCGCCGCCGACTGGGCGCCGAAGCCGCCGTTCTCGACCAGCACCGCGAGCGCGATCTTGGGGTTCTCGGCCGGGGCGTAGGCGACGAACCAGGAGTGGTCGCGCAGGCGCTCGCGCACCCGGCCCTCGACGTAGCGCTGGCCGCGCAGCGAGAACACCTGCGCGGTGCCGGTCTTGCCGCCGACGGTGTAGGGCGCACCCTTGAACGCGCGCTTGCCGGTGCCCGTGCGGTTGACGTCGACCATCCCGTCGAGCACCGCCTTCAGGTGCGCGTCGCGCAGCGGGATCTGGCGCAGGGGCTCGGGCTCGACCGCGCGCCGCTCGCCGGTGCGCGCGTCGACGACGTACTTGACCACGTGGGGCCGGAACAGCTTGCCGTGGTTCACCAGCGCGGCGAGCGCGTTGGCGAGCTGCAGCGGCGTGTAGGCGTTGTAGCCCTGGCCGATGCCGACCGAGATCGTCTCGCCGGCATACCAGCGCTGCTGCTCGGGCTTCTTGAAGCGCTGGCGCTTCCATTCCGGCGAAGGCAGCACGCCGGTGGCCTCGCCGGGCAGGTCGATGCCGGTGCGCTCGCCGAAGCCGAAGGGCGCCATGAAGCCGGCGATGCCCTCGATGCCGAGGTCGTTGGCGAGCTGGTAGTAATAGGTGTTGCACGACACCACGATCGACTTGTGCAGGTCCACCATGCCGTGTCCGCCGATCTTGTCGTCCATGAAGCGGTGGCCGCCGAACTGGAAGTAGCCGATGTCGTACATGGCCTGCTTCGCGGTGCGCTTGCCGGTCTCGAGGCCGGCGAGCGCCATGAAGGGCTTGAAGGTGGAGCCGGGCGGGTAGGTGGAGTAGATCGCGCGGTGCAGCATCGGGTGGTCGGGCGAGTCGCTGAGCGCCTTCCAGTCCTGGGTCGAGATGCCGTCGACGAAGAGGTTGGGGTCGTAGGTCGGCATCGAGGCCAGCGCGAGCACGCCGCCGGTCGAGGGCTCGATCGCCACCAGGGCGCCGCGGCGATCGCCGAAGGCCTTCTCGGCCACCTTCTGCAGCTCGATGTCGAGGGTCAGCTCGAGATCGTTGCCCGGGGTCGCCGCGGTGTGCGACAGCGCGCGCACGGCGCGCCCGCCGGCGTTGACCTCGACCTGCTCGAAGCCGGTGGTGCCGTGCAGCTCGTGCTCGTAGGACTGCTCCAGGCCGGCCTTGCCCATATGCAGGGTGCCGCGATAGTTGGCCGCGTTGCCGGCCTCCTCGATGCGCTCGACGTCGCGCTCGGTGATGCGGCCGATGTAGCCGATCACGTGCGAGGCGGTGCTGCCCTGCGGGTAGTCGCGCAGCAGGCGGGCCTTCACGTCCACCCCGGGAAGGCGGTAGCGCTGCGACACCACGCGCGCGACCTCCTCGTCGGTGAGCCGGCTGCGCAGCGGCACACTCTCGAAGTTGCGGCTCTCCTCGTAGAGCTTGCGGAAGCGGCGGCGGTCGCGCGCGTCGAGCGGCAGCAGGCCGGCAAGCTCGTCGAGCGTGGCGTCGAGGTTGCGCACCTGCGAGGGCGTGATCTCGATCGTGTAGGTGGCGTAGTTGCGCGCCAGCACCATCCCCCGCCGGTCGATGATGGTGCCGCGGTGGGGCACCACCGGCAGCAGCGCGATGCGGTTGTCCTCGGCGCGGGTCAGGAAGTAGTCGTGGCGCTTGACCTGCAGGTGGTGGAAACGCGCCGCGAGCAGCCCGAAGCAGACGAGCACGAACACCGCCGCTACCACGACGCGAAGCCGGAAGCGGGCCAGTTCGGCCGCGGGCGCGCGAAACTCGGTCATCGCCCGCGCGCCTCAGATCGGGCGGTTGTCATCGCGCTCGTCCGGCTGGTACTGCGGCAGCAGGAGCAGGAAGGAGAGCGGCGTCCACAGCAGCGCGCTGCCGAGGCTCGACAGGAAGTACGCCCAGCCGGGGAACTCCGCCCCCGCCAGCAGGCGCACCAGCACCATGATCGCCTGCGCGAGCAGCAGCAGCGGGAGCACGTGCAGGGCCTGCTGCCAGGCAGGGAACCACAGCACGCGGCGGGCGAGCGCATTGGCCAGGTAGGCGAGCACGACGTAGGCCAGCGCGTGCTGGCCCATCGCCGCGCCGAGGCCGACGTCCATCAGCAGGCCGAAGGCGAAGCCCGCGCCCATGCCGATCGCGAGCGGCTCGCGCACGCACCAGAAGGCCAGCACCAGCGCCACCCAGTCGGGCAGGCCGGGCGTGCGTCCGGTGGGGATGTACTCCAGGCCGAGCGCGACGAACAGGCTCAGGTAGACGAACCACAGCTTGACCGGCTGCAGGATGCGACTGGAGCGGTTGGTGGGGTGCATGGTTCAGCGTCCCCCCGCGGGTTCGGGCGGTGGCGGGGGCGGCGGATACGCGGCGCGCCCGATCACCAGCACCTGCACGCTGCGCTCGATCGCCGCCAGCGGCTCGCACTCGATGCGCGCGAACGCATCCTGGTCGCGATCGACCCGGGTCACCGTCGCCACCGGCAGGCCGGGCACGAAGATGCCGTCGAGGCCGGAGGTGACGAGGCGGTCGCCGGGCTGGATGTCCACCTCGGCGAGCACGTGGCGCATCTCGAGCATGCCGCGGCCGACGCCGTAGAGCACGCCGCGCACGCCGTTGCGCACCACGCTGACCGGGATGGACTGGTTGCGGTCGGTGAGCAGGGTGACCTCGGACTGCACCGGATGGACGCGGGTCACCTGCCCGATCACGCCGTTCGCGTCGACCACCGCGAGGCCGGCCTCGACGCCCTGCTGGGTGCCGCGGTCGAGGATCACCTTGCGCGCGAAGGGGTCGGGCGCGTTGTAGAGGATGTCGGCGGCGATGCTCTTCGTCTGCACGCGCTCAGACATCTGCAGCAGCTCGCGCAGGTGCAGGTTCTCCTGTTCGAGCTGCTCGAAGCGCAGCAGGCGCTCGCCGGCGTCGAGCTGGAGGCGGCGCAGGTCGGCGTTCTCGAGCTGCACATCGACCAGGGTGCCGAAGTAGCGCGTGGCGTTGCGCACCACGTCGGCCGGCGTCGACGCCGCCATCTGCAGCGGATAGGTGACCACCGACAGCGCGTTGCGCAACACCTCGAGGTAGCGGAAGCGCAGGTCGGCCACGAGCAGCGCGAGGCACAGCGCGACGAACACGAACAGGCGCGCCAGGGGCGCCGGGCCGCGCCGGAAGATCGGAGGGGGCTGATGGCCGACGAGAGGCATCCGCTACGAACCAGGGCCGTCAGGTGGGGAGGAGAGGCGCGCCCCGGCACGCAGGCCGGGGCCGGAGAACGTCACTCGGACGTGAAGATGGAGGCGAGCTTGTCCATCTTGTCGAGCGCCATGCCGCAGCCGCGCGCGACGCAGGTCAGCGGCTCCTCGGCCACGACCACCGGCAGGCCGGTCTCTTCCATCAGCAGGCGATCGAGGTCGCGCACCAGTGCGCCGCCGCCGGTGAGCATCATGCCGCGCTCGGCGATGTCGGCGCCGAGTTCGGGCGGGGTCTGCTCCAGGCCGATCTTGACCGCGGAGACGATCTGGTTGAGCGGTTCGGTGAGCGCCTCGAGGATCTCGTTGGACGAGATCGTGAAGCTGCGCGGAATGCCTTCGGCCAGGTTGCGGCCCTTGACCTCCATCTCGCGCACCTCGGAGCCGGGGAAGGCGGAACCGATCTGCTTCTTGATCTTCTCGGCGGTGGTCTCGCCGATCAGCATGCCGTAGTTGCGGCGGATGTAATTGACGATGGACTCGTCGAACTTGTCGCCGCCGACACGGATGCTGCCCGAGTAGACGATGCCGCCGAGCGAGATCACGCCGACCTCGGTGGTGCCCCCACCGATGTCGACCACCATCGAGCCGGTCGCATCCGACACCGGCAGGCCGGCACCGATCGCCGCGGCCATCGGCTCTTCGATGAGGAAGACCTGCGAGGCGCCCGCCGCGAGCGCGGCGTCGCGGATCGCGCGGCGCTCGACCTGGGTGGAGCCGCAGGGCACACAGATGATGATGCGCGGAGAGGGGGAGAGCAGGCGCGAGTCGTGCACCTTCTTGATGAACTGCTTGATCATCTGCTCGGTGACGACGAAGTCGGCGATCACGCCGTCCTTCATCGGGCGGATCGCGGTGATGTTGCCCGGCGTCTTACCGAGCATCTGCTTGGCCTGGTGGCCGACCGCCTGGATCGAGCGCTTGGCGTTGGGGCCGCCTTCGGTCCGGATCGCCACCACCGAGGGTTCGTCCAGCACGATGCCCTTGCCGCGCACGTAGATCAGGGTGTTGGCGGTGCCGAGGTCGATCGCGAGATCGTTGGAGAAATAGGAGCGCAGGAAACCGAACATGAAGCCTTCCGAAACCGGTGGAGTGGTCGAGCCGCGCACAGTCGGGCGCCCTGGGCGCGCTGCAACGCGAAAACCCCGCCCGCTACCGCGAAGCGGTGTAGCCCCGGGCGGGGCAAAGACGATTATGATAACCTACAAACCTTTGTGGATTCAGCAGGTTTTGTTACGCCATGTCGCTCTCCAATGATCAGGTCGGGCACATCGCCCGCCTCGCGCGAATCGCCGTCTCCGCGTCCGAACTCGAGGCCACGCGCGACAAGCTCAACGGCATCTTCGGCCTCATCGAGCAGATGCAGGCGATCGACACCACCGGCGTCGAGCCGATGAGCCATCCGCAGGAGCTCGCCACCCGCCTGCGCCCCGACCTCGTCACCGAGACCGACCGCCGCGACGCCTTCCAGAAGGTCGCGCCGCAGACCGAAGCCGGCCTCTACCTGGTGCCGAAAGTCATCGAATGATCCGCTCCGCGGCCGCCCTCGCCGTCGCTGCGTCCGACCGCAGCGACCGCACGCGTGCCGCGGCGCCAACCCGCCTGACCGAAAAATGATCCACGCCTCCCTCCCGGAACTGCGCCGCGCGCTCGACGCCCGGCAGATCTCGGCCGTCGAACTCGCGGGCCTGTTCCTCGACCGCATCGACGCGCTCAACCCCGAGCTCAACGCCTTCATCACCGTCGACCGCGAGGGCGCCCTCGCCGCGGCACGCGCAGCGGACGCGCGCATCGCCGCCGGCACGGCCGGCCCGCTCACCGGCATCCCGCTCGCGCACAAGGACGTGTTCTGTACCGAGGGCGTGCTGACCACCTGCGGCTCGAAGATGCTGGCCAACTTCGTCAGCCCCTACGACGCCCACGTGGTGAGCCTGCTCAAGGCCGCCGGCGTGGTGAGCCTGGGCAAGGCCAACATGGACGAGTTCGCGATGGGCTCGTCGAACGAGAGCTCGCACTACGGCGCGGTGAAGAACCCGTGGAAGCTAGACCGCATCCCCGGCGGCTCGTCCGGCGGCTCGGCCGCCGCGGTGGCCGCGCGCCTGGCGCCGATCGCCACCGGCACCGACACCGGCGGCTCGGTGCGCCAGCCGGCGTCCTACTGCGGCATCACCGGCATCAAGCCCACCTACGGGCTGGTGAGCCGCTGGGGCATGATCGCCTACGCCTCCTCGCTCGACCAGGGCGGCGCCTTCGGCGCCAGCGCCGAGGACTGCGCGCTGCTGCTGTCGGCGATGACCGGCTTCGACGAGCGCGACTCGACCAGCCTGGAGCGCCCGACCGAGGACTACGCCGCCGCGCTCGCTGGCCCTGCCTCCGCCCGCCCGCTTGAAGGCCTGCGTATCGGCCTGCCGCGCGAGTTCTTCGCCGAGGGCATGGCCGACGACGTGCGCGCCACCATCGACGCCGCGATCGCGCAGTACCGCGCGCTCGGCGCCAGCACGGTCGAGGTCTCGCTGCCCAACGCGAAGCTGGCGATCCCGGCCTACTACGTGATCGCGCCCGCCGAGTGCTCGAGCAACCTGTCCCGCTTCGACGGCGTGCGCTACGGCCACCGCGCCGCCGACTACGGCGACCTCGCCGACCTGTACGCGAAGAGCCGCGCCGAGGGCTTCGGCGCCGAGGTCAAGCGCCGCATCCTGGTCGGCACCTATGTGCTTTCGCACGGCTACTACGACGCCTACTACCTGCAGGCCCAGCGCCTGCGCCGCCTGATCGCGCAGGACTTCCAGGCCGCGCTGCAGCACTGCGACCTCATCGCCGGCCCGACCACGCCGACCACCGCCTGGGCGCTCGGCGAGAAGGCCGACGATCCGGTGCAGATGTACCTGTCCGACATCTACACCATCGCGGTGAACCTCGCCGGCCTGCCCGGCCTGTCGCACCCGGCCGGCTTCGGCGCCGACGGGCTGCCGGTGGGCCTGCAGCTGATCGGCGACTACTTCGCCGAAGCCCGCCTGCTCAACACTGCGCACCGCTTCCAGCAGGCCACCGACTGGCACGCCCGGCGGCCGGCGTGCGCCGCGTGAGCCGCATGCGCCTCGACCAGGCAGGCCGGATCCCGTCCCGCGCGGGCAGGCTCGGCGGCCGCCTCGGCGCGCTC
>NZ_AMXF01000229.1 GCF_000310225.1 Thauera phenylacetica B4P
TTGGCAGGGGCCGCGGCCGACGCGGGCTTGTCCGGCGCGGCCGGGACCTTCTCGGGTGCCGGCTTCTCGGCCGCGACCACCTCGTCGTCCTCCGGCACGGCGACGGCGACCGGCGCGCTCGCGCTCTCGGGCGCGCTGGCGCGGCGCGCGGCGACCGCCTTGTCGCGGTCGGGAATCGAGACCTGGATGTCCTCGATCGAGGGGTGCGGTTCCTCGTCCATCATCATCGGCAGCACGACCGCAGCCAGCAGGGCGAGCGCGATCGCACCGACCAGGCGTCGGCGCGCGCGCTTCTTGATCTCGAGGGAATCTGCCTCAGTCACCGCAAAACCTCATCCGCGCCGTGCCGCCTTGATTGCGGCGAGCACGTCCGACACCGTCAGGAAAGAACCGAAAACGACGATTCTATCATCCTCGGCGACCAGTTTTTGCGCCGCAACATAGGCCTCGGCCGGCGTGGGGAAGCAGCGGATGTCGGCGCCCTCCTTCACCGCGCGCACCTTCGCGGCGAGCGCCTCGGCGGAGAGGCCGCGCGGCCCGGGCAGGTCGGCGAGCAGCCAGTGGTCGACCCGGCCGGCCATGAGCTCGACCACCCCCGCGACGTCCTTGTCGGCGAGCATGCCCAGCACCGCCCAGGTCTCGGGGTAGAAGCCCATGTTGCCGAGGTTGTCGGCGAGCACGCCGGCAGCCTGCGGGTTGTGCGCCACGTCGAGCACCACGGAGGGGCGCCCCGGCTGAACCTGGAAACGGCCCGGCAGCTCGACCAGCATGAGGCCCTGGCGGACGTGCTGCATCGACACCGGGATGCGGTCGCGCAGGCACTCGAGCACGGTGATCACCGCCGCCGCGTTGAGCAGCTGGTTGGCGCCGCGCAGCGCCGGGTAGGCGAGCCCGCCCCGGCGCACCAGCGCACCCTCGCGCTGCGGCTGGGCGTAGCGCCAGTAGCCCCACTGCAGGCGGTCGCCGCCGAAGCCGAAGTCGCGCCCGCTGATCCACAGCTGGGCGCCGATCGCCGCGGCGTGCTCGACCAGGCTCGCGGGCGGCTGCGGATCGCCGCACACGGCCGCACGGCCGGCGCGGAAGATGCCCGCCTTCTCGAAGCCGATGGCCTCGCGCGTGTCGCCGAGGTAGTCCATGTGGTCCATGGCCACGCTGGTGACCAGCGCGCAGTCGGGCTCGAACACGTTGACCGCGTCGAGCCGGCCGCCGAGGCCGACCTCTAGGATGATCACGTCCGGCCTGGCCGCGGCGAAGACCTGCCACGCCGCCAGGGTGCCGTGCTCGAAGTAGGTCAGCGCGGTGTCGCCGCGCGCGCCCTCGACCGCGGCGAAGCCGGCCACCAGGGCCGCGTCGTCGACGTCCTTGCCGTCGATGCGCACGCGCTCGTTGTAGCGCAGCAGGTGCGGCGAGGTGTAGCAGCCCACGCGGTAGCCCGAGGCGAGCAGGATGCCCTCGAGCATCGCGCAACACGAACCCTTGCCATTGGTGCCGCCGACGGTGATCACCACCGCGTCCGACTCCGCCTGCATGCGCGCGCGCACCGCGGCAACGCGCTCCAGCCCGAGCTCGATGCGCTGGCCGTGGCGCTGCTCCAGCAGGGCAAGCCAGCCATCCAGGCTGGCGGGCAATGCGGCTTGCTCGGCCATCACCCGACAACCACGTCCGCGGGCTGGCGGTTGAGCATGGCGAGCAGCACCGCGAGGCGGTCGCGCAGCTCGCGGCGGTCGACGATCAGGTCGATCGCGCCCTTGTCGAGCAGGAACTCGGCGCGCTGGAAGCCTTCGGGCAGCGTCTCGCGCACGGTCTGCTCGATCACGCGCGGGCCGGCAAAGCCGATCAGCGCGTTGGGCTCGGCGACCACGACGTCGCCCATGAAGGCGAAGCTCGCCGACACACCGCCCATGGTGGGGTCGGTGAGCAGGGTGATGAAGGGCAGCCGGCGCTCGGACAGGCGGGTGATCGCCGCGGTGGTCTTGGCCATCTGCATCAGCGACAGCAGGCCCTCCTGCATGCGCGCCCCTCCCGAGGCGGTGATGCAGATGAAGGGCAGGCGCTCCTCGAAGGCCGCGCGCGCGCCGCGCACGAAGCGCTCGCCCACCACCGAGCCCATCGAGCCGCCGAGGAAGTCGAACTCGAAGCAGGCGACCACCACCGGCAGGCTCTTGATCGCGCCGCGCATCACCACCATCGCGTCGGCCTCGCCGGTGTCGGCGGCGGCCGCGGACAGGCGGTCGGGGTACTTGCGCGAGTCCTTGAACTTGAGCGCATCGACCGGCGTGACCTCGGCGCCGATCTCGACGCGGCCCTCGCTGTCGAGCAGCTGGTCGAGGCGGCGGCGCGCGCGCAGGCGGTGGTGGTGGTTGCACTTCGGGCACACGCCGAGGTTGCTGTCGAGGTCGGAGCGGTACAGCACCGACTCGCAACCCTCGCACTTGCTCCACAGCCCTTCGGGGATCGACTTGCTGCGCGACGAATCGCCGCGCTTGATGCGCGGCGGGATGAGTTTCTCGAACCAGCTCATGCCTGTGCTCCCTTGCCCGCCGCCAGCGCATCGAGCGCGGCACGGATCGAGCGCATGAAGTCGCGCACGCGCGCAACCTCCTCGCCCGGGTTGGTCTCGATCTCCTCGATGATCCGGCTGCCGATCACCACCGCGTCGGCGACCGCGCCGATGCGTTGCGCGCTGTCGGCGTCGCGAATGCCGAAGCCCACGCCCACCGGCATGCCGACCGCGGCGCGGATCTCGGGGATGCGGCGCGCGACCTCGTCGACGTCGAGCTTGGCGCTGCCGGTCACGCCCTTGAGCGAGACGTAGTAGATGTAGCCGCTGCCGGCGCGCGCGACGTCGGCGAAGCGCTGCTCGCCCGAGGTGGGCGCGAGCAGGAAGATGGGGTCGAGGCCGCCGGCCTTGGCGGTGGCGGCGAAGCTGACGCACTCCTCGGGCGGGTAGTCGACCACGAGCACGCCATCGACGCCGGCCTCGTGCGCCGCGGCGACGAAGCGCTCCTGCCCCATGGCCTCGATCGGGTTGGCGTAGCCCATCAGCACCACCGGGGTGTCGGCGTTGGTGGCGCGGAAGGCGCGTACGGTCTCGAGCACCTTGCGCAGGCTCATGCCCTGCGCAAGCGCGCGCTCGGAGGCGCGCTGGATGGTGGGCCCGTCGGCCATCGGGTCGGAGAACGGCACGCCGAGCTCGACGATGTCGGCGCCGCCCTCGACCAGCGCGTTCATCAGCGGCAGGGTGAGCTCGGGCGCCGGGAAGCCGGCGGTGACGAAGGGGATCAGCGCCTTGCGGCCATCGGCCTGGAGGCGCTGGAAAACGGTCTGGATTCTCGACATGTCTCGATCACACTGCGGGCCGCATCAGCGGCCCGCTTCAGGTTCGGATTCGGGTTCAGAACTGGAGCCCGGAGCGCTCGGCGACGGTGTGCATGTCCTTGTCGCCGCGCCCGGAGAGGTTGACCAGCAGGATCTTGTCCTTGGGCAGGGTGGGCGCCAGCTTGGCGGCGTAGGCGAGCGCGTGCGAGGACTCGAGCGCCGGGATGATGCCCTCGAGGCGGCACAGCTTGTGGAAGGCCTCGAGCGCCTCGGCGTCGGTGATGCCCACGTACTCGGCGCGCGCGGTGTCCTTGAGCCAGGCGTGCTCGGGGCCCACGCCCGGGTAGTCGAGGCCGGCGGAGACCGAGTGCGTCTCGATGATCTGCCCGTCCTCGTCCTGCAGCAGGTAGGTGCGGTTGCCGTGCAGCACGCCGGGGCGACCGGCGGTCAGCGAGGCCGAGTGGCGGCCGGTGTCGAGACCGTCGCCCGCGGCCTCGACGCCCACGAGCTTGACGCCCGGCACGCCGATGTAGGGATGGAAGATCCCCATCGCGTTCGAGCCGCCGCCCACGCAGGCGAGCACGTAGTCGGGCTGGCGGCCGACCATGTCGGGCATCTGCTCGAGACATTCCTTGCCGATCACCGACTGGAAGTCGCGCACCATCATCGGGTAGGGGTGCGGGCCGGCGACGGTGCCGATGATGTAGAAGGTGTCGGCGACGTTGGTCACCCAGTCGCGCATGGCCTCGTTGAGCGCATCCTTGAGCGTCTTCGAGCCCGACTCGACCGGCACCACGGTGGCGCCGAGCAGCTTCATGCGGTAGACGTTGGCGGCCTGGCGCTTGACGTCCTCCGAGCCCATGTAGACCACGCACTCCATGCCGTAGCGCGCGGCCACGGTGGCGGTGGCGACGCCGTGCTGGCCGGCGCCGGTCTCGGCGATCACGCGCGGCTTGCCCATGCGGCGCGCGACCATGGCCTGGCCGATGCAGTTGTTCACCTTGTGCGCGCCGGTGTGGTTGAGGTCCTCGCGCTTGAGGTAGATCTGCGCGCCGCCGAGGATCTCCGACCAGCGCCTGGCGTGGTAGATCGGGCTCGGACGGCCGACGTAGTGCTTGAGCTCGTACTCGAACTCGGCGATGAACTCCGGATCGTTCTGGCAGGCCGCGTAGGCCTCGCGCAGCTCGGCGAGCGCCGGCATCAGGGTCTCGGCGACGAAGATGCCGCCATAGGGACCGAAATGCCCGCTCGCGTCGGGAAACTGATAAGGCGTGTCAGCCATCTGCATGTCGAACTCCGGCGATGAACGCGGCGATCATGTCCGCGTCCTTGATTCCCTTTGCACTCTCGACTCCGCTCGACACATCCACCGCCCACGGGCGGATACGGCGCACGGCGTCGACCACGTTGTCCGCATCGAGTCCGCCCGACAGCACGAGCGGACGCGTGAAGCCGGCGGGGATCAGCGCCCAGTCGAAAGTCTTGCCCCCGCCGCCATAGCCGTCGACGAAGGCGTCGACCAGGATGCCGCTCGCGCGCGGGTACGAAGCCGCAAATTCTAGCAGATCGACCCCGGGCCGCATTCGCGCCGCCTTGATCCACGCGCGCCCGTGACGGGCACAGTCGGACTCGCTTTCGTCACCGTGGAACTGCAGAAGTTGCAGCGGCACGCGCGCGAGCACCGCCTCGACCTCTCCGGGCGCGGGGTTGACGAAGAGTCCGACCGAGACGACGAAGGGCGGCAGCAGCGCGACGAGCTCGGCGGCCTGCTCGATGGAGACTGCGCGCGGGCTGGGCGGGTAGAACACGAAGCCGATCGCGTCGGCGCCGCCGGCCACGGCCGCGCGCACGTCCTGCGGCCGCGTCAGGCCGCAGATCTTGATTCGGGTACGGGACATTCAGACGAGGGGTAGCTGGGGCAGCGCGATGATACGCCCATCACCGGGCAGCGGCCAGCGCGGCGGGTAGGCCACGCCGCACAGGTAGAGCCCGTCCGGCGAGAAGGTCGGCGCCGCGTGCGCGCGGTCGCGGGCATTGAGCAGTTCGCCCATCCACTCCACCGGATAACGCCCCTTGCCCACGTACACCAGCGCGCCGACCAGGTTGCGGATCATGTGGTGCAGGAAGCCGTTGGCGCGGAAGTCGAACAGCAGGTATTCGCCCTGGCGCACAACGCGCGCCTCGTGCATCACCCGCACCGGGGTCTTCGCCTGGCAGCCGGCGGCGCGAAAGCTGGAAAAGTCGTGGGTGCCGACGAGGCACTCGGCGGCGGCGGCCATGCGCGCCACGTCGAGCGGCGGGTGGTACCAGCCCACCCGCCCGGCGAGCATCGCCGGCCGCGTCGGCGCGTTGTGCAGGATGTAGCGGTACTGGCGCTCGCAGGCGAGGAAGCGGGCATGGAAGTCGTCGGTCACCTCGGTCGCCCAGCGCACCACCACCGCGGGCGGGAGCAGCGCGTTGACGCCGCGCACCCAGGCCGAGGCCGGGCGCACCGCGCGGGTGTCGAAGTGTGCCACCTGCGCGCTCGCATGCACGCCGGTGTCGGTACGCCCGGCGCAGTGGGTGCGCACCGGCTCGCCGGCGATCTGCGCGAGCGCGCGCTCGAGCACGTCCTGCACGGTGCGTCCATGAGCCTGGCTCTGCCAGCCGCAGAAGGCGTCGCCGGCGTATTCGAGGCCGAGCACGATGCGCTTCATGCCAGGCTCCACCACAGCAGGCCGGCGAAGAGCGCGCCGGCGAACAGCCCCTCGCCCAGCCCGAGGCGCTCGCGCGCCAGCACCACCGGCGCCATCTCGACGGCCGCGCCGGTCGCCGGCTCGTCGGCCAGCCAGTGCCTCCAGTCGACCGTGCCCTGCCCGCGCGGCGAGGCCTCGACGTAGCGCAGCACCAGCAAGAGGCGCAGGGCGAGCCGCTCGGGCGCCACGCCGACCCCGCGCAGCGGGCGCGCCAAGGCGTAGAGGCCGCCGACCAGGCGCGCCAGCGGCAGGCGCTCGAGCAGGATGCCGACCGCGCACACCACGGCGAGCAGCCGTGCGGCGTGCAGCGCCGCCAGCGCGAGGCCTTCGCGCGTCGGCCCCAGGCGCGGCCAGTCGAGCAAGGCCGCCTCGCCGGGAGTGAACCAGGCGAAGAGCACGGCGATCGCGACCAGCAGCACGCGGATGCGCCGCACCAGGCGCCAGGTGCGCGCGGGCGCGAGGACGGCGGCCGCCAGCGCGCACGCCGCGAGCGCGACACCGAGCGCGAGCGGCG
>NZ_AMXF01000230.1 GCF_000310225.1 Thauera phenylacetica B4P
GGGCCGGCCGCGAAGGGCGTGGCGCGCGAGCCGGCCAGCGCGGCGGCGATGCGTGCGCGCACCGGCTCGCTGGCGAGATCGATGCCGGCCGAGTTGCTGCGCTGCGCGCCGAACAGATCGGAAGGCAGCGTGATCCTGGGATGCGGTGCGCCGGCGAGCGGGGCGGCCTGCTCGACCGGGTCGGCGATCAGCTCGTCCACCGGCACGCGCTCGTCGACGATGCGGTTCACGAAGCTGGTGTTGGCGCCGTTCTCGAGCAGGCGGCGCACCAGGTAGGCGAGCAGGGTCTCGTGGCTGCCCACCGGCGCGTAGATGCGCACCAGGCGGTGGCGGCCGGTCTGGCCGACGATCTGGTCGTAGAGCGGCTCGCCCATGCCGTGCAGGCACTGGAACTCGTAGTCGCCCGGCTGCCAGGCGCGGCCGTCGGCGGCGGCGAGGTGGAAGATCGCCGCCAGCGAGTGCGCGTTGTGGGTGGCGAACTGCGGGTAGATGGCGTCGCGCGCGGCGAGCAGCTTCTTCGCGCAGGCGAGGTAGGAGACGTCGGTGTACACCTTGCGCGTGTACACCGGGTAGCCGGCCAGCCCGTCGATCTGCGCGCGCTTGATCTCGGCGTCCCAGTAGGCGCCCTTGACCAGGCGCACCATCATGCGCTGCCCGCTGCGGCGGGCGAGGTCGATGACGAAGTCGAGCACCTGCGGCGCGCGCTTCTGGTAGGCCTGCACCACGAAGCCCAGGCCGGTCCAGCCGGCGAGCGCGTCGTCGAGCGCGAGCGCCTCGAGCAGGTCGAGCGAGATGTCCAGGCGGTCGGCCTCCTCGGCGTCGATGTTGAGGCCGATGTCGTGGCGCCTGGCCTGCAGGCACAGGGTCTTCAGCTTCGGCAGCAGCTCGGCGAGCACGCGCTCGCGCTGCGACCAGGTGTAGCGCGGGTGCAGGGCCGAGAGCTTCACCGAGATGCCGTTGCCGTCGACCACGCCGCGGCCCTTCGAGCCCTTGCCGATGGCCTCGATCGCGCGCTCGTAATCCTTGAAGTAGCGCTCGGCGTCCGCAGCGGTCATCGCGGCCTCGCCGAGCATGTCGAAGGAGTAGCGGTAGCCCTTGTGCTCGTGCTCGCGGCCGCGCTTCAAGGCCTCGTCGATGTCGCGGCCGGTGACGAACTGCTCGCCCAGCATGCGCATCGCCAGGTCCATGCCCTTGCGGATCAGCGGCTCGCCGCCGCGCGCCACCAGGCGGGTGAGCGCCGAGGACAGGCCCTCCGCGCTGCTGGTCGACACCAGCCGGCCGGTGATCAAGAGGCCCCAGGTCGCGGCGTTGACGAACAGCGAGGGGCTGTTGCCGATGTGCGCGCGCCAGTCGCCGTCGGCGAGCTTGTCGCGGATCAGGCGGTCGGCGGTGGCCTTGTCGGGCACGCGCAGCAGCGCCTCGGCCAGGCACATCAGCGCCACGCCCTCCTGGCTGGAGAGTGAGAACTCCTTCATCAGCGCATCCACGCCGGACGAGCGCGAGCGGGTGGCGCGCAGGCCGCTGACGAGGTCGTGGGCGAGGCTGCGGACGGGTTCGCGCAGCTCGGAGGGGATGCGCGCGGCCTCCACCAGCACGGGCACGCAAACCGGCTCGGGCGTGCGCCAGGCGGTGTCGATCGCCTGGCGCAGGGCTGCGCGCGGCGCGGACGGCCGCGCTGCGGCAGTGGCTTCGGTGGGTCGGGGATGGCGGGTGGGCGGCAGATTGGGCGTGGACATGGTCGGGTGCTCCGGAGGCTTGCCGGCCGTCCTGGCGGAGGTCGGCCACAGGCGTTGTATCGAGTGGATGAGGTCGGGCAGACCGGGACAGGATCCGCGACCGACCGAACGGCTGAATTCTTTGCCAAATGGCCTAGTTAATGGCTCCAAAGTTCGCGTTTATAGAGCCATAATTCCCGTTCTCTGCTGCCTATCCAGGCAAATTGCCTGCCCCACCGCAATGGATCGTATCGATCGCAAAATCCTCGAGGAGCTGCAAGCCGACGCCCGCCTGTCGATCGTCGAGCTGTCGCGCCGCGTCGGCCTCACCAAGACGCCTTGTGCGGAGCGCGTGCGCCGGCTGGAAAAGGCCGCCGTGATCCGCGGCTACCACGCCGCGCTCGACCCCGACGCGGTCGGCGCCGGCCACATCGTCGTCGTCCAGGTGCTGCTCACCAGCACCACCGAACAGGACCTGCGCCGCTTCAACGACGCCGTGCGCCGCATCCCCGAGATCGAGTCCTGCCTGATGATCGCCGGCGACTTCGACTACCTGCTCAAGGTGCGCACCCGCGACATCAACGAATACCGCCGCGTGATGGGCGAGCAGATCTCCGGCCTGCCGTGCGTGAAGCAGACCCACACCTACGTGGTGATGGAGGCGGTGAAGGACGAGCGTAGCCTGCCGGTGCGGCCGCCTGTCTGACGGCCGCCGCGG
The DNA here is from genome assembly GCF_000310225.1 of Thauera phenylacetica B4P. GTDB lineage: Bacteria > Pseudomonadota > Gammaproteobacteria > Burkholderiales > Rhodocyclaceae > Thauera > Thauera phenylacetica. Next base: position 2,434 of record NZ_AMXF01000230.1, read on the forward strand.
GCTTGCCTGCGGCAGTGCGCTTGCCCGCGCAGCAGCATCTTTTTCGGCGGGTGGCGTGCAGACGGCCCGAGGGTCCCTTGGTGTAACATTCCGGCCAAAGCATCGGCTGCCGTCCGCCGGGTGGCGGCCCCCTCACGAGAGACATCCAATCCATGGTTCCGCACCTCACTACCGCGCTCACCGGCCCCCTGCTGGAGCTCGAGCGCCAGTTCCTCGACAACGCCTGCGACATCGAAAGGTGGTTCCGCGACCAGTGGCAGGACCACATGCCGCCCTTCTACGGCTCGACCGACCTGCGCAACTCGGGCTTCAAGCTCGCGCCGGTCGACCTGAACCTGTTCCCGGGCGGCTTCAACAACCTCAACGACGCCTTCATGCCCTTGTGCGTGCAGGCGGCGCAGGCGGCGATCGAGCGCATCTGCCCGGACGCCAGCAAGCTGCTGCTGATCCCCGAGAACCACACCCGCAACCAGTTCTACCTGCAGAACGTCGCCAAGCTGGTGTCTATCCTGCGCCTCACCGGGCTGGATGTGCGCATCGGCAGCCTGCTGCCCGAGATCGCCGAGCCCACCGTGCTGGAGCTCGCCAACGGCGCCACGCTGACGCTGGAGCCGCTGCGCCGCAGCGGCAGCCGCCTCGGCCTGGACAACTTCGACCCTTGCGCGGTGCTGCTCAACAACGACCTTTCGGCGGGCATCCCGCAGGTGCTCAAGGGCCTCGACGAGCAATGGTTGATCCCGCCGCTGCACGCGGGCTGGCACAAGCGCCGCAAGTCGAAGCACGCCGAGTGCTACGACCGCGTCGCGCGCGAGTTCGCCAGCGCGATCGGCATCGACCCGTGGCGCATCAACCCCGAGTTCGGCGTGTGCGGCCAGATCAACTTCCAGGAGCGCACCGGCGAGGAGTGCCTGGCCGGCCAGGTGGATTCGCTGCTCACCCGCATCCGCGCCAAGTACAAGGAGTACGGCGTCACCGACGAGCCCTTCGTGGTGGTCAAGGCCGACGCCGGCACCTACGGCATGGGCGTGATGACGGTCAAGGACGCCTCCGAGGTGGTCGGCCTCAACCGCCGCCAGCGCAACAAGATGGCGGTGGTCAAGGAAGGCCTGCAGGTGCACGAGGTCATCATCCAGGAGGGCGTGCACACCTTCGAGACGGTCGAGGACGGCGTCGCCGAGCCGGTCGTCTACATGATGGACCACTACGTGGTGGGCGGCTTCTACCGCGTCCACACCGAGCGCGGCCGCGACGAGAACCTCAACGCGCCCGGCATGCACTTCAAGCCGCTCGCCTTCGACACCAGCGGCACCATGCCCGACGCCGCCCAGGGCCCGGATGCGCCGCCGAACCGCTTCTATGCCTACGGCGTGGTCGCGCGCCTGGCGCTGCTCGCGGCCTCGGTCGAGATCGAGGAGACCGCGCCCGCCGAGGACGAGGACGCGCTGGCCGCATGATGTTGTTTGGCCCCGTATGCGCGGCGCGAGCCGCGAGGGGCTGAAGGCGATGCGGCCGACTGGGCGCCGGCCGAGAGGCTCGCGGCTTCTGCCGCTCCTGCAGGGGGCGAGCCGGTCGTCGTGCAGGGGTCGGAGCGGCTGTTGCACAATGGCTCGCGGCGCTTGCCGCATCTGCAGCCCGGAGACGGGCAGTCAATGGAACGTTTGATCAAGTCATGACCCGCAAGCTCAAGCTCCTCTTCATCCTCGACCCGCTCGAGGGCCTCAAGGCCTACAAGGACTCCAGCGTCGCGATGATGCGCGCCGCCGCACGGCGCGGGCACGAGGTGTGGGCGCTGCAGCGCGCCGGCCTCACCTGGCGCGAGGGCGTGGTGATCGGCACCGGCTGCGTGCCGCTCGAGGTCGGCGCCGACGATGCGGCCTGGTATCGCGCGGGCGAGGCGCAGGCGCTGCCGCTGGCCGCCTTCGACGCGGTGCTGATGCGCCAGGACCCGCCCTTCGACTTCGAGTACGTCACCGCCACCTGGCTGCTCGAGCGCGCGGCGCAGGCCGGCGTGCGCGTGTTCAACGACCCGCGCGCGGTGCGCGACCACTCCGAGAAGATCGCGATCACCGAGTTCCCGCAGTTCACCGCCACCACGCTGGTGGCGCGCGACCCGGCCGACATCCACGCCTTCATCGACGAGCTCGGCGACGTCATCCTCAAGCCGCTCGACGGCATGGGCGGCAGCCAGATCTTCCGTGTCCGCAAGGACGACCCCAACCGCAACGTGATCGTGGAGACGCTGGCCCACGAGGGCATGCGCACCATCATGGCGCAGCGCTACCTGCCGCAGATCGTCGACGGCGACAAGCGCGTGCTGATCATCGGCGGCGAGGTCGTGCCGTTCTCGCTCGCGCGCATCCCGCGGGCGGGCGAGACGCGCGGCAACCTCGCCGCCGGCGGGCGCGGCGTGGCGATGGCGCTCACCGCGCGCGAGCGCGAGATCGCCGGCTTCCTCGCGCCGACGCTGTGGGCGCGCGGGCTGCTGATCGTCGGGCTGGACGTGATCGGCGGCCACCTCACCGAGATCAACGTCACCAGCCCCACCTGCATGGTGGAGATCGCCACCCAGCAGGGCTTCGACGTGGCCGGCCTGGTGATCGACAAGCTGGAGCGGGCGTGCGGCTGAGCCTGCGCCCGAGCCTCTCCGCCTTCCCCGATCCGCGTGCTGCGGCGGACGCGCTGCGCGTCCTCGCGCTGGCCGCCTGCGCGCTGCTGCTCGCGGCCTGCTCGCGCGCGCAGGTCTTCCATCACGAGGCCTACGTCTTCGGCACCCGGGTCGACGTCGCGGTGTATGGCGAGAACCAGGCCGAGGCCGACCGCGCCGCCGCCGCGGTGCTGCGGGAGTTCGACCGCCTGCATCGCGCCTACCACGCCTGGGAGCCCTCCGAGCTCACCGCCCTCAACGCCGCGATCGCGCGCGGCGAGGCCGCCACCGTGTCCGACGAGCTCGCCGCGATCCTGAGGGACGCGCAGGCGATCGCCGCCACCGGCGACGGCCTCTTCGACCCCGCGCTCGGCGGCCTGGTCGCGCTGTGGGGCTTTCACACCGACACCTTCGTGCCGCAGCGCCCCGACCCCGACAGGCTGCAGGCCCTGCTCGCCGCGCGCCCCTCGATGGCCGACCTCGTCATCGACGGCAACCGGGTCGAGAGCCGCAACCCGGCGGTGCAGCTCGACCTCGGCGGCTACGCCAAGGGCTACGCGCTCGACCGCGCCGCGGCGATCCTGCGGGAGGCGGGCACCGTCAACGCGCTCATCAACATCGGCGGCAACGTCATGGCGCTCGGCCGCAAGGGCGACCAGCCCTGGCGGATCGGCATCCAGCACCCGCGCGCGCCCGCGCCGCTCGCCACCCTGCCGCTCTACGACGGCGAGGCGATCGGCACCTCGGGCGACTACCAGCGTTACTTCGAGCTCGACGGCGAGCGCTACGCCCACCTGCTCGACCCGCGCACCGGCCAGCCCGGGCACGGCACGCAGTCGCTCACCGTGCTCGTCACCCCGCGCGCCAAGGCCGGCACGCTGTCGGACGCGCCGAGCAAGCCGGCCTATCTCGCCGGTGACGAATGGCGCGAACAGATTCGCCGTTTCGGCATCGAACATGCACTGCGCGTGTCCGGAGACGGCCGCGTGGAGATCACCCGCGCGCTGCGTGCGCGCCTGCAGTTCCCGTCGCCGGTGGAGGCGACGGTCGTTGATTGAGATCCACAAAGGAGGGAGGACAACATGGACATGACCCCGCAAACCGCCTGGCTGCTCGCCATCTCCGCCGTCGTCATCGTCGGCGTGATCGCGTTCTTCGTCGGGCGCTCGAGCGCCGGTACCAAGGGACGCATCGACGAGCTCGAGGCCGAGCTGGCGCGCAAGGGCGAGGAGGCCGAGCGCTACCGCAAGGAGGTCGACGCCCACTTCGACAAGACCGCGACCCTGTTCGTGTCGATGGCGGGCTCGTACAAGGAGCTCTTCGAGCACCTGTCCGCAGGTTACGACAAGCTCTCCGGCGCTTCGGCGCGCGAGCGCTTCCAGGAGCGCGTCGATGCGCTGCTGCCCCGCCGCGTGGTCGAGCCGGCCACCGCCGGCGCGCTGCTCGCGGGTGCGGCGACGGCGGCCGCGGCGGCG
>NZ_AMXF01000231.1 GCF_000310225.1 Thauera phenylacetica B4P
CGCGCCGGTGGCCGAGCGCGCCCGCCTGTCACCCGCCACCGATGCCGCCAGCCTGGTCACGGCCGGCATCGAGCCGACGCTCGCGCCCGCCATGCTCGCCGACAACGGCGTCACCACCGTCGACGGTCGCGCGGCCGCGGCCGCCGCGACCCTGGTCGACCTGGAGACCCCAGGCGCCGACACCGAGTACTGGCTCGGCTACCGGAACTTCTACGTCATCACGCGCTACAATCGCAGCAGTTTCTACGCCATGTCGGTGTTCGAGCTCGCCGAGGCGCTGCGCCTGGGCCGGCTGGTCGAGGAGATCCGCGCCGAACGCCGCTGAAGGATCCGCCCATGCCTGCAAGCGCCCCACCGCCGTCCGTCGATCCGACCACCCTGCGCCCCGCGCCGCTCGGCCTCGCCGACCTCGGCGGTGCGCTGCGCTTCGGCCTCGCCCAGTTCCGTGCGATCCCGCTGCTGAGCATGGGGTTCGCGCTGCTCTTCGTGGCGATCGGCGCGCTGCTCTTCGGCATCCTCGAGTTCGGCGCGATCGCACCGATGAGCCTGTCGCTCGCCGGCGGCTTCATGCTCGTGGGCCCGATCCTCCTCGCCGGCTTCTTCGGCGTCTCGGACAAGCTGCGCAAGGGCCGCAATCCCGGTTTCGGCGACATCTGGAGCGGCTTCCGCCAGATGCCGCGCGGCGGCTGGGTGGTGTCCTTCGTGTGCGGGCTGTTGTTCCTGATCTGGATCACCGACGCCGGCATCCTCTACGGCTTCATGGTAGGCCGCGAGCCGATCGGCTTCCTGCGCCTGCTGCAGATCGAGCAGATGGTGCTCGACTACGCCGGCTACAGCGCGATCATGGGCGGCTTGCTGGCCTTCATCCTGTTCGCGGTGTCAGCCTTCTCGATCCCGCTGATCTACGACGGCCGCGCCACCCTGGTCTCGGGCGTGGTGGCGAGCGTGCGCGCGGTCTTCGGCCGCTTCGGCGTGATGATGTGCTGGGCCTTCCTGCTCGCCGCGGTGATCATGGGCAGCATCATGGCGCTTCCGCTGCTGCTGGTGAGCCTGCCGGTGATGGCCTACGCGAGCCGGGATCTCTACTTTCGAGTCTTCCCGGAGGCTTGAGGCGCCCGCCTAGAGCAGCGCGTCGCGCGGGATGCCGCGGCGGCGCAGGATGCGGCGCAGCTGGCCGAGCGCCTCGAGCTGGATCTGGCGCACGCGCTCACGGGTGAGTTCGAGTCGTTCGGCGAGCTCCTCGAGCGTGAGCAGCTCGCACTCGTCGATGCCGTAGCGGTGGCGAATCACCATGCGCTGCTTGTCGTTGAGCATCGCGAGCCATTCGCGCACGAGGTGTTCGATCTCGGAGCACTGGATCTGGAGGTCGGCGGTGACCTGGTGCTCATCCGCGAGCGATTCGCCAATCGAGAGCGTCGGGTCGATGTCGAGCGGCGCATCGAGCGAGGCGGTGTGTTCGCCGAGCGCGAGAATGCTGCGCACCTCCTCGATCGTCTTGCCGAGGCGGTTCGCGATCTGCTCGAGGGACGACTCTCCGTTGCAGTCGGCCTCGATGTGGCGCTGCGCGCGCAGTACCTGGTTGAGCTCCTTGACCACGTGCACGGGCAGGCGAATCGTACGCGACTGGTTCATGATCGCGCGCTCGATGTTCTGCCGGATCCACCACGTGGCATAGGTCGAGAAGCGGAAGCCACGCTCGGGATCGAACTTCTCGAGCGCATGCATCAGGCCGAGGTTGCCCTCCTCGACCAGGTCGAGCAGCGGGATGCCACGGTTGAGGTAGTGTTTGGCGATATTGACGACCAGGCGCAGGTTGCGCTCGATCATCGTCTGGCGCGCATCGAAATCGCCCATGCGCACACGGCGGGCGATCGCGAGCTCTTCCTCGGCGGTCAGCAGCGGGTTGGCGCCGATCTCGTTGAGGTAGAGCTGGGTGACGTCGCTGAAGAACTCGTTCTCGACGACCGGCGGGGCCTGGAACGAGAACACCTCCACCTCGGGTGGAAGATCCGGTTCCTGCTGACTTTCCAGTTCATCAAGATTGACCGGTTCTTCCATCCTCACCCTCCTCAGCGTGCGGGCAGATATCCGGTCGGATCGACCGCCTTGCCCTGCTTGCGGATCTCAAAATGAAGCTTCGGCCGGTCGGCTTCCGAACTGCCGAGCTCGGCGATCTTCTGGCCCTGCGCGACCTGGTCGTCTTCCTTGACCAGCAGCTTGTCGTTGTGAGCATACACAGAGTTGTATTCCTGATTATGCTTGATCACGATCAATTTGCCATAGCCCCTCAGGCCACTCCCCGCATACACGACCTTGCCCGCAGCAGCCGCGTACACCGGCTCGCCGACCGCCCCGCCGATATCGAGCCCCTTGTTCGAAGCTTCGTTGAAGCCGGCGATGACGCCACCGGAGGCCGGCCACTGCCACTGCCCGGCCATCCCCGAGGGGAGCGTTTCCGCTGCGGCGGGCGGCGGAGTCTCGACGGGCGCGGGCTCGACCACCGGGGCACGGCCACCGACCGGCGCACGCACGGTCGGGACGGTGCCAGCGGCGGATCCGGTCGGCGGGATCGGCGTCACGACCGCCCCGCCCGCCCCCGGGATGACACCCGCCGAAGCCGACGGAGACACGCGCAGGGTCTGGCCGACGTGGATCTGGTCGGGATCGGTGATCCGGTTCCACGACACCAGGTCGGGCAGCGTGACGCCGTACTGGCGCGCGATACCGAGCAAGGTTTCCCCCGGCCGGACGGTGTGATAACCGGAGCTCTGCGCGATCGAACCTGCCGGTGCCGGGGAAACCCCGCTGCCGTCACGCACCGGCGCGGTCCCCTGCGAGGCGCAGCCGGCAAGCAGCGCGGCGGCGACGAGGGCGATGAGGGAAGGAGTGTTCTTGTGCATCGAAAAACCCGTGTTCAGTCAGTGCCCGCGATGAGGGGAACGAAGCGCACGGCCTCGCACCAGGTCTCGCGGAAGGTGTTGCCCTGGCGCTCGATCAGCAACAGGCGCTGTTCCGCTCCGCCAACCGGGATGATCAGGCGCCCGGCCGGGGCGAGTTGTTCCTTTAGTGCTGGCGGCAGGCCAACCGCCGCCGCGGCGACGACGATGCTGTCGAAGGGCGCCGCCTCGGGAAGACCGAGGCTACCGTCGGCAAGTTTCAGGCGTACGTTGGGCAGGCGCAGCGGCCGCAGGTTCGCGCGCGCGCGATCGAGCAGGCCGCGGATGCGCTCGACCGCATAGACCTCGGTGGCGAGCAGCGACAGCACCGCGGCCTGGTAACCACAACCGGCACCGACCTCGAGCGTGCGCCCGAGCTCGCGCCCGCTGCGCAGCAGCTCGAGCATGCGTGCCACCACGAAGGGTTGCGAGATGGTCTGCTGGAAGCCGATCGGCAACGGGGTGTCGTCGTAGGCGCTGAAGGCCAGCCCCTCGTCCACAAAGGCGTGGCGCGGCACCGCCTGCATCGCCGCGAGCACGCGCTCGTCGCGAATGCCTTGGGCGCGCAGCCGCTCGACCATGCGCGCGCGCGCGCGCGACGCCTGCCCGGGGTCGGATGCGCGCACGCTCACCGCTGCAACCAGTCGAAGACCGGCGCGATCAGGCCGGTGTGGGTGAGGTCGATCTGCAGCGGCGTGACCGACACGAAGCCGTTGGCCACCGCGTGGAAGTCAGTGCCCTCGCCCGCGTCGGCCGCGCCACCGGCGGCGCCCACCCAGTACACGGTCTCGCCGCGCGGCGTCTCGCTGCGCACCACCGGCTCGGCCTTGTGGCGCTTGCCCAGGCGGGTGACGCGGATGCCCTGCAGGCGCTCGTAGGCCACGTCGGGCACGTTGACGTTGAGGAGCACCGGGCGCGGGAAGGGATTGCGCATGAAGCGCTCGGCAAGGTCGCGTGCGACGCGTGCGGCGGCGGTGAAGTCGGTAGCCGACTTGCTCACCAGCGAGACCGCGATCGACGGCACGCCGAGCAGGAAGCCCTCGGTCGCGGCTGCGACCGTGCCCGAATACACCGTGTCGTCCCCCATGTTGGCGCCGTGATTGACGCCGGACACGACCATGTCGGGGAGATGGTCGAGCATGCCGGTGACCGCGAGATGGACGCAGTCGGTGGGCGTGCCATTGACATGATGGAAACCGTTGGAGGTCCGCCGAAGCGAGAGCGGACGGTCGAGCGTCAGCGAGTTGCTCGCACCGCTGCGGTCGCGCTCGGGGGCGACCACGGTGACCTGGCCGAGCGTGCCGAGCGCCTCGGCGAGCGCCGCGATGCCGGGAGCGAAGTAACCGTCGTCGTTGCTGACCAGGATGCGCATCTTGATTCCGTGCGGTTGGCTGCGAGGGGTTGCAAGGGCCTGCAAGGGGCGCCGCGGACCGGCGGGAAGGGCGATATTAGCATGGCGTACCGGGCGGCACGCCGGCGAACGGCGCAAACAAAAAAACCGGCCAGAGCCGGTTTGATTGATTGGTCGGGGCGGCGGGATTCGAACTCGCGACCCCTTGCACCCCATGCAAGTGCGCTACCAGGCTGCGCTACGCCCCGACACAAGCAGCCATTATAGCAGCGGTTTTCAGAAACGCCAGTATTTTTGCTGCGGAAGACTCGACCGGTGGCGCACCGCGGGGATCAGGCGCGCAACTCCCGCAGCGTGGCTGCGATCTCGGCGCGCACCTCGTTCAACGTGGCCTTGCACTGCACGAGCTCCACGCCATTCTCCTGCTCCTGGATCGCCGATTCGCCGAGGCGGTTGCGCGCGCCGGAGATGGTGAAGCCCTCCTGGTACAGCAGCTGGCGGATGCGCCGGATCAGCATGACCTCATGGTGCTGGTAGTAGCGCCGGTTGCCACCGCGCTTGACCGGCTTCAGCTGGGTGAACTCCTGCTCCCAGTAGCGCAGCACGTGCGGCTTCACGCAGCACAGCTCGCTCACCTCGCCGATCGTGAAATAGCGTTTCGCAGGAATCGGGGGCAGTTGCTCGCCACCGGGTTCAGGGCTGCTTGCTTGCATCGCTGAGTTGCTCCACCGCGGCCTTCAGTTTCTGGCTGGCATGGAAGGTGACCACGCGTCGGGCGGTGATCGGGATTTCCTCGCCGGTCTTGGGGTTGCGACCCGGGCGCTGCGGCTTGTCGCGCAACTGGAAGTTGCCGAAGCCGGAGAGCTTGACGCTGTCGCCGCGCTCGAGCGCCGTCCGGATCTCCTCGAAGAAGCCCTCCACCATGTCCTTGGCTTCACGCTTGTTGAGCCCGACCTGCTCGAACAGCAGGTCGGCGAGCTCGGCCTTAGTGAGGGTCATGTCAGGCTCCCGCGCCTCGCAGGCGCGCACCCAGCACGGTTTCGGCATGCGCCACGAGCAAGGCGATCGCCGCATCGACTTCGGCGTCTTCGAGGGTGCGTCGAGTATCTTGCATCGATACCTTGAAGGCAAGGCTCTTCTTGTCGGGGTCGATGCCCTTGCCCTGGTAGAGGTCGAACAGCGCGATCTCGCGCACGAGCACCGGCGCGGCCTCGCGCAGCACCTCGAGCACGCGCTCTACCGGGACGTCGTTGCCCACCACCAGCGCGAGGTCGCGACGCACCGCCTGCATGCGCGAGATCTCGGCATAGGCCGGGACGCGGTCCGCGAGCGCGGCGTCGAGCGCGACCTCGAACACCACCGGCGCGCTGCCGAGCTCGTAGCGCTGCACCCACACCGGGTGCAGCTCGCCGAGCACGCCGATCATGTGGCCGCCGAGGCGCGCGGCAGCGGCACGCCCCGGATGCAGGGCAGGATGCGAGAGCGGGGTGAACTGAAGCTCGCGCGGCGCAAACAAGGCCTCGAGATCGCCCTTCACATCGTAGAAGTCGACGTTGCGCGCGCGCTCGCCCCACTGCTCGGGCACCACCTGTCCGGCTGCGAGCGCGGCGATGTTCATCACCTGGTGAAAGCCGCGCACCGGCTCACCGTCGGCCTTGCGCTCGAACACGCGCGCCACCTCGAACACGCGCACGCGCTCGATCTGGCGCTTGCGGTTGGCGGCGAGCGTACCGACCAGGCCCGGAATGAGGCTGGAACGCATCACGCTCAGGTGGCTGGCGATCGGGTTGGCGAGGCGGATCGGGTTCTCGTTGGCGCAGAAGTCGCGCTCCCAGGCCTCCTCGACGAAAGCGAAGTTGACCACCTCCTGGTAGCCGCGCGCGGCGAGCAGGTGGCGCAGCGCCCACACCGGGCGCCCGCTCTCGGTGCTCGGCAGCATCATCAGGCTGCCCTGCGGGGCGACCGCCGGGATGTTGTCGTAGCCGTGCAGGCGGGCGATCTCCTCGATCAGGTCTTCCTCGATCTCGATGTCGAAGCGCCAAGACGGCGGCGTGACGAGGAAGTCGCCGCCGCTGCGCTCGACCTGCAGATGCACACGGCGCAGCAGGGCGAGCATGTCGTCGTCGCCGAGCACGATGCCGAGGACGCGGCGGGCACGCGCCGGGCGCAGGCGCACCGGGGCGCGCGCGGGCAGCGCTTCGGTGGCGACGGCCTCGACCACCGGGCCGG
>NZ_AMXF01000232.1 GCF_000310225.1 Thauera phenylacetica B4P
CCCGCCCCGCGCGGACGCGGCGCCGCACGCGGGCGCTGAGCAAGCCCCGCCCGGCGCGCCGCGCGCTGCGGCTGCAAACGAAGAGGCGGTGCATCGCACCGCCCTCTTCCGCCCCACGCCAGCCAGGCGCCGCTCAAACGTAGCGCACGTCCAGGATCTCGTACTCGCGCACGCCACCGGGCGCCTGCACCTCGGCGATGTCCCCGGCGTACTTGCCGATCAGCGCACGCGCGATCGGCGAACTGATCGAGATCTTGTTTTCCTTGATGTCGGCCTCGTCGTCGCCGACGATCTGGTAGGTCACGACCTGGCCGGAGTCGAGGTCCTCGAGTTCGACCGTGGCACCGAACACGCAGCGACCGTCCGCATCGAGCAGCGTCGGGTCGATGATCTGCGCGTTGGCGAGCTTGGACTCGACCTCCATGATGCGGCCCTCGATGAAGCCCTGCCGATCCTTGGCGGCCTCGTACTCGGCGTTCTCGGAGAGGTCGCCGTGCGAACGCGCCTCGGCGATCGCGGCGATCACGCTGGGGCGCTCGACGGTCTTCAGTCGATGGAGTTCGGCGCGCAGCTTCTCGGCGCCGGCAACGGTAAGCGGGGTCTTGTTCATGCTTGCTGCTTCAGTTCGGCGTGCAGGCCCTGCACGGAATACACCTCGAGACCGTTCGAGAGGTGGCGCATGCCCATGCAGGCGGCGCGCGCGCCCTCGATGGTGGTGAAGATCGACACCTTGGCGGCGAGCGCACTGGTGCGGATCGAGCGCGAGTCGGCGATCGCCTGGCGCTTCTCGTCGACGGTGTTGATCACCAGCACGATCTCCTCGTTCTTGATGATGTCGACGATGTGCGGGCGGCCCTCGTTGACCTTGTTGACCACGCCCACCGGGATGCCGGCGGCCTCGATCGCCGCCGCGGTGCCGCGGGTGGCCACCAGCGCGAAGCCCATCTCGTGCAGCTCGCGTGCGACCTCGATCGCGACCGGCTTGTCGGTCGGGCGCACGCTGATGAACACCGTGCCCGAGGTCGGCAGGCGCACGCCGGCACCCATCTGGCTCTTCACGAAGGCCTCGGCGAAGCTGCGGCCCACGCCCATGACCTCGCCAGTGGACTTCATCTCGGGTCCGAGGATGGTATCGACACCGGGGAACTTCACGAACGGGAACACCGCCTCCTTGACCGAGTAGTAGGGCGGCACGACCTCGCCGGTCACACCCTGCTCGGCCAGCGTCTGGCCGGCCATGCAGCGCGCCGCGATCTTGGCCAGCGGCAGCGAGCACGCCTTGGACACGAAGGGCACGGTGCGCGAGGCGCGCGGGTTGACCTCGAGCACATAGACCACGGCGTTGTCGCCCTCGCCCTGGATCGCGAACTGCACGTTCATCAGGCCGACGACCTTCAGCGCGCGCGCCATCGCCTCGGTCTGGCGGCGCAGCTCGTCCTGCAGCTTCGCCGACAGCGTATAGGGCGGCAGCGAGCACGCGGAGTCGCCAGAGTGCACGCCGGCCTGCTCGATGTGCTCCATGATGCCGCCGATCATCACCTGCTTGCCGTCGGACAGCGCATCGACGTCGACCTCGGTGGCGTCGTTGAGGAAGCGGTCTAGCAGCACCGGCGACTCGTTCGAGACCTTGACCGCCTCGCGCATGTAGCGCTCGAGGTCCTTCTGCTCATGCACGATCTCCATCGCACGGCCACCGAGCACGTAGGACGGGCGCACCACCAGCGGGTAGCCGATCTCGGCCGCGAGGCGCACGGCTTGTTCGGGCGTGCGCGCGGTGCGGTTGGGCGGCTGCTTGAGACCCAGCTCGTTGAGCAGCTTCTGGAAGCGCTCGCGGTCCTCGGCGGCATCGATCATGTCCGGGCTGGTGCCGATGATCGGCACGCCGTTCTCTTCGAGCGCCTGGGCGCGCTTGAGCGGGGTCTGGCCGCCGAACTGCACGATCACGCCCACCGGCTTCTCGATGTGCACGATCTCGAGCAGGTCCTCGAGCGTGATCGGCTCGAAGTACAGGCGGTCCGAGGTGTCGTAGTCGGTGGACACGGTCTCCGGGTTGCAGTTGACCATGATGGTCTCGTACCCGTCCTCGCGCAGCGCGAGCGCCGCATGCACGCAGCAGTAGTCGAACTCGATGCCCTGGCCGATGCGGTTGGGACCGCCGCCGAGGACCATGATCTTCTTGCGCTCGGTCGGCATCGCCTCGCACTCGTCCTCGTAGGACGAATAGAGGTAGGCGGTGGAGGTGGCGAACTCGGCCGCGCAGGTGTCGACGCGCTTGAACACCGGGCGCACGCCCACGGTGTGGCGGTGCAGGCGCACCGCGGTCTCGTCGGTGTTGAGCAGCTTGGCCAGGCGGCGGTCGGAGAAGCCCTTCTTCTTGAGCTCGCGCAACTCCGCGGCCTGCAGCGCCTTCAGCGAGCGCCCGGCGAGCGCCTTCTCGGAGAGCACGATGTCCTCGATCTGGGCGAGGAACCAGGGGTCGATCTTCGACAGGTTGAACACCTGCTCCAGGCTCATGCCCTCGCGGAAGGCCTGGCCGACGTACCAGATGCGCTGCGCACCCGGGCTGGCGAGCTCGTGCTCGAGGTCCTCGCGGTCGGCCTCGACCTCGTCCAGGCCATACACGCCCACCTCCAGCCCGCGCAGGGCCTTCTGGAAGGACTCCTGGAAGCTGCGGCCCATCGCCATGACCTCGCCCACCGACTTCATCTGGGTGGTCAGGCGGTCGTTGGCCTGCGGGAACTTCTCGAACGCGAAGCGCGGGATCTTGGTGACGACGTAGTCGATCGAGGGCTCGAAGGACGCCGGGGTGGCGCCGCCGGTGATGTCGTTGCGCAGCTCGTCGAGGGTGTAGCCCACCGCCAGCTTGGCCGCGACCTTGGCGATCGGAAAGCCGGTGGCCTTGGAGGCCAGCGCCGACGAACGCGACACGCGCGGGTTCATCTCGATGACGATCATGCGACCGTCCTGGGGGTTGATGGCGAACTGGACGTTCGACCCCCCCGTATCCACCCCGATCTCGCGCAGCACCGCGATCGAGGCGTTGCGCATGATCTGGTATTCCTTGTCGGTGAGCGTCTGCGACGGCGCGACCGTGATCGAATCACCGGTGTGCACGCCCATCGGGTCGAGGTTCTCGATCGAGCACACGATGATGCAGTTGTCGGCGCGGTCGCGCACGACCTCCATCTCGTATTCCTTCCAGCCCAGCAGCGACTCCTCGATGAGGAGCTCGTTGGTCGGACTGGCCTCGAGACCGCGCTTGCAGATCTCATGGAACTCTTCCATGTTGTAGGCGATGCCGCCGCCGGTGCCGCCGAGCGTGAAGCTCGGGCGGATGATCACCGGGAAGCCGATGCCGCCCTGGACCTGCAGCGCCTCTTCCATGCTGTGGGCGATGCCCGAGCGCGCGGAGCCGAGACCGATCTTGGTCATCGCGTCCTTGAACTTCAGGCGGTCCTCGGCCTTGTCAATGGCTTCTTCCGAGGCGCCGATGAGCTCGACGCCGTACTTGGCGAGCACGCCGTGGCGGCCGAGGTCGAGCGCGCAGTTGAGCGCGGTCTGGCCGCCCATGGTCGGCAGGATCGCGTCGGGGCGCTCCTTGGCGATGATGCGCTCGACCACCTGCCAGGTGATCGGCTCGATGTAGGTGACGTCGGCCGTCTCCGGGTCGGTCATGATGGTCGCCGGGTTCGAGTTGACCAGGATGACCTTGAAGCCTTCCTCGCGCAGGGCCTTGCAGGCCTGGGCGCCGGAATAGTCGAACTCGCAGGCCTGGCCGATGATGATCGGGCCGGCACCGATGATCAGGATGCTCTTGATGTCTGTACGCTTGGGCATGGTCTTGCCTCGGTGATTCCTCGACGCCGCGCCGATCGCGCGCGTCGGAATGAACTGGGGCGGCGGGCCCTCGCCCGCCGCGGAACGTCTTACTTGCCGGCTTCCATCAGGCCGATGAAGCGGTCGAACAGATAGGCGACGTCGTGCGGGCCCGGGCTCGCCTCGGGGTGGCCCTGAAAGGAGAAGGCCGGCACGTCGGTGCGCGCGAGGCCCTGGTTGGAGCCGTCGAAGAGCGACTGGTGGGTCACCCGCAGGTTGGCCGGCATGGTCGAGGGATCGACCGCGAAGCCGTGGTTCTGGCTGGTGATCAGCACCTGGCCGCTGTCGAGGTCCTTGACCGGGTGGTTCGCGCCGTGGTGGCCGAACTTCATTTTCATGGTCTTCGCGCCGGAGGCGAGCGCCAGCAGCTGGTGGCCCAGGCAGATGCCGAAGGTCGGCACGCGCGCGGCGAGGAGCGCGCGGATCGCGGCGATCGCGTAGTCGCAGGGCTCGGGGTCGCCGGGGCCGTTGGACAGGAACACGCCGTCCGGATTCAGCGCCAGCACCTCGGCGGCGGGCGTCTGCGCCGGCACCACGGTGAGGCGGCAGCCGCGCTCGACCAGCATGCGCAGGATGTTGTACTTGACGCCGAAGTCGTAGGCGACGACATGGAAGCGCCCGTCGGCGCGGTCGCGGTAGCCGCCCTCGAGCGCCCACTCGGCCTGCTTCCATTCGTAGCGCGCGCTGGCGCTGACGACCTTGGCGAGGTCCATGCCCGCCAGGCCGGGGAAGGCACGCGCCTGGGCCACGGCGGCCTCGGCGTCGAGCGCCTGGCCCGCGGCCGCGGTGACGATGCAGCCGGCCTGCGCGCCCTTCTCGCGCAGCACGCGGGTGAGCTTGCGGGTGTCGAGCCCGGCGATCGCCACCACGTTCTCGGCGCGCAGGTAGTCGTCCAGGCGCTGGGTCATGCGGAAGTTGGACGGCAGGATGGGCAGGTCGCGGATGACCAGGCCGGCCGCCTGCACGCGCGGGGACTCGATGTCCTCGGGGTTGATGCCGGTGTTGCCGATGTGCGGATAGGTCAGGGTGACGATCTGGCGGCAATAGCTCGGGTCGGTCAGGATTTCCTGATACCCCGACATCGAGGTGTTGAACACCACCTCGCCGACCGTGCTGCCAACCGCGCCGATACCCTTGCCGTGGAAGACGGTTCCGTCGGCGAGCGCAAGAAGGGCGGGCGGGAATGCACTCACGAGAAGCTCCTGGAATCTGCTGGAAGGTCTTGCAGGCACGCGAACGGCGCGCCCGATATGTACAAAAAGCGGGACGGGCCTCCGGGCCGATCCCGCTTCGAAAACCTTGTAATTGTACATTTTCGGCGGATTCAAGGCAAATCGCCCGCGCGCCGCGGCGCTCACGCGCCCTTGCCCACCTCGTCCCGCAGCACCTCGCCGAGCAGCTCCATCTCGCGCACGGCGAGCCCGGCCTGGCTGGTGAGCGCGCGCGGATCGCCCGCCGCGGCCAGATCCTCCAGCCGCCGCGCCGCGTCCACCGCGCGCTGCGCCGAGAACACCCCGACCGAACCCTTGATCATGTGCCCGAGCTCGCGCAGGCGCGCGAAGTCCATGTCGGCGGCGCCCTTGTGCAGGTCCGCCACCGTGCGCGGCAGCTCGCGCAGGAAGACCTCGACGAGCTGCTCGACCACCCCGTCCTCGCCCTCGAACATCGCGCGCGCCTCGTCCAGGCAGGCGATGCGGCGCCGGTCGGCGGGGTCGAGCTCGAGCAGGGTAATGTCGCCTGCAGGCTCCTCCCCGCCCGCGGGGCCGAGCGCGCGCTCGATCGCGGCGAAGAGCGCCTCCGGGTGGACCGGCTTGGAGACGTAGTCGTCCATGCCCGCCGCCAGGCAGCGCTCGCGGTCGCCCTCCATCGCATGGGCGGTCATCGCGATGATCGGCACCGGCTTCCAGTCGCCCTCGAGCACCCAGCTGCGCCGCGCCTCGCGCGCGCGAATCGCCTGCGTGGCCTCGATGCCACCCATCACCGGCATCTGCACGTCCATCAGCACCACGTCGAAGTGGCGGGCGTCGATCGCCTCGAGCGCCTCCTCGCCGTTGTTCGCCACCGTGACGCTGTGGCCGACGTGCTCGAGCATGCGCTTCGCCACGGTCTGGTTGACCGGGTTGTCCTCGACCACCAGCACCTCGAGCACGCGCGCTGGCTGCTCGATCCCGACGCTCGAGCGCAGCTCGACGGGCGCCAGCTCGAAGGGCGGCGGCTCGGCCGCCTCGCGTTCGCCACCCTGCGCCATGCGCAGCACGGCCAGCAGGTCTTCCGCGGAGAAGGGCTTGGCGAGGCGGTAGCCGAGGCCGAGCTCTTCGCAGCGCAGGGCGTCGTTGCGCTGCGAGTGGCTCGCCATCATCGGCACGATGCGGTCCGGCCGCGGCCACGCGGCCGCATAGCGCTGCGCGAGGGAAAACCCTCCCGGCTCCGGCAGGTCGGCGTCCATCAGCACGAAGGCGAAGGGGTCGCTGCCGTCTGCAGCGCGCGCCAGCACCTGCACCGCGGCCTCGCCGCCGCAGGCCGCCTCGGCACGCAGGCCGGCCGCCTGCAGGGTCGCGCACAGGTAGCGGCCGAAGGCGGCGTTCGCGCTCGCCACCAGCACCCGCGCGCCGGCGAGCACGCC
>NZ_AMXF01000233.1 GCF_000310225.1 Thauera phenylacetica B4P
AGCGCAAGGGGGCGGCGTGGGATGACGGAGTACGGGAGCGCATGCTGGGATCAGATCGATATGCTAGGCGAGTGCGGAGGCCCTGACGGCTTCATCCCGCCGGATTCGGCATCGAATCCGGATCGGCTCTCGATCACCGAGCTGGAGTTCCGCAAAGCGCAGGAGGTGGGCATTCCCTGCCTAGTGTTCATAAAGGACGAGGACCATATCCCGTTCGGTTTCACCGACGCGAAGACCAGAGAAAATCCGCCGGAACGCGTCGAGCGCTTCCGGGCATTGGTATCCGATGCAGCAATCGGAAGAGCGGCACGCTTCCGGTCCGTCGAGGATCTCCCCTTGGCTGTCGTGAAGGCGTTCAACGCGTTCAAGGAGGAACGTGTTCGACAGCAGCCAGCCCTGGAGGCGGAGCCCGGCGCGCCCGAGCTGACTGCGCTGGCGCCCCCCTGCCCGATCGACGACCTGCCCGAGCTACAGATCATAGACCGTGGTCCTGCAGTTCGATTCTTGCAGCGAGCCCTGCGCCGGCAGATGCAACGTAAGCGGTAACCGAGCGGCGTTCTTGCCTACTTCGAGCGCGGGTGGAGATCGGATCGAAGCGGATTGGCCGCGAAGTGTTGCTTCCACAGCCTTGGGGTGAGTTGCGCGACATCGGCGGCAGGGTGCTGGCCGACGCGCTGGAGCACATCGACCAGATAGGCATAGGGGTCGATGTCGTGCAGGCGACAGGTGGCGATCAGGCTCTGCGCGATCCCCACGTATTTCGCGCCGACCTCGGTCCAGCAGAAGAGCCAGTTGCGGCGGCCCATCGGCACTACGCGTAGCGCCCGCTCGAGGTGGTTGGTGTCGATCGGCACCTCGGGGTCGGCGAGGTAGACCTCGAGGGCGGCCCGGCGCTCACGCACGTAGGCCAGGGCAGTGGTTAGCGGTGAGCTCGGCAGCAGACCGTGGGATTCGAATTGGGTGTCGACCCAGTCGAAGAACCGGTCGACCATCGGCTTGGCCTGGGCGAGCCGGTATGCGCGGCGTGCCTCGCCGACGAGCTGTGCCTCACGGATGTGCTGCTCTACCGCGTAGAGCTGGCCGATCATCTCCAGTGCCTGCGCCGCCCGTTCGGGCTCGATCGACTGGGCCTCGAAGAACTTTCTTCTCGAGTGCGCCCAGCATTGCGCGCGCGTGAGCCCGCATTTTTGTGCGTAACGTTCGTAGGCCGCGTAGCCGTCGGTGAGCAGCACCGCCCCCTCGGGCGGTGGGTCGGTCCCCAGGGTCTGCGCGATGTGCTTGCCACTACGCCCCTCGTGATAGGCGAAGCAGATTTCGTCGCGCTCGCCATACACCGGCCAGAAGTAGCCGCCCTTCATCTTCCCCGGGCTGGCGCGCCCGGCCTTGATCGGGGTCTCGTCCATCGCCTTGATGCGACTTGCGCGGATCGAGTCGAGCTGGGCCGTAAAGACCGGCTCGAGCAGCGCGAGCGCCGCGTGGGTGAGCTGCGTGAGCCACGGGCGCGAGACCCGGATGCCGTTGTCCCCGAGCCGCTGATGCTGGCGGTACAGCGGCTGGTGGTAGCAGAACTTGTCTGTGATGAGCCCGGCGACGAAGCTCACGTCGGCGCGGCTGCCGTCGATCACCCCGGCGGGGGCCGCCGGGCAGTGGATCGTCTGCGTGTCGCGGCGCTTGATGACCGGGCGCACGTACTTGAGGATCACGTAGCTGCCCGGGCGCTGCGCCAGGCGATGGCTCACCTTCTCGCCGATCACCTCGAACTGTTCGGCGGTGAGGCCCTCGGTCTCGGGGTTGGCGAGCGTGATCGTCTCGACCGGGACGCGCGTCTCGTCAAAGAACAGCGCCGATTCGTCCTTGCTCTGGGCGAAGTCGGTGCGCGACGCACGACGGGTGTGTCCCGCCACGGTCTTGGCGGGGGTGTCGGGCGGCGTGTCGGGGATCGGCAACTCGCCCAGATACATCTGCGTGGTGTCGGGTGACACCACGCGCTTCTCGCTCTTCTGGCCAAAGAGCTGGCGGCGGAACCACTCGAGCTGATGCTTGAGTGCCGCAAACTCGAGCCGCATCGCATCCATGTCGCGCTGCAAGGCGACGTTCGCCTGTGCCAGTCCGACGATCTGCTCGGGCGCCCACTGGGCGGCCTCGGCAAGGGTCGGAACGGGGGTGCAGTGCGGTGCGGACATGGCGCATATTTTACCGTAGAGCCCAGCATTCATGCGGGTTTCACGGCGTTCTGGGGCAATCTGAAACGGCGCTTGGTGCGGGCCGGCTCGATGCCTTCGAGCAAGAGCTTGAGCCCGGTCCAGTCCATCTGGCGCGTGCGGACCTGCGCCCAGTTCGACACGAAGCGCCCCTGCTCGAGACGCTTGGCCCACACGCAGAATCCGGTGCGGTCCCAGTACAGCACCTTCATCTGCGTGCCACGCCGGTTGATGAACACGAACAGCTCGCCCGACAGCGGATCGCAGCCGAGCGCCTGGCGCGTGAGCGCGTACAGGCCGTCGAAGGATTTGCGCATGTCGACCGGGCGGCCATAGACATGGACGCGGACGGCGCCTTCGGGGAAGAACATCAGCCGCGCGACAGGTGAAGGATCACGCCGTCGCCCAGGTCGAGCCGCAGTTCGAGGCGGCCCGTGCCGCCGAGTTTGAGCGTGCCGGCGTCGACGAAGCCAGTGGGTTCGGACGTTGCTCCGGATCCCGGGCGCGCAGCCGGCGGCGTCTGGCTACCCAGCAGGCTCCTCCAACGCCGGAAGCTTGACTCGCTCAGCCCCTCGCGCAGGCAGAACGGCTCGATCCCGAGACCGCTCGCAGCGAATCGCGCGAAGGTCGCTTGCCACTCCTCGCGGCTACGGCGCCGCCACTTGTTGTTGGTCGCTGTCGCCCTGGTCACTGCCGACTCCTCCCTCGTGAAAGTGGGAGGGATTGTTCCGCGTGGGCGCGGGCGGGGAAAGAACGCCGCTCAGTGAACGGTTACGATGCAACGGCAGCTTCCCCCGCTGCGCGACGACGGTCGGTTCGGCTGGGTCACCGAACTGTGGTTGCGGCTTTTCCAGTTCCGAATGCAGGAATCGCATCAGGCAACCATGCGTATCGACGGGATCTGCGGCAACCAGTCGTGGGGCTGGCTCGCCGCGTTCCAGCCCGCCGATGCGGTGCTGCCGCTCCCCGGTCAACGCGCCGACGAAGCTCCGCCGCGCATCCTGCGTGGAGCGCAAGGAGCTGCAGTGCGACACCTGCAGCGCACATTGGTCGCGGTAAATTTTTCTGTCCTGCCCGAATTACCGGATGACGGCATTTTCGACATGGCTACCGAGCTTCACCTACGGGCATTCCAGGTCCAGCTCCGGGCCACAGTCGATCAACAGCTGACCGCCAACGGCATTTGCAGCCAAGACACTTGGCGCTGGCTGTGCGGAGCGATCCCGCCGCCCTGAAGGGCGCCTATGGGGGCAATGCCATCAGACCTGCAATCCGAATACCGTGGCGCTTGGAGCCATGGGTTTGTCGTTCAGGAAGTCGACGGTTGCGGGGTCAGGTCTTTCATTTGCTCATTCATCACCGACGGGGCCTCGGCAGCCGTCACATCCATATTCCGGCGCTATAGCTACCTCACCTGTCCAGCATCGTCAGCCGCCACTCGATCGCCTCGCGCTTCGGATACATGCGCGCCTCGCGCGGCAAGAACAGCGGCTTGCCCTCCAGTTCGGTCAGCACTTGATAGTCCGGAATGCGCCGGTCCAGCGCCCGACTCACCCGCCAGCGGAAGTCGGTGTCCGGTGCGATCAGGTGCCGGTCGAGCGCCCAGTGCATGTCCGGGGTCAGTGCAAGCCCGTTGCGAGGATCGTCATCGCCCGCCTCGCTGAAAGGATGGATGTGCGCCGCCTCGACCATTGCTGCACCGTCGGGCAAAACGAGGCGCAGCCCGGTCGCCGCGCAGCGGAAATCGTAGATCTCCGTCACGACGCGCCGGAATGCGGGATCGCGGACATAGCTCGGTGCCGCTTCGGCGGCGATCAGTGCCGTTGCGCCCGAGGATCGCAGCAAGCGCTCATAGCGGTTGATCTGCCGGGTTCGCCCCACCACCGCGTCAAGGTCCTGCAGGCCGCGGTCGAACCAGGTCTCGGCGAGCACTGCGCTGAGGGTATCGACCGCAAGCGCATCCTGCAGCAGATCGAACAACTCCGCGTCGAGTCGCGCGTGATCGATGTTGTCCGTCACGTGCCTCGCCGTTCTTGCCGTGCTCATGCTGGCAAGTACGTGCTCACGCCCCGACTTTGGCTGCAGATGCCAGAAGCTCTCGCCGCCTCCGCGCAATCGGCCCGCGAGGTGGAAGAACGGAAAGTAGGGATTGGGGTGGTCGCCCTCGGCCCGCACCGCATTGAAATACAGCGCGTAGCGTTCAAGCAGCGGCGGCGCGAACTCGACGCGGTTCGCCGTCAGCGCCCCGCCCCGCGCCAGATCGAGCACTGCCAGGAGCATGCAGATCTTGTGCGGGCTGGCGCGGCCGTGCGCCACATTGACGTTGAGCTGTCGAAACCGGTCGAAGTAGGTGGAGAGACTCATTACCCGCTCCAGTATTTCGCCTTGGCAGGAAGCACCCAGCGCACGCCACCGCGTGGATCCGGTGCGTCGCCCCGATAACGTGGAATCAGGTGGAGATGGAGATGCGGCACGGTCTGTCCAGCCGCTGCGCCGTCGTTGATGCCGATGTTGAAGCCGTCGGGCTGCAGGGTTTCATCGAGCTCCACCTTCGCCTGCGTCAGGAGCTCGAACATGCTCTCACGCTCGGGCGCGGTCAGCTGGAAGAAGGATCCGACGTGGCGCCGCGGGATGATCAGGGTGTGACCGGGCGAGACTGGAAAGGCATCGCGAATCACAAGCGTCACGTTATCCGCGAACACGATGCGTGCTGCGTCTAGCTGGCAGAAGGGACAGTTCGATCCGGTCATGGGGAGATACTACGTCGGTCTGACATACAATCGAAACGCTCCTCTTCGTAGGCAAATGGCCGACGTACTGGACCAAAGAGCGTGAGGTAACTTTCCTGCTTCAAGCGATCCAGGAGATGAAGGCAGAAGAGCTTCCAGTCGTCCCCTCGCCGATCATCCAAGCGCGCAAGAAGACCGGATTGTCGCCGTCTCAGTTGACAGCCCGCGTGAGCGTGTCCGTTCGCACGCTGCTCGCGACCGCCAGTCCGAACCCGAAAGCGATGCTCGCCCTAGCGGGCAAGCGATTCCGTAGCAGAGCGCACTACCGTTCCCCCGCACATGTCCCCCACCCCCGACGCCACCCCCACCCTCCTCGTCGTTGACGACGATCTGGTCGCGCAGGCGCGCATGAATGCCTACTTCTCCAAGGAAGGCTATCGCGTGCTGCTGGCCGGCGACGGGGAGGCGTTCTGGCGGCAGCTCGGCCAGGGCGGGGTCGACCTGGTGCTGCTCGACATCAACCTGCCGGGCCAGGACGGGCTGTCGCTGGCGCGCGAGCTGCGTGCGCGCGACGCCTCGATCGGCATCATCCTGGTCACCAGCCGCGACGACGACGTGGACAAGATCGTCGGGCTCGAGGTCGGGGCCGACGACTACGTGACCAAGCCCTTCAACCCGCGCGAGCTGCTCGCCCGCGTCAAGAGCCTGCTGCGGCGCAGCGCGGTGCGGCCGGCGGAGGCGGCGGACAGCCTGCGCTTCGCGGGCTGGGTGCTGGAGCTGTCGCGGCGCCGGCTGCGCGACCGCGCGGGGCAGGACGTGGCGCTGACGCGCGGCGAGTTCGAGGTGCTCGCGCTGCTGGTGCGCCCCCCCGGCGAGATCCTCGACCGCGACCGCCTGTCGCGCGCGGTGAGCGGGCACGACTGGTCGCCGCAGGATCGCTCGGTGGATGTGCTGGTGCGTCGCCTGCGCGCGAAGCTGGACGACCCGGCGCGCGCGGATTCGCTGATCGCGACCATCCGCGGCGAGGGTTACCGGCTGGCGGTGGACGTGGAGCCCGGCGGGGGCTGAGCGGGCTCTGCCGCGGCGGGTGCCTCTGCCGCAAGCCGCAGCGCGTCGAGCGCCTGCAGGGTGCGCGTCCAGGCCTCGCCGAGTTCGCCGGCGCGCTCGGCGAGGCCCTCGACCCCTGCGGCCCGTGATGGATCCCGCTTCAGCGCGTCCTCCAGCGTCCCCGCGCACGCCGCCAGCCGCCCCGCGCCCACGTTGGCCGCGGCGCCGCGCAGCTTGTGGGCGAGCCGTGCGCACTCCGCATGCTCGCCCGCGCGGGCGGCGGCGAGCAGCGCGTCGAGCAGCGGCTGGCCCTGCGTGCGGAAGACGCCGACGATGTCGGCGACGATCTCCTCGCCCAGCGCCTCCTGCTCCGCGCGCAGGAAGTCGATGTCGATCCAGTCCTCCGCCTGCGGCGCCTCGGGCGCGGTGGCGGCTGTGGCTGCGGTGACCGCCTCGGCCGCGCTGGCCGCGCTGGCCGCGCTGGCTGCGGTGGC